>NZ_JBMPGU010000004.1:0-363803 GCF_049323015.1 Thalassococcus sp. BH17M4-6
AGGGATCCGTAGTCGTTTTCGGCGATCTTGCGCAGGATGCGGCGCATGATCTTGCCGGATCGGGTTTTGGGCAGGCCGGGGGCCCACTGGATGAGGTCCGGGGACGCGATGGGGCCGATTTCCTGGCGGACCCAGGTGCGCAGCTCTTTCGTCAGCTCGTCCGAAGGTTCCACCCCGTTCATCAGGGTGACGTAGCAATAGATGCCCTGGCCCTTGACCTCGTGCGGGTAGCCGACGACTGCGGCTTCGGCGACCTTGGCGTGGGCCACCAGTGCCGATTCCACCTCGGCCGTGCCCATGCGGTGGCCGCTGACGTTGATCACGTCGTCGACCCGGCCGGTGATCCAGTAATCCCCGTCCGCGTCGCGCCTGCAGCCATCGCCCGAGAAGTAATAGCCCTTGTAGTCCGAGAAATAGGTCTTCTCGAACCGCTCGTGATCGCCCCAGACCGTGCGCATCTGCCCGGGCCAGCTGTCGGCGATGACCAGCACGCCCTCGGTCGGGTTCTGTTCCTGCACCTCGGCGGTCTGCGGGTCCAGCACCAGCGGCTTGATGCCGAAGAACGGCTTCATCGCGGCGCCGGGTTTGGTCGCATGCGCGCCGGGCAGCGGGGTCAGCAGGTGCCCGCCGGTTTCGGTCTGCCACCAGGTGTCGACGATGGGACAGCGGCCGCCGCCCACCACCTCGTTGTACCAGTTCCAGGCCTCGGGGTTGATCGGTTCGCCCACGGTGCCCAGCAGTTTCAGCGAGGATAGATCGCATTTGGTTACGAAATCATTACCCTGGCCCATCAGCGCGCGAATCGCCGTGGGCGCGGTGTAGAACTGCGCGACTTTGTGCTTTTCGCAGACCTGCCAGAAGCGGCTGGCGTCCGGATAGGTCGGCACGCCTTCGAACATCACGGTGGTGGCGCCGTTCGCTAAGGGCCCGTAAACAATGTAGGAATGCCCGGTCACCCAGCCCACGTCGGCGGTGCACCAGTAGACGTCGCCGTCGTGGTAATCAAACGTGATCTCGTGCGTTAACGCGGCATAAACCAGATAGCCGCCAGATGTATGCACGACGCCCTTTGGCTGCCCGGTGGAGCCCGAGGTGTAGAGGATGAAGAGAGGGTCCTCCGCGTTCATCTCGGCAGGCTGGCTCACGTCCGAGGCTTCGGCGGCCATCTCGTTGTAATCATAGTCGCGGTCCTGGACCCAGGTGGTCTGGCCGCCGGTGCGCTTGACCACCAGGCATTTGACGCTGTCCTTGCAGTTGCGCAGGGCCTGGTCGGCGTTTGTCTTGAGCGCGGTCTTCCTGCCGCCGCGGGGCGCCTCGTCGGCGGTGATCAGTACCTTGGCGTCGGATCCGTTGATCCGCGCGGCCAGCGCGTCGGGCGAAAAGCCCGCGAAGACGATGGAGTGGATGGCGCCGATGCGCGCGCAGGCAAGCATGGCATAGGCGGCCTCGGGGATCATCGGCAGGTAGATCACGACGCGGTCGCCGCGGCGCACGCCCAGCTCTTCGAGGATGTTGGCCATCTTGCAGACGCTGCGGTGCAGCTCGCGGTAGGTGATGTGCTTGGCCGCGTCCTCGGGGTCGTCGGGCTCCCAGATGATCGCGGTCTGGTCGCCGCGGGTCTCGAGATGCCGGTCGATGCAGTTGGCCGCGACGTTGAGCGTGCCATCCTCGAACCACTTGATGCCGACATTGCCGAGCGTGAAGTCGACGTTCTTGACGGTCGAATAAGGCTTGATCCAGTCGATCCGCTTGCCATGCTCCGCCCAGAACCCCTCAGGATCCGACACCGACGCCGCATACATCTCCTCATACCGCGACGCGTCAACGTGGGCGCGGGCGATGGCCGCGTCGCTGGGCGGATGGGTTTCCGTGCCGGGGCTTTGCGTTTGATCGGTCATATCTGTCCTCCGTCAGATGGGCGCACCGCTGCGGCGGGCGCCTGGATCGTTGACGCGAACAATACAGAATTAAGAAACAAAATAAACAAGCTGATGAAATATATGAATTAATCTGTAAATTGTTTGCCTGGCGCGTACAATTTTTGTAAAGAAATTTGACTGACGTTAAGGAAAGCCCTTGCTGGCAAGGGATTTGCCGCACGCCGGAATTCGCGGCCAGCTTTGGGTGTCATGCGCTAACGGCTGCAACCGAGGCGGGTGTCGGGTGTGACAAATCGTTCCGTTCCTGCGCGAAGAGCCCGAGATGCCGTCCGGCGTGCGCGACTCGGTTAGCGCAATCAACGGGGCATCCATGCTTGCACGCCCGACCGTATCCTCTAGGTTCAGCAGACGAGGCGGGGAACACCGCCTGCCAACGGGAGAGAGAGAACCAATGAAAAACATCGCGATGAAGCTGACGGTCGCGGCCATCAGCACTGCCTTTGCCACCGAAGCCATGGCCACCGAATGGAACGTCTCGCTCTGGGGCAAACGCCGCGCCTTTACCGAGCATGTCCACAAGCTCGCCGAGCTGGTCGAGGAAAAGACCAACGGCGAATTCACCATGAACATCAGCTACGGTGGCCTGTCCAAGAACACCGAAAACCTGGATGGCATCAGCATCGGCGCCTTCGAGATGGCGCAGTTCTGTGCGGGCTATCACGCCGACAAGAACCGCGCGATCACCGTGCTCGAGCTGCCGTTCCTGGGGGTGAAGAACCTGGACGAGGAGGTGGCGGTCAGCCACGCGGTCTATGCGCATCCGGCGGTGGCCGAGGAAATGGCGCAGTGGAACGCCAAGATGCTCATGACCTCGCCCATGCCGCAGTACAACATCGTGGGTACGGGCGAGCCGCGCGACGAGCTTTCGGAATTCGACGGCATGCGCGTGCGCGCCACCGGCGGTCTGGGCAAGGCGTTCAGCGCCGTGGGTGCGGTTCCGACCTCTGTCACATCGTCCGAGGCCTATCAGGCGATGGAGTCGGGTGTCGTCGATACCGTGGCCTTTGCCCAGCACGCGCATCTGAGCTTTGGCACCATCAACCAGGCGGCCTGGTGGACCGAAAACCTCAACCCCGGTACGGTCAATTGCCCGGTCGTCGTCAACATCGACGCCTATGAAAGCCTGTCGGACGACGAGCGTGAAGCGCTCGACAGCTCGGTCGACGAGGCGATCGACTACTACCTCGAGAACTACGGCGAACTGCTGGATCGCTGGGACCAGGTGCTGGAAGAGAAAGGTGTGACCAAAGTCACCGTTTCAGACGAGGAGCTGGAGGCCTTCCGCGAGAAGACCGCCTCGATCTCGGACGCCTGGGTGGAAGAGATGACGGCGCAGGGCATCCCCGGTCAGGAGCTTCTGGATCTGGTGAACGACACGCTGGAAAAGCAGCGGATGAGCAACTGATCCGCCATCAGGCCCCGGCGCTGACGCCGGGGCCGCATCTTTTCCTGCCTCTGCCCAACATAGGAGAGCGACCGCCATGGCCGGCTCATCCACCGTATTGCGCGACGACAGCCTGCTCAGCCATCTGGACAGGCGTCTTTATCGGCTTGAACGGTTCTTTGCCCTGATCGCGGGGCTTTTCGCCTTTGGTCTGATGGTGCTGGCGGTGGTGTCCGTCACCGGGCGCAACGGGTTCAACGAACCCTTGCCCGGCTACGTGGACTGGATCGAGACGTTCATGCCGCTGATCGCGATTCTGGGGGTAAGCTATGTCCAGCGCGACGGCGGTCACATCCGCATGGACATCGTCGTGGGGCAACTCAGGGGGCGGGTGCTGTGGCTGGTGGAATTCATCAGCACGCTGGGGATCCTGTTGCTGATCGTGGCGCTGGTCTGGGGCACCTACGCACATTTCGACCGCAGCTTTGACATGACCAAACCGATGTGGAGCCGGGACAGCACCATCGACATCGGCCTGCCGCTCTGGCCCGCCAAGCTGGTGGTGCCGGTGGCCTTTTCGGTGATGGCGCTGCGGCTTGTCCTGCAGCTTTGGGGGTACGGGCGTGCCTTCCTGCGCGGCGACGAGACACCGGTGGCCGTGCCGCTGATCATGTCGGTGGCCGAACAGGCCGCGGCCGAGGCCGAACACATTCAGGGGCGTGACTGATGGAACCGGTGGAAATTGGCCTGTGGGTCACGGGCGGGATGCTGGTGCTGGTCGTGCTGGGGATGCGCGTGGCCTTTGCCGCGGCACTGGCGGGGCTGGTGGGGCTGATCTGGATCTTCTGGGAGAAGAAGGATTACGAACTGGCGGAATTCGGCTGGGCGCTGACCGTTGCGGTCAAGACCGCAGGGCAGGTGCCGCATGGCAAGGTCGCGAGCCAGGCGCTCTCGCTGATCCCGACGTTCATCCTGATCGGCTATCTGGCCTATTACGCGGGTCTGACGCGGGCGCTGTTCGAGGCGGCGAAACGCTGGGTCGCCTGGGTGCCGGGCGGACTGGCGGTATCGACCGTGTTCGCGACCGCCGGTTTTGCCGCGGTGTCAGGGGCCAGCGTGGCGACGGCGGCGGTCTTTGCGCGCATCGCCATCCCCGAGATGCTGGCGGTGGGCTATGACAAACGCTTTGCCGCCGGGGTGGTGGCGGCAGCGGGCACGCTGGCAAGCCTCATCCCGCCCTCGGCGATCCTTGTGATCTACGCGATCATCGTGGAGCAGGATGTGGGCAAGCTGCTGCTGGCAGGGTTTATTCCCGGCGTCTTTTCGGCCCTTGTCTACACCTCGCTGATCATCGTGCTGGCGCTGACCATCAAGGGCTTTGGCCCGCCGGTCACCGGCTTTACCTGGAAGCAGCGGCTGGTGTCGCTGCCCCCGGCGCTGCCGATCTTTGCGGTGGTGATCATCATCATCTTCTTCGTCTACAACCCCTTTGGCGGAGATGCCTGGGGCACGCCGACCGAAGGCGGCGCCATCGGGGCCTTCATCGTCTTCCTGATGGCGCTTTTCCGCGGCATGCGCTGGCCCGAGTTGAAGGACGCATTGCTGGAAACCGCCAAGCTGAGCGTGATGATCTTTTCGATCATCTGGGGCGTGCTGATCTATGTCCGGTTTCTGGGCTTTGCCGACCTGCCAAGCGCCTTCGCCGACTGGATCACCTCGCTGCACTACAGCCCGATGATGATCCTGATCTGCATTCTTTTGGCCTATGCGGTGCTGGGCATGTTCATGGACGCCATCGGGATGCTGCTTCTGACGCTGCCGGTGGTCTATCCGGCGGTCATGGCGCTGAACGGCGGCGAATTCGTGACTGCCGCCGACAGCGCCTTTGGCATGAACGGGACGATGTGCGCGATCTGGTTCGGCATCCTGGTGGTCAAGATGGCCGAATTCTGTCTGATCACCCCGCCCATCGGGCTCAACTGCTTTGTGGTGGCGGGGGTGCGTGACGACATCAGCGTGCAGGATGTGTTCCGGGGCGTGATGCCGTTCTTTCTGGCCGACGGGATCACCATTGGCCTGCTGGTGACGTTTCCGTGGATCGTGCTCTGGTTGCCCTCGCTGGCCTGACCGGACGACGGTTCGTTTACCCCATTGCGGTGCCTGAAACCCGCCTCCTTCGGCGCGGCTGAAAGAATTTGCGGCCTGCGCTTTGTTGCGGGAACCGCCGCGCCTCGGGCGGCGTTATCCATGTACTAAACCGCACCGGACCGGCGCGGCCTCATCACGAAGGAGCGGCACATTGTTTGAATATGCTGGTTTGAGCGGCCTTATCGTCCTCGCGCTTGACCTCTGGGCCATCATCTCGGTGGTGGGGTCGAACCGGGACACCGGACCGAAAGTCCTGTGGGTACTGCTTATTCTGGTGCTGCCGATCCTTGGCTTCATCATCTGGCTCTTGTTCGGGCCGCGCAGCTCGCGCACCGCCTGAGCCGCCTTAGGAGAAAGACCATGCTTTACTGGGCAGTTCTGTTTTTCATCGTCGCCATTATTGCCGGTGTGTTCGGCTTTGGCGGCATCGCATCGGCTTCGGCCGGGATCGCGCAAATCCTCTTTGTGATCTTCCTCGTCCTGTTCGTGGCGACGCTGATCATGCGGGCCGTCCGCAAGGTGTGACGGTTTTGGCCTACCGTGTTCGTACCCTCATGCGACACGGGCGGGCCAGGCACGGAAAAACGCGCCGGAGCAATCCGGCGCGTTTTTTTTCGGGCAAAACCGGCAGGGGTCAGGCCTTGAGGGTTTCCGTCGATGAGAAGAACATCGCCTGGCTGATGGCCGAACGGACCTGCTCTTCGGAATACGGTTTGGAGATCAGGAAGGCCGGTTCCGGCCGTTCACCAGTCAAAAGCCGTTCGGGGAAGGCGGTGATGAAGATGACAGGACGATTGCCCAGATCATTCAGCAGATCGCGCACCGCATCGACGCCCGACGAATTGTCGGCCAGTTGAATGTCGGCAAGGATCAGATCCGGCACCTCGGCGTTGCCAAGCTTCACCGCGCCGTCGCGTGTGCGGGCAACACCCGTAACCCTGTGACCCAGATCGGCCACGATGCTTTCAAGGTCCATGGCGATGATCGCCTCGTCCTCGATGATCAGCACCCGGCCCGACACCTGGTCGGCCATTTCCTGGCGTGCCACGTTGATCAGCTGGGTGGCCTCGTCTTCGCCGATCTGCATGATCTCACCAACTTCGGAGACGGTGAATTCCTCGATCGTGTGAAGCAGCAGCGCCTCGCGGCTGTTGGTCGTCAGACGCTGCAGGTACTGTTGTGCGGCGGCGCGGGGGCCTTCATCCTCTTCCACGACGGGGGCACCGGTGGTCACCCAGATGCCGTGAAACACCTTGAAAAGACCGGCCTTCGCGCCACTGGACTCCTGCACCATCGAGCGGTCCGCGAGCACAGCCTCCAGCGTTGCGGCGGCATAGCTGTCACCGCTGTTCTGGCTGCCGGTCAGCGCACGCGCATAGCGCCGCAGAAACGGCAGGGCTGCGCCGATCTCGCTGCTCAGGTCCACCTGTGTCATGAATTATTCCCTCTTTTCACTTTTTCTGGAACCAAACGCTGTTATAGGCTGTTTGTTCCCGAGGAACACGTGCCCGCACATTATTTATTGGCGCGGGTGAACAGGAAACGCAAGGAACGGTATGGGAAACGACGGCAAGCAGTCGGGGCAGGGCCACGTGATCGATGACAACCTAAAAAGGGTGTACCAGGACATGCTGGACGAACGTGTTCCTGACCGGTTTCTGGACCTTCTCGCTCAATTGAAAGAGCAGGACACCGGGAAGAGCGGCAACGGTGCGAAATGAGCGATGATCCGCGCGACGAAATCGTCGAACACATTCCCGCACTGCGCGCATTTGCGCTCAGCCTGACCCGCAACGGTTCCCTCGCCGATGACATGGTTCAGGACAGCCTGGTCAAGGCCTGGACGAAGATCGCCCAGTTCGAGCCCGGCACCAACATGCGTGCGTGGCTATTCACCATCCTGCGCAACACCTACTATTCCAACCGGCGCAAGGCCGGACGGGAAGTTGCGGATATCGACGGTGTGCACACCGACGGCCTGTCGGTGAAGCCCGCCCACGACGGGCACCTGCAGCTTGCCGATTTCCGCGAAGCTTTTGCCAAGCTCAACGACGAACAGCGCGAGGCGCTGATCCTTGTCGGCGCATCAGGCTTTTCCTACGAAGAGGCGGCCGACATGTGCGGTGTCGCGGTCGGCACGATCAAGAGCCGTACAAACCGGGCCCGGTCACGACTGGCCGAGCTCATGCACCTCAACGCCGAGGATGCGCTTGAAATGACCGATGGCGCGACCCTTGCAGTGGTCACAGGCAACAGGCCCGCATCGGTGAGTTGAGATGATCGGCGCCCCCGGACCTCGACCTGTGCCCAGCGGTCTGGCGGCGCGGATCATCGGCTTTTTGTCGATAGCGCTTCTGCCCATCGGCGCCGTTGCATACCTGCAGACGGCGTCGCTGGGGGTCGAAACGCGGGCGCGGTCGGAACTCAGCCTCGTCACTCTGACCGAAACCTCTGCCTCGGGCGAGCGGGATTCGATCCTGCGGGCCTTGGGCAACGCGCAGGCGCTTGGCGCGCTCACCGATCTCACCGACCTGTCGTCGCAGGAGTGCAGCGCCGCCCTGCGCACCTTCATCAATGCCGCAGCCCCTTATACTTTTGTCGGCTTCCTGCCGCTGTCGGGCGTGATGACCTGTTCCAGCGCCGGGGACGAGCTTGATCTGCGCGATCTTCCCGGCTTTGCCGAACGCATGGCGAATCCGCGCCAGTTGGTCACCCGAAACGATACGCCACGGGTCAGCGATCAGCCTGTGCTTGTGGTGTCAGAGCCCTATTTCCGCGGCGGGCGATTTGCCGGTTACAGCACCCTGTCCTTTCCGGCATCCGGGCTGCGCCAGGATGTGCTGCCCGACCTTGACAACGATCTGACCGAGCTTGTGACCTTCAACCACCGGGGGCAGCTGCTGTCGTCACGCTCTCCCAAGGACCGGGCGCAACAGCTGCTGCCCAACACGGTATCGCTGTCGTCGCTGGTGGGGCAGCAGGCCCACAGCTTTCAGACCCGCAGCGTCGACGGGGTGACGCGGATCTATGCCGTGGCGCCGCTCGTACCCGATCTTGTCTATGCGCTCAGCGTCTGGCCACAGGACAGCCGCGCGGCGACGGCGGTCGAGGTCAGCCGGATGACCCAGATTCTGCCGTTCCTGATGTGGGCGGCCAGCGTCGTGGTGGCGTTCCTTGCGATCAACCGTCTGGTGATCCGGCACATCCGTACATTGGGCCAGCAGATGCGCGCCTTTGCCCGCAACCGTCGCATGCCGCAAGAGGTCATAACCTCGGACATGTCGCTGGAATTGCGGGACATGGAAAGCGATTTCATCCACATGGCCGACGCCATCATCCAGGACGAGGCGCGGCTGGAAAACGCGCTGCGCGAAAAGACCATCCTGCTGAAAGAGGTCCATCACCGGGTCAAGAACAACCTGCAGCTGATCAGTTCGATCATGAACATGCAGATCCGCCAGAGCAGCGAAAAGGAGACCCAGCAGGTGCTGCGGCGGTTGCAGGAACGCATCCGCGGGCTGGCGACCATCCACCGCAACCTCTACCTGACCGAGGATCTGGGCCATGTGAACGCTGGCCAGCTGCTGGACGAGCTGATCCGCCAGATGTCGATCGTGTCGAGCCACGCCGGATCCGAGATCAAGCTCAGGACCGAGCTGGAGCATATCGAGATCTATCCCGATCAGGCGGTGCCCTTGTCGCTGCTGACCGCCGAGGCGCTGACCAACGCCAGCAAATATATCGGCGACGGGCCCGACGGGCAGCGGCTCTTGACGGTGCGGTTCCGCCGGATCGACGAACGGTCGGCCGAAATCGACATCACCAACACCTGCGGCACCACGGCGGCAGGGCAGGGCGATTCCAGCGGCCTGGGGGAAAAGCTGATCCGGGCCTTCGCCACGCAGCTTGGCGGGGAATTGACGCAAGGTGAAGAGGACGGCATCTACCGGGTGCACGTCGCTTTTGCGCTGTCCGACTTCAAACCAGAAGTCGTGGATTACTAGGAAAGGCTCTGCCGATGTCTGCATCGCCGAACCGCGCTTCGCGCGATACGCTGCCCATCACGACAACCGCCAGCGGGGATCCGCGCCGCGTCGGGGTCGAGGTGGAACTGGGCGGGCTGCCCGAGGAACGCGTGGCGCAGGCCGTGGCCGACACGCTGGGCGGCACCGCTGGGCAGGCCAAGCGCGGCCTGCTGGTTGAAGGCACCCGCCTGGGCGATGTTCAGGTCTACCTCGACAGCCGGTTCCTGAACGAGGCGAAGGACGGGCTCAAGGGCCATATGCGCGAACTCGCAGGCAGCGTCGTCCCGATCGAGATCGTGACCGAACCGCTGGAGCCGTCGGATTTCGACCCGCTCGACGACCTGATGGATCACCTGCGCGAACTGGGCGCCACCGGCACCACCGCCGGGGTGCTTCTGGGCTTTGGCGTGCACTTCAACCCCGAGGTCACGGGCGAGACACTGGACGATATCCTGCCGGTCCTCACCGCCTTTGCGCTGTGCGAGGACGCGCTGCGCCAGGAGGCGGGCATCGATCTTGCGCGCCGCGTGCTGCCCTTTGTCGATCCCTATCCGCGCGCGCTGCTGGACGCGCTGGCGCAGGGTGCGATCAGTGAAATGGCACAGTTGATCGACATATACCTTGCCCACGCGGCGTCGCGAAACTACGCGCTGGATATGCTGGCGCTGTTCACCCACCTTGATTACGACAGGGTGGCGGCGGTGATGGACATGGCGCCGATTTCGGGCCGCCCGACCTATCATTACCGTCTGCCCGACTGCCGGATCGACGAAGCGGACTGGTCGCTGACCCTGGAATGGAATCGCTGGGTGCGGGTCGAGCGCATCGCCGCCGATGCCGAACTGCTGGAGCAATTGAAATCAGGCTGGAAAAAGCATCGCGCGGCGCTGACGACGACGCGCGGCGATTGGACGCGGGAGTCCGCCCGGATGATCAAGGACGCGGGCCTATGACCGCAAAACCGCGCATCGGGGTCACCGTGTCGCGCCGGTCGGGCTGGCGCATCTTTCCGCTCATGGCGCTGAGTGTCTGGCTGGCGGGCGGCAAGGCGGTGCGCTGGCAGAGCCGCGCGGCGGTGGATCTGGACGCGGTGGATGGTGTCATCATCGGCGGCGGTGACGATATCGCGCCCACGCTTTACGGCGGCGAGGTGCGGATGGGTGTACGGCTCGATCCCGACCGGGACGCCATGGAAAAAGGCGTGCTTGAGGCCGCGTTCGACACGGCGCTGCCGATCCTGGGCATCTGCCGTGGGTCGCAGATGCTCAACATCGTGCTGGGCGGCACCCTGCACCAGGAAGCCTACAGCGTCTACGACTCGCGGTTCGTCAAGACGATCCTGCCGCGCAAGCGGGTGACGATCACCGACGACAGCCTGCTTTACCGCGTGACGCGCGTTCCCTGCCTGGACGTGAATGCCCTGCACACCCAGGCGGTCGACAAGCTGGGGCGCGGCCTGCAGGTCGCTGCCCGCGACGAAGGCGGCATGGTCCAGGCGATCGAGCGGACCCGCGATCCCTTTGCCCTGGGCGTTCAGTGGCATCCGGAGCATCTGTTCTATCGCCGCGCACATCGCAGGCTATTCAAGGCCTTGGTCGAGGCTGCGCGCGCCAGAATGGCCAGCCGCGGCCAGCTGGACGCCGCCGAGGCAGAGGCGATCGAGGCCGAAGCCAGGCGCGGCATGTGATGAAAATATCACAATACCGTGACGGCTGGGGAACAGTCTGGCTTTCAGGGGGAACGATTCAGCGGGTGGTTCGTTGATTAGTCGAACCGAAAAGGAGTGAGCTATGGCCGATACTTTCATTGCCGGTCTGGCCGCACTGACATTGGTTGCCGCGTTGATCGTCGCTCTGACAGGCACGCGCAGCCTTGAAAAAACGGACCGCCAGCGGAACGATGAAGACCGCGGGTATAGAGGCCGATAACAACGGGACGGTAGTGCGTCACCAGACCTGAACCAAGAAAGAAGGGCGATCCCAACGGGGGTCGCCTTTTTTCGTGTTTCGGTGCAACAGGGATTGCGGTTCGCGTAATATTTCCGTATTTCATGAAATATGGAAATAGAATCATCACAGCTTTTCTCCGTCCTCGGACACCCGCAGCGGCTGGCGGTCTTTCGGCTGCTGATGCGGCGCTATCCGGACCGTGTGTCAGCGGGCGATATCGCAGCGGCGCTTGACCTGCGAGGCTCGACCCTGTCGGTGTATCTGTCGGCGCTGCGCGATGCTGGGCTGATCAGTCAACACCGGCAGGGCACGTCGCTGCTTTATGCCGCGGATGTCGACGCCGCCGGACGGCTGACCAGCTACCTTTTCGAAGACTGTTGCCGCAGCAGGCCGGACCTTTGCCGTCCGGCTGCATTCAACCCCAGGGAGGGACGCACCATGGCGCACAGAAAATACAACGTTCTTTTCATCTGTACCGGAAATTCCGCCCGGTCGATCATGGCCGAAACCCTTCTGCGCGACCTCGCCGGGGATCGGTTCACTGCCTATTCGGCGGGCACCCGGGCGCGGTCCGAACTCAATCCCAATGCGGTCGAATTGCTGACCTCCAAGGGCCATGACATCACACCGTTACGTGCCAAGCATATTGCCGAGTTTCAGGGCCCGGACGCCCCGGTGATGGATTTCGTCTTTACCGTCTGCGACCGTGCCGCGAACGAGGATTGTCCGGCCTGGACCGGCCAGCCGATATCGGCCCACTGGGGCCAGCCCGATCCGGTGAAGGTGACCGGGACAGAGGCGGAAAAGAGGCTGGCGTTCCAGCAGACCTATGGCGCGTTGCACAACCGCATCTCGCTGTTCGTCGCGCTGCCGCTGGACAGCTTGGACCGCATGGCGCTGCAGGCCCATGTGGATGACATAGGAAGGCAAAGGGCGACCACATGACCACATATGCACTCAACGGGCTGGGCCGGATCGGAAAACTGGCCTTGCGCCCGCTTCTGGAAAGCGGGGCCCAGGTGGCCTTTGTCAACGACGCCGTGGGTGATCCGGCGATGCACGCGCATCTGCTGGAATTCGACACGGTGCATGGCCGCTGGCCTGCAGAATTCGGCGCGGATGCCGACAGCATCACGATCGACGGTACGCGCATTCCCTGCCTTGGCACGCGGCGGATTGAGGATCTGCCGCTCGACGGTGTCGACGTGATGATCGACTGCACCGGCGTCTTCAAGACCGAGGCGAAGCTTGCGCCCTATTTCGACGCCGGCGTGCAAAAGGTCGTCGTGTCCGCGCCGGTCAAGGATGATGGCGTCGCGAACATCGTCTACGGCGTCAATCACGACATCTACGAACCGGCGCGGCACCGCATCGTCACGGCGGCCAGCTGCACCACCAATTGCCTGGCGCCGGTGGTCAAGGTGATCCACGAAAACCTGGGCATCCGTCACGGGATGATCACCACGATCCATGACGTGACCAACACCCAGACCATCGTGGACCGCCCGGCAAAGGACCTGCGCCGCGCGCGATCCGCGCTCAATTCGCTGATCCCGACCACCACCGGCAGCGCCACGGCGATCACGCTCATCTACCCCGAGCTGACGGGCAAGCTCAACGGCCATGCCGTGCGGGTGCCGCTGCTCAATGCCTCGCTGACCGACTGCGTGTTCGAGGTCGGGCGCGAGACGACCGTGCAAGAGGTCAACGCGCTTTTCAAGGCAGCCGCCGAAGGGCCGCTGAAGGGCATTCTGGGCTACGAGGAACGCCCGCTGGTGTCCTGCGACTATACCAACGATCCACGGTCGAGCATCGTCGATGCGCC
Source organism: Thalassococcus sp. BH17M4-6 (assembly GCF_049323015.1). Taxonomy (NCBI): domain Bacteria; kingdom Pseudomonadati; phylum Pseudomonadota; class Alphaproteobacteria; order Rhodobacterales; family Roseobacteraceae; genus Thalassococcus; species Thalassococcus sp. BH17M4-6. The sequence continues at coordinate 13,272 of NZ_JBMPGU010000004.1, forward strand.
ATCGACGATGGTGGTGGACGGCACGCAGCTCAAGGTCTTTGCCTGGTATGACAACGAATGGGGCTATGCCAATCGGCTGGTTGACGTCGCGCGGATGGTGGGGGCGTCGCTGTGACCGCAGCCGACCGATCCGCAGGCCTGCCCGCCTATATCGCCGTCACCGCCGCCTATTGGGCGTTCATGCTGACCGATGGCGCGCTGCGCATGCTGGTGTTGCTGCATTTCCACACCTTGGGCTTTTCGCCGGTTCAGTTGGCCTATCTTTTCGTGCTTTACGAAGTCGCGGGCGTCGTCACGAACCTTTGCGCGGGATGGATCGCCGCGCGGTTCGGGCTGACCATGACGCTTTATGCGGGCCTGGGGTTGCAGGTCGGTGCCCTTCTGGTGCTGGCGCAGCTTGATCCGGGCTGGGCCATCGGCGCGTCGGTCATCTTTGTCATGGCGGTGCAGGGGGCGTCGGGCGTGGCCAAGGACCTGACCAAGATGAGCAGCAAGTCGGCGGTCAAGCTGCTGGCACCCACCGGCCACGCAGGCCTCTTTCGCTGGGTGGCGGTGCTGACCGGATCGAAGAACGCGGTCAAGGGCTGCGGCTTTCTGCTGGGGGCGGCCTTGCTGGCGCTTGCGGGGTTCAAGGCGGCCGTGCTGGGCATGGCAGCGGTTCTGGCGCTGATCCTCGTGGCGGTTGTCTGGCGCATGCCGACCGGCCTGCCGACGGGCCGCAAGGACGCTAAGTTCCGCCAGGTGTTTTCCGGCAACAGCAACGTCAACTGGTTGAGCGCGGCGCGCGTCTTTCTGTTCGGCGCGCGCGACGTCTGGTTCGTCGTCGGCATCCCGATCTATTTCTACGCGGTCTTGTCGGACGGGTCCGAGGCGGGCAACCGCGCGGCCTTCTTCACCATCGGCAGCTTCATGGCGGTCTGGACGATCCTTTACGGCGTCGTCCAGGGCCTCGCACCACGGCTCTTGCAGGCCGACAGGCGCCCTGCGGCGGCGCTGGTGTCGGCGGCGCGGGGCTGGGCGCTGGCGCTGCTGGGCGTGCCATTGCTGCTGGCGGCGCTGGTCTGGGGGGCGGGCGCTCCGGCAACCTGGCTGACGGGCACGCTGATCGCCGGTCTGCTGGTCTTTGGTGCGATCTTCGCGGTCAATTCGGCGCTGCATTCCTACCTGATCCTGTCCTTCACCACCGGCGCGCGGGTAACGATGGATGTGGGGTTCTACTACATGGCGAACGCTGCCGGGCGGCTGCTGGGCACGCTGCTGTCGGGGCTGACCTACCAGTGGGGCGGTGTGGCGCTGTGCCTTCTGACCGCTGCGGTCCTTTTGGGGCTGAGCGCGCTTGCCGCGGGCCGGCTGAGCGCCGGGGCCGATCCAGAGGGGGTGCAGGCGTAAGGAGAGGCCACCGCAGGAGAACCGGTTTTACATATCCGCGCCGTTCGCTATCGTCCGCCCGACCGGCGCCAGCCCGCGCCATCCACATCGGGGAAGCCTTCCATGTCCAAACCCTGCATCATTTGCGTGGCCATCACAGGATCGGTGCCGCAGAAATCCGACAACCCGGCGGTGCCGATCACCGTGCCCGAACAGGTGGAAAGCACCCAGGCCGCGTTCGAGGCGGGCGCCTCCATCGCGCATTGCCACGTGCGCAACGACGACGGCTCCACCACGTCGGACCCCGACAAGTTCGCCTCGCTGATGGAGGGGATCCGGAAACACTGCCCCGGCATGATCGTGCAGCTGTCGACCGGCGGGCGGTCGGGGGCAGGGACCGCGCGCGGCGGCATGCTGCCCCTGCGGCCCGATATGGCGTCGCTGTCTGTGGGGTCGAACAACTTTCCCACCCGCGTCTACGAAAATCCGCCCGATCTGGTGGACTGGCTGGCGTCGGAAATGCGCAGCTATGAGGTCAAGCCCGAGATCGAGGCCTTTGATCTCAGCCACATCCACAAGGCCGCCGAGATGAACCGCGACGGGCGCATTCCCGGCCAGCTTTACGTGCAGTTCGTCATGGGGGTGAAGAATGCCATGCCCGCCGACAAGGATGTGTTCGACTACTACATCAAGACGGTCGAGCGGCTGGCCCCGGATGCGCAGTGGTGCGCGGCCGGGATCGGGCGCAACCAGGTGGTCGTGAACGAATGGAGCATTGCCGCCGGTGGCCATACCCGCACGGGGCTCGAGGACAATGTGCGCTGGGACAAGGAGCGGCTGGCGCCATCGAACGCGGCGCTGGTGGAGCGCACGGTCGAGATCTGCGCCAAGTACGAGCGGCCCGTCGCGACGCCCGCGCAGGCGCGCGAAATCCTGGGGCTGCGCGCGGCTTAGGGAGGGGGCAAGTACGGGTCCGGTCGAGGCCGCCGCGCGATCGCCAGACCGCGGGTTGGCGATCCGGCCATCTGAGCAGCGCGCTTTATCCCGGCAGTTTCCGCGAATCTTACCCGCGCCTTGCAGGTATCAGCCAATCGCCAGCCCGGGGGGGCGGTCCGGCGATCGCGCGGCGGCCTTTGGCCGCTATTCGCGCGAGCCGCTCTGCATCGATGTAGTACAGGCCATTCAGATCAAACGATGATCTCGAACTTCGTCACATCGACCATCCCCCGGTCGGTGATCTTCAGCGCCGGGATCACCGGCAGCGCCAGAAACGCCAGTTGCAGGAACGGCTCTTCCAGCGTCACACCCAGCGACCGCGCAGCGGCGCGCAGGTCGACGAGCCGGTCGCGTACCGCCTCGAACGGCTCAAGGCTCATCAGCCCCGCGACGGGCAAGGCCAGTTCCGCCAGCACCTTGCCGTCCCTGACCACGGCAAATCCGCCCTCGATCTCGCCCAGACGGTTCGCCGCCAGCGCCATGTCGTCGTAATCGACCCCGACGCAGGCGATGTTGTGGTGATCATGACAGACGGTCGACGCGATGGCCCCCGCGCGCATCCCGAACCCGCGGACAAAGCCGGTGGCGATGTTGCCGTTCCTGCGGTGCCGCTCGATCACCGCGATGCGGACCAGATCGCGCGCCGGATCGGGCCGCTTGTCGCCATCCAGGATGTCGATGCGTTCGTGCAGATGGTCGGTCAGGATCTGGCCTTCGCGGATGCCGATCACATCCGTGTCCTCGCGGTTGGCGGTGGCCCGGAAATCTGCCGCCTGCACGGTCGGCGCCTTGACAGATTGTCGGCCTACCGGGGCGGTCACCCGCCGCCGGGCAAAGGCCGCGTCGTTCACACGCTGGCCCGCGCACAGCACCAGCTGCGCGTCGCAGGCCTCCAGCGAGCCAAGCGCCACGATATCGGCACGGCGGCCCGGCGCGATCATGCCCCGGTCCTTCAGGCCGAACGCCTCGGCCGCCGACAGCGACGCGGCGCGGTAGGCGGCCAGCGGCGGCGTGCCAAGGGCGATGAGGGTGCGGATCATGTAATCCAGATGCCCGTGTTCGCCGATGTCGAGCGGATTGCGATCATCGGTGCACAGGCACATGTAGGGGCTCGTGCGCTCGTCCAGCAACGGCTGTAGCGCGTGCAGGTCCTTGGACACCGACCCTTCGCGGATCAGCACGCGCATGCCCTTGCGCAGCTTTTCCAGGGCCTCTTCGGCGCTTGTCGCTTCATGCTCGGTCCGGATCCCGGCGGCCACATAGGCATTGAGGTCGCGGCCCGACAACAGCGGGCAATGCCCGTCCACATGGCCTCCGCCGAACAGCCGCAGCTTGGCCATTGCAGCAGGGTCGCGGTGGATCACACCGGGGTAGTTCATGAATTCCGCCAGCCCGATGCCCGAGGGATGGCCCATGAGCGCCGCGATATCATCGGCCGAAAGCGCGGCCCCGGCGGTTTCCATATGGGTAGAGGGCACGCAGGACGAGAGCTGCACACGAATGTCCATCACCGTGCGCTCGGATGCCTCCTGGAAATAACGGATGCCCTCGGCGCCGATCACGTTGGCGATTTCGTGCGGATCGCAGATCGCCGTGGTGACGCCGCGCGGCGCGACGCAGCGGTCGAATTCATAGGGTGTGACAAGGGAGGATTCGATGTGCAGATGCGTGTCGATGAACCCCGGCACCAGCACCAGACCGCTGACGTCGAACACCTCTTTCGCGTCAGGATAGTCCTCGCAGATGCCGACGATGGTGTCGCCGCAGATCGCCACGTCGCCCGGCAGCATGGCGCCGGTCACCAGATCGAAGACCTGCCCGCCGCGCAGCACAAGATCGGCAGGGGCATCGCCGCGCGCCTGAGCGATGCGGGTTTCCAGATCGGCCATGCGAAGGTTCCTTGTTCGGGGATGCTGCCGGGTCTTATTCCGGCGGCACCGGGGTGGGGCGGCCATCTTCGTCGATGGCGACAAAGGTGAACGTTGCTTCGGTCACCTTCTCGCGGTCGCCGATCCTGTTGCGCTTGACCCATGCCTCGATATGAACGCTCATGGACGTGCGGCCAACCCGTTCGATTTCACCATAGATGCACAGCACATCGCCGACCTTGACGGGTCGGATGAACTTCATCGCATCAAGCGCCACCGTGGTCACGCGGCCTTGCGCGCGGGTGCCCGCGACGATTCCGGCGGCGATGTCCATCTGGCTCAGAACCCAGCCGCCGAAAATGTCGCCGTTCACGTTCACATCCGCAGGCATCGCCAGGGTGCGTAGGGTCAGTTCGCCATCGGGGGTTTCGACCTCTTGTGTCATCTTCGCGGTCCCTTAGAACGGCATGTCGCGGACGGATTTCAGGGCGGGGTAAAGCGCCCGGTAGGCGGCCAGCCGGTCGGCATGGCGCGGATCGTCCTCGGGCTCGAACACCGCCGTGACCTTGGGCGCGACGCCGATATCGCTGACCGCGGCGGCGCCCGTGGCCACGGCGGCAAGGCTCGCGGCGCCCAGGGCCGGGCCGACATCCGCCGCCTCGCCGCGCTGCAGGGTGCGGCCCAGCACGTTGGCAATGGTCTGCAGCAGCAGGTCGCTGCGCGCGCCGCCGCCGATGGCCAGCAGCGGATGCGGCACTTTCGTGACCGACGCCACGCCGTCGCAGGCATCGGCAAGGCTGTAGGCGATGGCATCCATGATCGCGCGCATCATCTCGGCCCGGCCCGTGTCGTTGCCCAGCCCGTAAAACGCCCCCCGGATGCGCGTGTCGCCATGCGGCGTGCGCTCACCAGTGAGGTAGGGCAGGAACAGCGGCAGCCGGTCGGTGCGCGCGGTCGCGGCCTCCTCCAGCAACTGCGCCACGGACACGCCGGTGACCTCGGAAAACCAGCTCATCGGGCGGGCGCCGTTCAGCATCGCGGCCATCTGGAACCACAGGTCAGGCAGGCAATGGGCATAGGAATGCAGGCCCTGTTCCGGCGCGCTGCGGAAGCTGTCGCTGGTGACAAAGAACTGCGCCGAGGTGCCGAGCGACACAAAGCCGGTTTCGGGCGCCGTGGCCCCCGCAACGATGGCCCCGGCGGCGGCGTCGCCCCCGCCTGCGGCGATCGGAATGCCTGCGGGCAGGCCCAGCATCTCGGCGGCCTGCGCCGTCAGCGTGCCCGCCACGTCAGAGCCGTCGCGCACCTCGGGCAGCCAGGCCGGGTCGGTGGCGGTCGCGGCGCACAGCGCGTCGGACCAGCGGCGCGCGGCCTCGTCGTACCACCAGGTGCCTGCGGCATCGCAGGGATCGGTGACAAAGCCGCCGTGCAGGCAATAGCCGATGTAGTCCTTTGGCAAAAGGATGCGGGCGATCTGGCCATAAACATCGGGCTCACGCTTGCGCAGCCACAGAAGTTTCGGCGCGGTGAACCCCGCCATGGGGCGGGCGCCCGCGACGGCGGCAAGCTCGGGCGCGGTTTCCGCCAGTTCGCGGCACTCCACGTCCGACCGGCCATCGTTCCACAGGATCGCGGGCCGCAGCACTTGGTTGTCCTTGCCCAGCAGCACCGCGCCGTGCATCTGGCCCGACAGCCCGATGGCAGCGGTGTCGGTGGCCGCCTGCGGCGCGTCGGCCAGCACCCGGGTCATCGCGGCGCGCACCGCTTTCCACCAATCCTCGGGGCGCTGTTCGCTCCAGCCTGCGTGGGGGTGCGAAATTTCCAGCGGTTCGGTGGCCGTGGCGACCGGCGTGCGGTCGCGATCCGTCAGGCAAACCTTGACCGCCGAAGTGCCTACGTCGATTCCCAGAAACATGCGCGCCCCTTTTTGCTGCCACTGCGGGCACCATAGCGTCTGGGCCGGAGGGTGCAATCGGGCGTGCGCTCAGGGGGCGACCCAGCGCCCGCGCCAGCCGTTTCCGGGTTGGTCAAAGACCGCGCGGCGGTGGGGCCTATCGCCCAATTCCAGAACCTCGATCCGGCGCAAGTGGCACAGCAGCACCGTGAACCGGTCGATCTCGGCCCCCGTGACAAAGGCCTCGGGGCTGTCGATCGGGGTGCCGGGGCGGGGCGCGCCGCCATAAACCGTGCGCGCCGCCTGCGGGATGCGGCCCCAGCGGTCGGGATCGGCGTGCAGAAAGGCGACCCGGCCTGCAAGGCGCAGCTGCATCTGCGCCTCCGGCACCCAGACCAGTACGGCGGCGCGCGGATCGCGGGCCAGCTCGGTTACCTTGGCGCTGGCGCTGTCCGTATGCAGCTCGATCCGTCCGGCATCGCGGTCCGCGCCGCGCAGCACCAGGATGCGCTGCTCCGGCCCGTCCGCCCCAAGGCTCGCCAGCACCACGTGCCGCGCCGCATGGTCGCGCCGGGCAACGCCCTGCGCCAGCAGATCCCAGCCCTTGTCGAGAAAGGCGGTCAGGTCAGTCATATCCTGTCATCTCCAGATATCCGCGCCCTTCATGGCTGCCGGAAAACCGGATCGGCCCCTCCCAGTAGGGAAAGAGCGTGTCCATCCAGCTTTGCGGGTTCACGGCCTGTGTTTCCACCGACACGCCCTGCGCGGGCAGCCTCAGCCGCCAAGCCACCGGCACCTCGCGCCCCGCGACGGTGGCGGTTTCGAGCGGCTCCATCTGCAGCGCCCCGTCGCCATAGGCCGTGACCGTGCCATCCGCCGCGACCCAGGTGGCCGAGGTGAAGTGCCCGCCATCGCGGCTGCGCAGACCAAAGCCCATGAGTTTCGCGCCCGAGGCGAAATGCAGGGAAAACCAGTCCCAACCGGTCTGATCCTGGGCCAGCGGCTGCGACGACCATTCGCGGTCCAGCCAGGCCTGGCCCGTGACCTCGACCGGGCCACCCGGCAGGCTAAGCGTGCCGGTCACGGCGTAGCCGGGTTGCGAATAGTAATAGCTGGCCTGACCTTCTGGCGATTTCACCGAATAGCCCGCGTCGCCCTGCAAAAGCAGCGGCCCCGTGGCATTCAGGGTCAGGTCGTAGGCAAAGTCGGCCCCGCGCGCCGTGACCGCCAGACCGCCGAGCGGATCGCCCACGGTCGCGATGCTGCGCAGCGCCCAATCGTCGATATATGCCTCAAACGGACCGGCGGTGACCCCGGCCTGTCCGATCCCGCCGCGTGCCAGCCGTTCGCCCACGTGGTGCGCGTCGGGCGTGGTCACGGCGGCATGCCCCATCCACAGCTGCGGCGTGTCCCAGCCGACGCCGTCCTCGGGCCGCAGGGCAGAGCGGAAGAGCGTCCATTGCGCGCCATAGGGCGTGCCGTCGGGGCCCGTCAGGTTGGCGGTCAGGTACCACCATTCGATCCGGTAGGCGGGATGCGGCAGGTGATCGCGGGGAAACTCCAGCGCCGTGCCCGCCTGCGGCACGGCAAACCCGTCGCTTTCGCTGCCCAGCCCGGCAAAGCCCTGGGCGAGTACCGGCGGCGCGAGCGTCAGCAGCGCGGAGACAAGAAGGGCCTTAACGTTCATGCGCAAACACCCGCAGCAATTGCCCCGCCGGAACGCGGGTCAGACGCAGCACCGGCCAGGCGCAGGCCAGAAGCGCCGCCACCACCGCCCAAAGCCCCAGCCAAAGCCAGTCGGTGGGGAACACGGACATCGGCAAGCGCCAGCCGAACGCCTCTACGTTCACGATGGTGAGCAGCACCCAGGCCAGCACCAGCCCCAGCGGCACCGCCAGCGCCCAGGTCAGCAGCGCCAGAAGCACGGTCCGCGCCACCTCGAACCGGGCCAGCCGCGCGGGTGTCAGCCCCAGCGCCCAGACCGGGGCCAGCTGTGGCAGGCGCAGGCCCGACAGCGTGAGCAGGCTGGTCAGCATCGCAAAGCTCGCCACCCCCAGGGTCAGCACGTTGAGCGTGCCGGTGACAAGGAAGGTCCGGTCGAACACCTCAAGCGAAAAGCGTTTCACCGCCTGCTGGTCGATCACGTTTCGATCCGGCAGGTCAAAGCGTTGCCGCAGGTCCTGCTGCAGGGCCGGGACGGCATCGGGCGCGATGCGCACGGCGTAGCGCAGGCGCGGCGCATCGGGGAACCGTGTGGCCAGCCCGTCGATGCCGGTGATCGCCTGGCCCTGGGTGTTGCCATAGTCGGAATAGACCCCCACCACCGGCAGCGCCCAGTCGTCGGTCAGCGTCAGGCTTTCGCCCAATGCGATGCCTTCGCGCCGCGCGAGCTGTTCGTTGATCAGCACGCCGGTGTCCTCCGTCACCCGGGACCAGACCTCCGGCACGGCTTGCAAGAGCGGCCAGTTTTCGCTGTAGGTCGGGTGATCGACGATGCCGAACACCTCTCCTGGCGCGCCGCGCAGCGGCAGGTCGACCGACCAGATCGGCAGCAGCGCGTCGGCGCGGGGGGCCAGATAGGTGCGGATGTCCTCGGCTTCGGCCTCGGTCCGGGCGGTGACATAAAGCTCGGCCACCAGCCGCTGGTCCAGCCAGCCGGTGAAGGTCTGGCGGAACGATCCGACCATGGTGCCGACGCCGACATTGGCGGCCAGCGCCAGCAGCAGCGCCATCAGCGCCAGCGACAGCGCGGGCACCTGCTGGCGCGCATCGGCCAGCAGCCATTCGCCAAGCGCGCTGCGCACCAGACCGTCGGCCAGCCGCAACAGCCCGATCAGCAGCGCGGGCAGGGCGAGCGCCGCGCCGATCAGCAGCGCGGCGAGGCAGGCGAACCCGGCGATCAGCGACTGCCCCCAGACCGCCAGTGCCACGGCGGCCAGCAGCAGGCCGGCCGATGCGGCCAGCTGCGCGCGGATCGTGGTCTGCGACGCCCGTGCCCAGGCGCGCGGCTGCGCCGGCGCCAGAAGCGGCATCCGCGCCACCTGCCAGAGTGCCTGCGACCCCGCGGCGGCCACGCCCAGAAGCGTGATCGCCAGCGCCGCGAGCGCCCAGCCGGGATCGAAGCTCAGGCTGCCCGACACCTCGGCCCCGTAAAGCCCGCGCAGCGTGCCCGCCACGCCCGGCAGCAGTGCCGCCGCGATGGCATATCCCAGCGCGATCCCGGCAAGGCCTGCCAGAACCGCGATGCCCAGCAGTTCGGCCATCAGCAGCAGCACCAGTCGCCGCAGGCCCAGACCCAGCGCGCGCAGGGTGCGGAAGGTCGGGCGGCGCTGTTCAAAGGCCAAACCGATCGCCGATTGCACGATGAAAAGCCCCACCGCGAAGGACAGAAGCCCAAAGGCCGTGAGGTTGAGGTGAAAGCTCTGCGTCAGCTGTGCCATGTCACCGCCCTGCGGCGCGTCGCGGATTTGCAGGTCGGTCAGCTCATTGAGCGGCGTCAGCCCCATGGGCTGATCGCGGGCGAGGAGCAGATGATCGAACCCGTCCTGCCCCAGCAGGGTTTGGGCGATGCCGATGTCGACAATCGCCGTGCCGGGGGGGACATCGGCGGCGATGATGCGTGGCGGCAGGTCGGCCCCCTCGAGCCGCGCGGCGGTTTCCGGCGCGACAAGCATCCGCCCGGGCTGTGTGATGAACGGCCCGAATTCGGCATCTCCGTCGAGAAGGGCCGTCAGCCCCGCCTGCGGTGGCGAGGTCAGCGGATCGACACCCAGAATGCGCAGCCGCGTGTCGCCCGCGCGCAAACTGCCGTCGATCACCGGCGACACATTCCAGCCCGCCCGGCGCAGGGCGACATACTCCTCCAGCGCGATCCGGCCCGGCCCCACCAGCCGCTGCAAGGCATCCTGCCCAAGCGTCGCGGCGGCGCTGTCGTAGCTGCGCCGCGCCTCGGCGTTCACGGCCTGCACACCGGACCAGAGCGCCGTGGCCAGCATCAGGCCCAGGCAAAGGGTGGCAATCTGCACGGGATGCCGCCGCCAATGGGCGAAAAGGGCCGCAAAGGCCGCGCGGTTCATACGATCCGCCCCTGTTTCAGATGCAGTCGCCGGTCCATCCGGTCGGCCAGCCGCGGCGAATGGGTCACCATCAGAAAGGCTGCGCCACTGTCGCGCACCAGGTCCAGCATCAGGTCCAGCACCGTGTCGGCGGTGGCTTCATCGAGGTTGCCTGTGGGCTCGTCCGCGAGCACAACGGCGGGCCGGTTGGCGATGGCCCGCCCGATGGCCACGCGCTGCTGCTGCCCACCCGAAAGCTGTTCGGGATAGCGCGAGAGCATCGAGTCGAGCCCCAGCCGCGTGGCGATACGCGCCTGCCAGTCGGCATCCTCGCGCCCGGCCAGCCGCGCCTGAAAGCCCAGGTTCTGCGCCACCGTCAGCGACGGGATGAGATTGAGCTGCTGAAAGACCACGCCGATGCTTTGTCGGCGGACAGCGGCGCGCCCGGCCTCGTCCAGATCCTGCAACGCGCGGCCTTCCAGCGTGATGCTGCCGCTGTCGGGCGCGTCGAGGCAGCCCAGCAAATGCAACAGCGTGCTCTTGCCCGACCCGCTTTCGCCGGTCAGGGCCACGCTTTCGCGCGCGGCCACCTGCAGCGACACGCCGCGCAGCACCTCAAGCGGGCCGTCGGCGGTGGGATAGGTCTTGGTCAGGTCGTGGGCGATCAGCACGCGGGGCATCCTTCGGGTAAGCTGCGCCGCAACCTAGCAGCCCGGGGCCGGGGTTAAAGGGCGGGACCGTTTGGTCGCAGGGTCAATCGGCGCCGCAGATCACCACATCGGTCTGCCAGTCGGCGCAGCGCCCCGGCAGGCTGCCGGGCAGAGGCGCATCGGTAAAGATCAGGTCCACAGTGCTGAGCGAGGCGATCCGCACCGGCGCGTTGCGCTGGAACTTCGATTGATCCGCCACCACGAAGACCTTGCGCGACCGGTCGATGATGGCCTGGCTCACGCCCACCTCTTCGATGTCGAAATCCAGCATCTCGCCATCCTCGTCCAGCGCCGAACAGCCCACGACGGCGATGTCGAAGCGGAATTGCTGGATCGTCTCGATCGCGAGGTTGCCGATCAGCCCGTTGTCGGCCTGCCGCAGCGTGCCGCCGGTCAGAACCGTGCGGCAATCGGCATTGCGGCTGAGGATCTGCGCGACATTGAGGTTGTTGGTCACCACCAGCAGGTTCTTGTGGCCCTGCAGTTCGTGGGCCACCGCTTCGGTGCTGGTGCCGATGTTGAGAAAGACCGACGCATCTTCGGGGATGTGCTGCGCGCAGGCGCGGGCGATGGCCGCCTTGGCCGCGGCATTGAGCGAGCGGCGTTCCTCGTAGGCGATGTTGGACACGCCCGAAGGCAGGACCGCGCCGCCGTGCACGCGTTCCAGCCGCCCGGCGTCCGACAATTCGGTAAGATCGCGCCGGATCGTTTGCAGCGTCACGCCGAAGCGGTCGGCCAGTTCCTCGACCGTGACCATGCCCTCCTTGCGGGCAATGTCGAGGATCTGTGGCAATCGGAATGTCTGGGACATGGCGCCTCCTCCTGTTGGCCAGACCCGGGGTATGTTCGTTTTTACGCGAAAATGCGCGCTTTGGCGAGGGGTGCGAAAATATCCGCGCAACCTGTGTTGATTCTGCCTGTGTTTTAGGCAGTCGCGCAGGGTTTTTGCGCATACCGTTGCGGCAGCATGCCATCATCGCCGCGCTATCCCCCTCAAAAATAGAGATTTTCGCAAAAAGGAAAAGAATCGAAAACAATTGGCTTTCTTTTCCGTGCGAGTCACAACAGTATAGGCGCAACAATGTCCTAGGGAGGGATCATGTCCACGACCCGCAAAGACAGTATGACAGACCTTTTCGTGATCGGCGGCGGTATCAATGGCGCCGGAATCGCGCGAGACGCCGCCGGGCGCGGCCTGTCCGTGACGCTGGCCGAGATGAACGATCTGGCCTCTGCCACCTCGTCGGCCTCGACCAAGCTCTTTCACGGCGGGCTGCGGTATCTCGAGTATTTCGAGGTCAATCTTGTCCGCAAGGCGCTGATCGAACGTGAGGTTCTGCTGAAGGCGATGCCGCATATCTCGTGGCCGCTGCGGTTCGTGCTGCCTTATCACAAGGACATGCGGTTCGAAAATTCGACGCCGACGTCGAAGCTGCTCAACACCGTGATGCCGTGGATGAAGGGGCGCCGTCCGGCCTGGCTGATCCGGCTGGGGCTGTTCATGTATGACAATCTGGGAGGGCGGGAGATTCTGCCCGGGACCAAGACGGTCGATCTGCGCAAGGGGCCCGAGGGCGCGCCGCTCAAGGAAAAATTCGCGCAGGCCTATGAATATTCCGACTGCTGGATCGAGGATTCGCGCCTGACTGTGCTCAACGCCCGCGACGCGGCAGAACGCGGCGCCGAGGTGCTGACCCGCACGAAGGTGGTGTCGGCCGCGCGCGTCGATGACCATTGGGAAATTACGACCGAGGATCGCGATACCGGCAAGACCCGTACACATCATGCCAAGATGCTGGTGAACGCGGGCGGGCCATGGGTTGGCGACATCATCCAGACCAAGATCCGCATCAATTCCAAGGAAGGCGTGCGACTGGTCCGCGGCTCGCACATCGTGACGAAGAAGCTTTACGATCACGACAAGTGCTATTTCTTCCAGGGCGAAGACGGGCGGATCATCTTTGCCATTCCCTACGAGACGGATTTTACCCTGATCGGCACCACCGATTCCGAGCAGGAGGATCCCGACAAGCGCCCGGAATGCACGCCCGAGGAACGCGATTACCTGTGCGCCTTTGCGTCGAACTATTTCGAAAAGCCGGTCACGGTCGACGACGTGGTCTGGTCGTATTCTGGGGTCCGCCCGCTTTACGACGACGGCGCGTCAAGCGCCACGGCGGCAACCCGGGACTACACGCTCAAGGTCGAGGATCAGGGCGGGGCGCCGGTGCTGAACGTATTTGGCGGCAAGATCACCACCTACCGCAAGCTGGCGGAAGGCGCGCTTGACAAGATCGTGCCGTTCTTTCCGGGCACCAAGGGGCACTGGACCGCGGGCGTGCCCCTGCCGGGCGGCGACTTCCGCGTCAAGGAATTCGACCAGCTGGTCGAAAAGCTGGCGGGCGAATACACCTTCCTGACGCCGTTCTGGGCACGTCGACTGGTGCGTGCCTACGGGCTCGAGGCCTGGGACGTGTTGGGCGGGGCCAAGACAGAGCTTGATCTGGGCGATGCCTTCGGCGCGACGTTGACAGCGCGCGAGATCGAATGGCTGATGGACAAGGAATTCGCCAAGACCGCCGAAGACGTGGTCTGGCGGCGCAACAAACTGGGTCTGCGTCTGAGCAAGGACGAGATCGCCAAACTGGACAAATGGATGTCGGACAAACGACATCACACCCGTAAAGAGGCCGCCGAATAAGCGGCCCGATCGGGGACATGGGAGGGGACTGATGACACTCGAGCTTCGCGGTGTGTCCAAAGTGGTGAGCGGTCAAACGCATATCCACCCGACGGATCTGACACTGGAAAAGGGCACGATGAACGTGCTGCTGGGGCCGACGCTGTCGGGCAAGACCTCGCTGATGCGGCTGATGGCGGGCCTTGATGTGCCCAACACCGGCAAGATCATCTGGCAAGGCGACGATGTGACCGGCATGCGGGTGCAGGACCGCAAGGTGGCGATGGTCTATCAGCAGTTCATCAACTACCCCTCGATGACCGTCTACGACAACATCGCCTCGCCCATGCGGATCATGGGCAAGTCGCGCGATGAGATCGACGCTGCGGTGCGCAAATCCGCCGACCTGATGAAGCTGACCCCGATGCTGGATCGCAAGCCGCTGGAGCTTTCGGGCGGGCAGCAGCAGCGCTGCGCGCTGGCCCGCGCGCTGGTCAAGGACGCAGGCCTGGTGCTGCTGGACGAACCGCTCGCCAACCTCGACTACAAGCTGCGAGAAGAGTTGCGCATCGAAATCCCCAAGATCTTCGAAGAAGCGGGCAGCATCTTTGTCTACGCCACCACCGAACCCGAGGAGGCGCTGCTTCTGGGCGGCAACACCGCGACGCTCTGGCAGGGCCGGGTGACGCAATTCGGCCCGACCCCGCAGGTCTACCGCCGGCCCAACGATGCCACCACGGCACGGGTCTTCAGCGACCCGCCGATGAATTTCCTAGACATGACGAAACGCGGCGATGCACTGCATTTCGGCGACGGGCAGAACGCCCCCGCCAGCGGCAAGCTGGCCGAGTTGAAGGATGGTGACTATACCGCAGGCTTCCGCCCCAACCATCTGGACATCAACAAGCATTCCGGCGAAGCGCTGGCGTTCGAGGCCAAGCTGGTGGTCACCGAGCTGACCGGGTCTGAAACCTTTGTGCACCTCGACCACCACGGGTCGCGCTGGGTGGGGCTGTTCCACGGCGTCCACAAGCTGGCGCTGGGCGAGGCCTTGACGGTCTACCTCGACCCCCGACACATCTACATTTTCGGCGAGGACGGCAGCCTTGTGGCACCCGCATCCTACGCGCTTGCGGCTTGAGGAGGGCGACACATGGCCAAGATCACGCTCGACAATCTCGCGCATTCCTACCTGCCGAACCCGTCCTCCGAAGACGACTTCGCGCTCAAGGAACTCAACCACGACTGGGTCGATGGAGAGGCCTACGCTCTGCTGGGCTCGTCCGGCTGCGGCAAGTCCACGCTGCTCAACATCATTTCGGGTCTGCTTCATCCCAGCCAGGGCCGCATCCTCTTTGACGGGCAGGACGTGACCAACACCACCACAGCACAGCGCAACATCGCGCAGGTGTTCCAGTTTCCGGTGGTCTACGACACGATGTCGGTGCGCGAGAACCTGGCCTTTCCGCTGAAGAACCGCGGCGAGGATCCCAAGTATATCGCCCAGCGGGTCCAGCAGATCGGCCAGATGATCGGCATGGAGGCAGAGCTGGACCGCAAGTGTCGCGGCCTGACGGCGGATGCCAAGCAGAAGATTTCGCTGGGGCGGGGCATGGTCCGCGAGGACGTCAATGCGCTTTTGTTCGATGAGCCGCTGACGGTGATCGACCCGCATATGAAGTGGGAGTTGCGCACGCAGCTGAAAAAGCTGCACCACGATTTCGGCCACACGATGATCTACGTGACCCACGACCAGACCGAGGCGCTGACATTCGCCGACAAGGTGGTGGTAATGTACGATGGCCGCGTCGTGCAGATCGGCACCCCGGAAGAGCTGTTCGAGACACCGGCGCACACCTTTGTGGGCTATTTCATCGGCTCGCCCGGCATGAATGTGCTGCCCGCGCAGATCGACGGGGCCACGGCCCACGTCGCGGGCCACAAGGTGCCGCTGGCGGATGGCTACGCGGTGTCGGGCGGCAAGGTCGAAATCGGCGTGCGGCCCGAATTCTGCGTGCTGGGGGACGAAGGCCTGCCGGTCACGATCAACCGGATCGAGGATGTGGGCCGTCACAAGATCGTCCGCGCCAGCCTCGACGGCCATGACATCAACATCATCGCCGACGAATCCCAGCCGGTCAGCACCGACATGACCCGCGTCACCTTCGATCCGGCGCATATCAACGTCTACGTGGACGACTGGCGCGTCGCGCCATCCGGTGCCGCAAGAGGGGAGGCCGCCTAATGGACAAGACAGTCAATCAGAAGGCCTGGTTCCTGGTGCTGCCGGTGCTGGTGCTTGTGGCCTTTTCCGCCGTCATCCCGCTGATGACCGTGGTGAACTATTCCGTGCAGGACAGCTTTGGCCAGAACCAGTTCTTCTGGGCCGGCCTCAGCTGGTTCGACGATCTGTTGCATTCGGACCGGATGTGGGACGCCCTGCAGCGGCAGATGATCTTTTCCGCGATCATCCTTGCGATCGAAATTCCGCTGGGCATCTTCGTCGCGCTCAACATGCCCAAGAAAGGCTTCTGGGCCAGCTTCTGCCTTGTCCTGATGTCGCTGCCGCTGCTGATCCCGTGGAACGTGGTCGGCACGATCTGGCAGATTTTCGGCCGTGTCGACATCGGCCTTCTGGGCTACACGCTCGATGCGCTGGGGATCGAATACAACTATACGCAGGATTTCTTTGCCGCCTGGGCCACGCTCATCGTCATGGATGTCTGGCACTGGACCTCGCTCGTGGCGCTTCTGGCCTATGCCGGGCTGCAATCCATTCCCGACGCCTATTACCAGGCCGCCAAGATCGACCAGGCATCGCGTTGGAAGGTGTTCCGCTTCATCGAACTGCCCAAGATGATGGGCGTGCTGATGATCGCCATCCTGCTGCGTTTCATGGACAGCTTCATGATCTACACCGAACCCTTCGTCGTCACCGGCGGTGGCCCCGGCAACGCCACGACGTTCCTGTCCATCGACCTTGTGAAGATGGCGCTGGGACAGTTCGACCTTGGCCCCGCCGCCGCCTTCAGCCTGATGTATTTCCTCGTGATCCTGCTGATTTCATGGGTGTTCTACACGGTGATGGTCAACCTTGATAAACGGGAGAGCTGAGATGACCGACGCAACCACCTCCTCCATTCCCGGCAATCTGACCGCCGAGGGCACGAAGAAACGGTTCAAGGTCAAGGGATCGGTCGTCGTGATGACGCTCTACCTGCTGTTCCTGATGCTGCCGATCTACTGGCTGCTGAACATGAGCCTGAAGACCAATACCGAGATCCTCGGGTCCTTCTCGCTCTGGCCGCAGAACCTGACGTTTGACAACTACATCACCATCCTTACGGACGAGAGCTGGTACATGGGCTACGTGAACTCGCTCATCTACGTGGTTATCAACACGGTGATCTCGATCTCGGTGGCGTTGCCTGCGGCCTATGCGTTCTCGCGCTACAGCTTCATGGGCGACAAGCACCTGTTCTTCTGGCTGCTGACCAACCGCATGGCGCCGCCGGCCGTCTTTGCGCTGCCGTTCTTTCAGCTTTATTCCAGCGTGGGGCTCTTCGACACGCATATCGCGGTGGCGCTGGCGCATTGCCTGTTCAACGTGCCGCTGGCGGTCTGGATCCTCGAAGGCTTCATGCGCGGCGTGCCCAAGGAAATTGATGAGACGGCCTATCTCGACGGCTACAGCTTTGGCCGGTTCTTCGTGAAGATCTTCATGCCGCTGGTGGCATCGGGTATCGGCGTCGCGGCGTTCTTCTGCTTCATGTTCTCGTGGGTGGAGTTGCTGCTGAGCCGCACGCTGACCTCGGTGGACGCGAAACCCATCGCCGCCACCATGACCCGAACGGTTTCGGCCTCGGGCCTTGACTGGGGCGTGCTCGCGGCGGCGGGGGTGCTGACCATCGTGCCGGGCGCGCTCGTGATCTATTTCGTGCGCAACTACATCGCGAAGGGCTTTGCCCTGGGGAGGGTTTGATGACCATTCTGCTTAGAACATGCTTCATTTCGGGTTTCGTCGCGTTATCGGCATTCGGCGCCAGCCAGACCCAGGCCCAGGCCGCCGAACCCTGGGAAGCGGCCTGCATCATGCGGCACCTTGATCCCAACGGCGACGGGTTCCTGTCGATCCGCACCGGGCCAGGGTCGAGCTATTCCGAGATCCTGCGCGTGCGCAACGGCGACTCGATGCCCATCGACACGCGCAAGTGCCGCGGAAAGTGGTGTTTCGCCGAAAGCATCAACAAGGACGGTCGGCGCCTTCAGCAGACCGGCTGGTTCCACACCGGCTGGTGCGAGATGATCCCGTGACGGATCGCGCCGGACCCAAGGACACAAGACCGGCAGGGCGCAGCGCTGCCAGCACGAAAGGAACGTAACGATGGCATGGATGGCTTGGACCTGGCCCACGGCGGCCTTCTTCGGGGTGATCGCGCTCTTGCTCATCACCTTCACGATCCTTGCGATCAAATTTCCCGAGACGCCCCGCACGGGCATTCTCAGGATCGAAACGACTAGGGGCGACCGCCTCTTCATCACCCTTCTGGGCTCGGCCTTCATCAATCTGGCCTGGCTCGGGATCGTCGGCGCAAACCAACCTTATGCGCTGATCGTCTGCCTGATCTATGCCGTGGCGGTGTTCCGCTACGTCTGAGACAGGATACATCCGGGGCGCGAGGAGATCTCGGATACTACAAAACGGTTCGATAACGGGAGGAACCTAATGAACCTGAACCTCAAATCCACAACGGCGGCACTGCTTGTGCTGGCCGGGCCGGCCTTCGCCGATATGGAGGCTGCACGCAGCTTCCTCGACAGCGAAATCGGCGACATGTCGGTGCTCGACCGCGCCGGCCAGGAAGAAGAAATGCAGTGGTTCATCGACGCTGCGGCCCCCTTCCAGGGCATGGAAATCAAGGTCGTGTCGGAAACCATCGACACCCACAGCTACGAATCCAAGGTTCTGGCGCCCGCGTTCAGCGCGATCACCGGCATCCAGGTCACCCATGACCTGATCGGCGAAGGCGACGTGGTCGAAAAGCTGCAGACGCAGATGCAGTCGGGCGAAAACATCTATGACGCCTACATCAACGACTCCGACCTCATCGGCACCCACTGGCGCTACCAGCAGGTGCGCAACCTGACCGACTGGATGGCGGGCGAAGGTGCGGACGTGACCAACCCCGGGCTCGATCTGGACGATTTCATCGGCACGCAGTTCACCACCGCGCCCGATGGCAAGCTGTATCAGCTGCCCGACCAGCAGTTCGCGAACCTCTACTGGTTCCGCTACGACTGGTTCAACGACGAAAAGAACAAGGCCGATTTCAAGGAACAGTTCGGCTATGACCTGGGCGTTCCGGTCAACTGGTCGGCCTACGAGGACATCGCCGAATTCTTTACCGGGCGCGATCTGTCGCATCTGGGTGTCGAGGGCGAAGTTTACGGCAACATGGACTACGGCAAGAAGGACCCCAGCCTTGGCTGGCGCTACACCGACGCGTGGATGTCCATGGCCGGCATGGGCGACGTGGGTGAACCCAACGGCCTGCCGGTCGACGAATGGGGCATCCGGGTGAACGAAAACTCGCAGCCCGTCGGTGCCTGCGTGGACCGTGGCGGTGCCGCGAATTCGCCTGCCGCCGTCTACGCGGTCGACAAGGCGATCGAGTGGCTGCAGAAGTATTCGCCGCCCTCCGCCATGGGCATGACCTTCTCCGAGGCCGGTCCCATCCCGGCGCAGGGCAACGTCGCGCAGCAGATGTTCTGGTACACCGCCTTCACCGCGGCGACCGTGCTGCCCGACCTGCCGGTCATGAACGAGGACGGCACGCCCAAGTGGCGCATGGCCCCCAGCCCGCACGGCGTCTACTGGGAAGACGGCATGAAGGTCGGCTATCAGGACGTGGGCTCCTGGACGCTGATGAAATCCACCCCGGTGGACCGCGCCCAGGCCGCATGGCTTTATGCGCAGTTCGTGACCTCCAAGACCGTGGACCTGAAGAAGGCCGACACCGGCCTGACCTTCATCCGCGAATCCACCATCCAGTCCGATCACTTCTCGGAACGGGCGGACAAACTGGGCGGTCTGATCGAATTCTACCGCTCGCCCGCGCGGGTGGCATGGTCGCCCACGGGCACGAACGTGCCGGACTATCCCAAGCTGGCGCAGCTGTGGTGGCAGAACATCGGCGACGCCATGTCGGGCGCGAAGACCCCGAAAGAGGCGCTGGATTCGCTGTGTTCGGACATGGAATCGGTGATGGAACGTCTTGAGCGTGCCGGTATCCAGGGCGACATCGGTCCGATGTTGAACGAGCAGATCGACCCCCAGGAGTGGCTGAGCCAGCCCGGCTCTCCGAAGGCCAAGCTCGAGAACGAGGACGAGGATCCGCAAACCGTTTCGTACGACGAGCTGATCGCTTCGTGGAAATAAACGTGCCCGTACGACACCATCGGCGGGGCCCTTCGGGGCCCCGTTTTTTGTCTGCGCGGGTTTTCTTTGGCGCGGGGACGGCTACCTGACGACTGTAACAAAACAGGAGTCCAGTTATTGTGACCTATTTCCCGAAACTCGCCACAGCCACCGCCTTTGCCGCGCTCACCGCTTCTGCCGCCGCGGCGGATGTCTCGCTCTGGCGGCTGGACTGCGGCGACGTCCAGGTGAACTATCTCAACCTGTTCTCCGACACGAATGCCTATAGCGGCGAGAAAAAGAGCCTTGTGGGCAGCTGCTACCTGATCCAGCACGACGATCAGTACTTTTTGTGGGACGCCGGCCTGCCCGCGGGCCTTCTGGGCGCCGAACAGGACCCCAAGGCGCCGATCGCCCCCACGCTCAAGACCGATATCCCCAGCCAACTGGAACAGCTCGATCTTTCGCCTGCCGATATCGACATGATCGGGATCAGCCACTACCACTTTGACCACACCGGCCAGGCGCCCGACTTTCCCGATGCCAAGCTCCTGATCGGGGCGCAGGATTTCGAAACCCTGGAAATGCAGCCGCTGCCGGCCTACGCGCAGGGCTTTGCCGACCCCAAGCCGCTCGAACATTGGCTGTCCGGCGCGGGCGAGACCCAGCAGATCACCAGCGACACCGACATCTTTGGCGATGGTTCGGTGATGATGCTGGCCATGCCGGGCCACACCCCGGGCGAAACCGCGCTGATGGTGCAACTGGCCGACACCGGACCGGTGCTGCTGTCGGGCGACGTCGTGCATTTTGCCGAACAGCTGGACATCGACGGGGTGCCGACCTTCAACTACGACCGGTCGGAAACGCTGGCCTCGATCGACCGGCTGAAAAAGCTGGTCGAAAACACCGGGGCCACCCTGATCATCCAGCACGACCCGCGCGATGTCGGCAAGCTGCCGACCTTTCCCGAGGCCGCGAAATAAAAGGCTAACTTACGGGGCGGGCTGGATTTTTAGCCCGCACTTTGCCCCCGGGGGGACGTTGACTCCCGGGGGGCATCCGCGCGACACTCCGCTAACCGAAAAAAGAGGAGGACAGCGCGTGACCTACATTCTTGCCATCGACCAGGGGACGACCTCCAGCCGCGCGATCCTGTTCGACGAGTCGATGAAGGTCGCGGCCATCGCGCAGGAGGAATTCGAACAGCACTATCCCGACAGCGGCTGGGTCGAACATGAGGTGTCCGACCTTTGGTCGACCACGGCCGGGACCTGCCGACAGGTGATCGAAAGGGCCAGCATCAGCGCGGAGGACATCGCCGGCATCGGCATCACCAACCAGCGTGAAACCACCGTGGTCTGGGACCGCGACACCGGGCAGGCGATTCACCGCGCCATCGTCTGGCAGGACCGCCGCACCGCGTCCATCTGTGCCGAACTGCGCGAGCAGGGCCACGAAGAGATGTTCACCGACCGCACCGGCCTGCTGCTCGATCCCTATTTCTCGGGCACAAAGCTTAAGTGGATCCTGGATCACGTGGACGGCGCGCGGGAAAAGGCGCGGGAGGGCAAGCTGCTGTTCGGCACCGTCGACAGCTACCTGATCTGGAAGCTGACGGGCGGTGCTGCGCATGTGACCGACGCCACCAACGCCGCGCGCACGCTGCTTTATGACATCCGCAAAGGCCGCTGGTCCAAGACCATCTGCGATCTCTTTGATATCCCGATGGAAATGCTGCCCGAGGTCAAGGACACCGCCGCCGATTTCGGCATGACCCGGCCCGATCTCTTCGGTCGCGAAATCCCGATCCTGGGCGTCGCGGGCGATCAGCAGGCGGCCACGCTGGGCCAGGCCTGTTTCCAGCCGGGGATGCTGAAATCGACCTACGGCACCGGGTGCTTTGCGCTTTTGAACACCGGTGACACGCCGGTGCGCAGCAACAATCGGCTGCTGACCACCATTGCCTACCAGTTCGATGGCAAGCCGACCTACGCTTTGGAAGGGTCGATCTTTATCGCAGGCGCCGTGGTGCAATGGCTGCGCGACGGGCTCAAGATCATCCGCGAAGCCAAGGAAACCCAGCCGCTGGCCGAGACTGCGGACAGCAACCAGAACGTGGTTTTGGTTCCGGCCTTCACCGGCCTTGGCGCGCCATACTGGAACGCGGAATGCCGCGGTGCGATCTTCGGCCTAACCCGCAATTCAGGGCCAGCTGAATTCGCCAAGGCGGCGTTGCAATCCGTCGGGTTCCAGACCCGCGATCTGCTCGAGGCGATGCATGCGGACTGGACGCCCGAGGGGGGCGATCAGGTGCTGCGCGTGGACGGCGGCATGTCGGCCAGCGATTATGCCATGCAGTTCCTGTCGGACATCATCGGCGCGCCGGTGGACCGGCCGCAAGTGCTCGAGACGACGGCGCTGGGCGTGGCGTGGCTGGCAGGTCAGCGCGCCGGGGTCTATCCGGGGATGGAGGAGTTTGCCGAGGCCTGGAAGCTTGACCGCAATTTCGAGCCGGACATGTCCGAGGACACCCGACGCGACCGCTATGCCGCCTGGCAGCGCGCGGTTCAGGCCACGATGAGCTTTTGACGCTGGCTTTCACGCTGCAAACCCCGCGCCGGATCATCTTTGGCCGCGGGGTCCGCACCGGCGCGGCGGAAGAGGTCGAGCGCCTGGGCCGAAGGGTGCTGCTGGTGCGGGGCCGGTCGGTCGCCTGGGCGGACACCTTGCAGGATGCGTTGCGGGCGAGGGGCTTGGCGGTCGAGGTGGTATTTTCCGGCGGAGAGCCGGAGGTATCGCATCTGGTGGCCGCGCTGAATCAAGCGCGGGCCTTCGGGGCCGGGTGCGTCGTGGCGGTGGGCGGCGGTGCTGCGCTCGATCTGGGCAAGGCCGTCGCGGCGCTGGCACCTGGGCAGGGCGATCCGCTTGATCACCTCGAGGTCGTGGGCAAGGGCCTGCCGCTGACCTCTGATCCACTGCCGTTTGTCGCCATGCCGACCACCTCGGGGACCGGGGCGGAGGCCACGAAGAACGCGGTCATCGGCCTGCCGGAACATGACCGCAAGGTCAGCCTGCGCGACGACAGGATGCTGGCCGATCTGGCGCTGGTCGACCCGGCGCTGACGGATGGCTGTCCGCGCGGCATCACGCTGGCCTCGGGCCTTGATGCGGTGACGCAGGTGGTCGAGCCGTATCTGTCTTGCAAGGCCACGCCGCTGACCGATGCGCTGTGCCGCGATGCCATCCCGCGCGGGCTGCGGGCCCTGCGTCAGGTGATGGCGCGCGACGATCCGGACGCGCGCGACGCGCTGTCGCTCACCAGCCTTTACAGCGGTATCGCGCTGGCCAATGCGGGGCTTGGGGCGGTGCACGGCTTTGCCGGGGTCATCGGCGGCACCACCGGTGCCGCGCATGGCGCGATCTGCGGGCGCCTTCTGGTGCCGGTGCTGCGCGCCAATGCCGACGCAGGCGCGGTGCCGCAGCGGATGGACGAGGTGCGGGGCTGGATCGCGCAGGCTTTTGACAGCACGCCGGCCGACGCATTCGACACGCTGGAACGCTGGATCGACGAGGCCGGTCTGCCAAGGCTGCGTGCCATGGGCGGCAGGCCGCTTGATCCGGTAGAGACCGTGGCCGCCGCGCAGGGCGCGTCTTCGATGAAGGGCAACCCGGTGGTGCTGTCCGAGGCCGCGCTGCACGGCATTCTGAGAGCTGCCGGAGCGTGAGGCGTCGAGGCTGTTTTTCTTGAGGAAAGCAGGCCCGGAAATCTCAAAATTTTCGGCGCGCACACTGAAACTGACTGGAACGGCAGGTTTCGAGGATCCGACTGGAGCGGGCGAGGCGATTCGAACGCCCGACCCTAACCTTGGCAAGGTTATGCTCTACCCCTGAGCTACGCCCGCGCTTCAGTCGGTCTGTCCCATTGGAGCGGGCGAGGCGATTCGAACGCCCGACCCTAACCTTGGCAAGGTTATGCTCTACCCCTGAGCTACGCCCGCTTACCGATGGGTGAGGGGGATTTAAGGCCATGCGCGCCGCGCTGCAAGGGGAAATTTGGCTGCTCCGGCCGGATTGTTCCGCGCGTGGTCGGCGCGATGCCGTTCCGGCATACGAGAGGCGCTGCCTCTCGTGCTCTCCGAGGTATTTTTGAACCGAAGAAGCAGGGGGGCCGGGCCTAGATGAGCCGGTGCAGCAGAAGGCCCAGGGCGGCGAGGCCGATCATCGTGAAGGTCAGGATCATGCCGCCGACGCGCAGCACCATCGGGTGCGGATGGCGCGACAGCGCCAGGCCGTGCAGCACGCGGCCCGCGAGCAGCAGAAGCCCCAGGACGTGCAGCGCCACCGGCGGGGCCGATTGCAGTTCGACCAGCAAGAGCAGCAGCAGGCCGATCGGCGCGTATTCGGCGCAGTTGCCCTGGGCCCGGATGCGCGCCCGGAGCGCCGGATCGCCCGCGTCCCCAAGCGAGATCTGTCGGGCGCGGCGATAGGCGACCACGCGCAGGCTGAGGGCGAGAAAGAGCAGCGCGATGAGACTGGCGTAAAGCGTGGTGACGGGCGCCATGTTAGGGTCCTTTCAGGAATGGGACGATTGCCCGACCGGGCGGGCGGGGGTGACATCCTCGGCATGCAGGATCATCGTTTCGGCGTCCAGCAGGGCGATGGCATAGCCGCCGGGCTCGTCCACCGAATGGCCCGATCCGTCCGCCCCCAACAGCATCGGCATCTGGTGGCAGGGGCTCTTGAGGATGCTCCAGGCGAGGCCTGCATGGTTGCCGGAAATGGCGCGGTGGACGTGGCCGCAGACCAGCTGCCGGACCTGCGGGTGGGCGCGCAGAAGCGCCAGGAACGCGGCGTCGTTGCAGAGCCGGATGCGGTCCATGCCGTCAAAGCCCGTGCGCACCGGCGGGTGGTGCATCGCGATGAGGGTGGGGCGGTCCGGCGCCTTTGCCAGGCGGGCGCGCAGCCAGTCCAGCCGTGCGTCGCAGAGGTAGCCTGCATGGCGCGTATGGACACCGCTCTCGTCCAGCGTGTCGAGCAGCAACACCCGGCAGGGGCCGATGTCGAGCGCGGCCTGGGCAAAGCCGTTCGCGTCCCGAGCGGCACCGGGGAAGGCCGAGAAATAGGCGGCGCGGTCGTCGTGGTTGCCCAGGGTCGCGGTGACCGGCACCGGGCAGTCAGTCAGCAGGTCGCGCAGGCGGGCATATTCCTGCGGATGGCCGGTGTGGGTGAGATCGCCGAGAATCAACAGCTGGCGGGCATCTGGATGATGGCGCAATGCCTGGTCGAGCGCGGCGGAGAAGCGCGCGGACGGGTCGAGGCCGAT
The DNA here is from genome assembly GCF_049323015.1 of Thalassococcus sp. BH17M4-6. NCBI lineage: Bacteria > Pseudomonadati > Pseudomonadota > Alphaproteobacteria > Rhodobacterales > Roseobacteraceae > Thalassococcus > Thalassococcus sp. BH17M4-6. The sequence continues at coordinate 38,587 of NZ_JBMPGU010000004.1, forward strand.
GATGGTCTCGCCCGGGGCGGTGATGTGCAGATCGGAGAAGAGCAGGCATTTGTGCATCGGCGCGCCCTTTCGCTGGCGCCTTGAGAAGACCGTGGATCGACGCGTTTGGCAACCTGCGGGATGCCCGTGCCGAGCATACGAGAGACGCTGTCTCTCGTGCTCTCTGAGGGTATTTTGAAACCGAAGAAGGGGGGCGCTTTAAGGGTGGGGCGACCGGCACCGGGCGCAAACCCGGGTGCCGGATTGCCGGGGTCTATTCCAGTTCGATCAGCAGGTCCTTGGCGTCGATCTGGGCGCCCGCGCTCACGTGCACCGCTTTCACCGTGGCGTCGCGTTCGGCGTGCAGGCCGGTTTCCATCTTCATCGCCTCGATGGTCAACAGCAGGTCGCCCTGCTTGACCTTCTTGCCCGGGGTGGCCGCGACCGAGGCCACGACGCCGGGCATCGGCGCACCGATGTGGTTGGGGTTCGCCACCTCGGCCTTGGGCCGCGCGGTCGAACTGGCCTTGGCCTTCCGGTTGGGCACGCGGATCGTGCGCGGCTGACCGTTGAGTTCGAAGAACACGCGGGTTTCACCGTCCTCATGGGTTTCGCCGACGGTGATCAGGCGGATCTCCATGGTCTTGCCCGGGTCGATCTCCGAGGTGATCTCCTCGCCGGGTTTCATGCCGTAAAAGAAGGTGCGCGTGGGCAAGGTGCGCACCGGGCCGTAGGTGCGGTGGCGGCCCATGTAGTCGAGGAAGACCTTGGGATACATCATGTAGCCCATCAGATCCTCGTCATCGACCTCCTTGCCTTCCATCTCCTTGCTGACCTCGGCGCGGATCTTTTCCAGATCGGCGGGCGGCACGCCCTTTCCCGGACGCTCGGTGTTGGGTTTTTCGCCCTTGAGCACCTTTTTCACGATCTTGTCGGGAAAGCCGCCCGGCGGCTGGCCCAGATTGCCCTTCATCATGTCGATGACCGAGTCGGGGAAGCTGACGTCGGTCTCCGGATCCTCGACCTGCGCCCGGGTCAGTCCCTGGCTCACCATCATCAGGGCCATGTCGCCGACCACCTTGGAGGACGGTGTGACCTTGGTGATATCGCCGAACATCTGGTTCACATCCGCATAGGTGCGGGCGATCTCGGGCCAGCGTTCCTCGAGCCCGAGGGACCTTGCCTGGGCGCGCAGGTTGGTGAACTGGCCGCCGGGCATTTCGTGCAGATAGACCTCGGAGGCGGGGGATTGCATGGCGCTTTCGAACGCGGCGTATTGCATCCGCACCTGTTCCCAGTAGGTCGACATGTCGCGGATCGCCGCCATGTCGAGCTTGGTGTCGCGGTCGGTGAAGCGCAGCGCCTCGACGACCGATCCCAGCGTCGGCTGCGAGGTGTTGCCCGACAGCGCATCCATCGCCGCATCGACCGCATCGACACCGGCCTGTGCGGCCGCGAGGATCGACGCCGTGCCCGCGCCCGAGGTGTCGTGGGTGTGGAAATGGATGGGCAGGCCCACCTCTTCCTTCAGCGCCTTGACCAGCGGTCCGGCGGCCGAGGGCTTGAGCAACCCGGCCATGTCCTTGAGGCCCAGGATGTGCGCGCCCGCGGCCTTCAGCTCCTTGCCCATATCGACGTAGTATTTCAGCGAATACTTGGCGCGGTCCGGATCGAGGATATCGCCGGTGTAGCAGATCGAGCCTTCGCAGATCTTGCCGCTCTCGATCACCGCATCCATGGCAAGGCGCATGTTCTCGACCCAGTTGAGGCTGTCGAAGACGCGGAAGACATCGACGCCCGACAGCGCCGCGCGTTCCACAAAGGCCTTGACCACGTTGTCGGGGTAGTTGGTGTAGCCCACGCCGTTGGCGCCGCGCAGCAGCATCTGCGTCATGATGTTGGGCATCTTTTCGCGGATGTCGCGCAGGCGCTGCCAGGGGCATTCCTGCAGAAAACGGTACGCCACGTCGAAGGTCGCCCCGCCCCAGCATTCCACCGAGAAAAGCCCCGGCAGGTTGGCGGCATAGGCCGGGGCGGCCTTGATCATGTCGATCGACCGCATCCGTGTTGCCAGCAGCGACTGATGTCCGTCGCGCATGGTGGTGTCGGTGATCAGCAGTTCGTTCTGCGCGGCCATCCAGTCGGCCACCGCCTGCGGGCCCTTTTCGTCCAGCAGGTCGCGCGTGCCCTTGGGGATGCCTTCACTGCGCAGCCGTGGCGGCCGGGGATCCTTGAGATCGGGCAGGGGCTTGGCGCGGCCTTCGACCTCGGGATGGCCGTTCACGGTGATGTCGGCGATATAGGTCAGCACCTTGGTGCCGCGGTCACGCCGCTTCTTGAAATTGAAGAGCTCGGGCGTCTGGTCGATGAACTTGGTGTGGTACTGGTTGTTGAGGAACGTCGGATGTTTCAGCAGGTTCTCGACAAAGGCGATGTTGGTGCTGACGCCGCGGATGCGGAATTCGCGCAGGGCCCGGTCCATCCGGGCGATGGCCTTTTCCGGGGTCTGGGCGCTGGCCGTGACCTTGACCAAAAGCGAATCGTAAAAGCGCGTGATGACGCCGCCTGCGTAGGCGGTCCCGCCGTCCAGGCGGATACCCATGCCGGTCGCCGACCGGTAGGCGGTGATGCGGCCATAGTCGGGGATGAAGTTGTTCTGCGGATCCTCGGTGGTGATCCGGGTCTGCAGGGCGTGGCCGGTCAGGCGGATGTCGTACTGGCTGGCCTTGCCCGTCGCCTCGGCCAGGGTCTTGCCCTCGGCGATCATGATCTGCGCCTGCACGATGTCGATGCCTGTCACCTCTTCGGTGACGGTGTGTTCGACCTGCACGCGGGGATTCACCTCGATGAAGTAGAACTTGCCGGTGTCCATATCCATGAGGAATTCGACCGTGCCCGCGCATTCATAGTTCACGTGGGCGCAGATCTTGCGGCCCAGTTCGCAGATCTCTTCCCGCTGCGCCTCTGACAGGTAGGGCGCCGGAGCGCGTTCCACGACCTTCTGGTTGCGGCGCTGGACCGAACAGTCGCGCTCGTAAAGGTGGTAGATGTTGCCCTGCTTGTCGCCCAGAATCTGCACCTCGACGTGCCGCGCGCGCAGGATCATCTTTTCCAGATACCCCTCGCCGTTGCCAAAGGCGGCCTCGGCCTCGCGGCGGCCTTCCTTGACCTTCTCTTCAAGTTCCTTGGCGTTCATGATCGGGCGCATGCCGCGCCCGCCGCCGCCCCACGAGGCCTTGAGCATCAGCGGATAGCCGACCTCTTCTGCCTCCTTGCGGATGGCGTCCATATCATCGCCCAGCACCTCGGTCGCGGGGATCACCGGCACGCCCGCCTCGATGGCGACCCGGCGGGCGCTGGCCTTGTCGCCAAGCGCGCGCATCGTTTCGGCGCGCGGCCCGATGAAGGTGATGCCGGCCTTGTCGCAGGCATCCACCAGTTCGGGGTTTTCCGACAGTAGGCCATAGCCCGGGTGGATCGCGTCTGCGCCCGACGCCTTGGCGACGCGGATGATCTCGGAAATGCTGAGATAGGCCGCGACCGGGCCCAGATCGGCGCCGATGCGGTAGGCCTCGTCAGCCTTGAACCGGTGCAGGCCCAGCTTGTCCTCTTCCGCGAAGACGGCGACCGTCTTTTTGCCCATTTCATTGGCAGCCCGCATGATGCGGATCGCAATCTCTCCACGGTTCGCGATAAGGATCTTCTTGAAATCGGGCATCTGCGCTTCCTGAATGTGAGGGCTTGAGGGAGTTTATAGCGGCTGGGGGCTGCATAACAACTCGTAGAAATGGGTAGGGCGGTGCTGCCCGTTCGGATGCCCGTTTTTGCGGCGTTAGCGCTAAAGGGTCAACCGGCGTTGGTCTGGAGGCCGCGCAGGTCGATGGGCCGGGCGGCGCCCAGCTGACCCAGGTTGGCGGTCAGATCGCGGGTCAGGATGTCCACAAGATGCGCCGGGCCTTCGCGTCCCAGCACCGCCAGAGCATAGTGCCAGGCGCGGCCCAGCATGACGAAATCCGCGCCAAGCGCGATGGCCCGCAGGATATCGAGGCCGCCTTCGACCCCGCTGTCGAAGATCAGCGGCAGATCGGTGGCGGCGCGGATCTGAGGCAGGGCGGTGATGCTGGCGGGGGCGGCGTCGAACTGCCGACCGGCATGGTTCGACACCCAGATCGCATCGACGCCCGCCGCTTGCAGGCGCGGCGCATCGGCGGGGTTCAGCACACCCTTGACCACCAGCGCGCCGGTCCAGTGGTCGCGCAGCCAGCGCAGGTAGTCCCAGTCTGGCGAGGTGCGCAGCAGATAGCCGATGTGGGCGGTGGAGTCCTTGGCACACGTGTCGCTGGAATAGGGATCGAGGGTGCGCATATGCGGCATCCCGTGCATCCAGGTGTCCAGCGCCCAGCGGGGCCGCAGCGCCACCTGCGCAAGCAGGCGCGGGGTCAGCCGGGGCGGTTGCGTCAGGCCCGAGCGCAACTGCCGTTCGCGGCGGCTGGCCACGGGCACGTCGACGGTCAGCACCAGCGTCGAGAATCCATTGTCGCGGGCGCGGGCCAGCATGTCGCGGCGAATCTGCGGATCGCGCGGCGGGTAGAGCTGAAACCACCCACGACCATCCGTCAGCGGCCCGATGACCTCGGGCGTCTGGGTGGCGACGGTCGACAGGCAGTAGGGCAGGCGCGCCTTTGTCGCGGCGCGCGCCAGACTGCGTTCGGCATCGGGCCAGACCAGCCCCGACATGCCCACGGGCGCGATACCGACGGGCAGCGGGTACCTTTCGTCCATCAGCGTGGTCGACAGGTCGGGCGTGATCTCTCCGTGCAGGATCGACGGGGTGAAGGCGACGGCATCCAGCGCGCCGCGGTTGCGTGCCTTGGTCGCTTCGGTTCCGGTGGCGCTGTCGAGGTATTCCCAGACGAATTTCGGGATGCGGCGCCGGGCGGCGTCGCGCAGATCGGGGATCGAGGGGTAGCGGGCGGCAATCGGCATGCCCATAGCGATAGCAAGGCGGGAGCGGGCCGAACAGGGAAATCACATGGTACTGGGGACTTGCGGTAAGCGCGGCCACAAAAAACTCCGCCGCCCGGCAGAGGGCGGCGAAGTATGTCTGTCGCGAAAAGCCGCAAAGCTGCGGCTCGTGCTTTACAGGCTGCGCGCCTCTTCGACGGCTTCCATGCAGGCCGATTCATTGCCCGCCTCAAGCGCGGCCTCTGCCACCTCGATAGCGTCCTGATATTCCTGCGATTTCTCGCCCGCCGCCATGTCCTGCTGATCGGCCGCGGCCTGACCCGAGGTTGCGATGGCCGAGGTGTCGGTTTCCAGCGGTGCGGTGTCGCCGTCCTTGGCGATCTGCGCGTCGCTGTCACTCATGTCGTCCGATCCGGCATCGGCGTTTTCCAGCGGTGCAAGGCTGCCATCCTTGGAAATGCCGTCTTGCTCGTCACTCATGCCGTCATCGTTTTGCGCCGTTTCCGTGGTGCCGCCATCGGACATCCCGGTCGAGTCCCCCTCGGCGGTTTCGAGCGGTGCGAGGCTGCCGTCTTTGGAAATGCCGGCGCTGCTGTCCATCTGGGTTTTGCCGGTCAGTTCGGCCAATTCCGCCTTGCAATCCGCCATTGCAGGCCCGGCAAGGCCGAGGCCCGTGCAAATCGCGATCACGCTTGTCATCTTCCGTGTCATCTTCTTCTCCTCCGGTATGTGAACTTCGCTGGCTCAACCCTTGCGCGGGCGGCTTCGTTCCGTGGCGGTGCGCTGCGCATCCGGGCCGCAGCGCCGTGCAAAAGGACCGATTTCCAGGCAAGGTGCTGACAGCGAACGGAATTTCGGCGGGGCGGTTTTCCGCCGAGGGATCAGGCCCGAAACCTGCCACCGGACCCGGCCCCGAGGCGTGTGGCAGAGCCGGTCGCCGCGCAAAAATCCCTGCGAACACAGCGTGAACATGCGCTTCCCCTTCGGCGGAAGCCGGGTTATTGTGCCGCCATGAGCAGTTTCGACGAAATGGACGCCTTCGAGGGCGCATCGCTGTCCGCGCGCGCCATGGCCGCCCGGCCCGCGCCTTATCTGGACGAGTTGAACCCCGCACAGCGCGCCGCGGTCGAGGCGCTGGATGGCCCGGTGCTGATGCTGGCGGGGGCCGGCACGGGCAAGACCAAGGCGCTGACCGCGCGGATCGTGCACCTGCTCAACACCGGGCGGGCCCGCCCGAACGAAATTCTGGCGGTGACCTTCACCAACAAGGCGGCGCGCGAGATGAAGCTGCGCGTGGGCCGGATGCTGGGCGAAACGGTTGAAGGCATGCCGTGGCTGGGCACCTTCCATTCGATCTGCGTGAAGCTTTTGCGGCGCCATGCCGAACTGGTCGAGCTGAAGTCGAACTTCACCATTCTGGACACCGACGACCAGATCCGTCTGATGAAGCAGCTCATCGCCGCCGAAGGCATCGACGACAAACGCTGGCCCGCGCGGATGCTGTCGGGGGTGATCGACGGCTGGAAAAACCGCGCGCTGACGCCCGAAAAGGTGCCAGCCGCCGATGCCAGCGCGTTCAACGGCAAGGGGCCCAAGCTTTATGCCGCTTATCAGGCGCGACTGCGCGAACTCAACGCGGTGGATTTCGGCGATCTGCTGCTGCACATGGTCACGATCTTCCAGACCCACGAGGACGTGCTGCAACAGTACCAGCGCTGGTTCCGCTACATCCTGGTGGACGAATATCAGGACACCAACGTGGCGCAGTACTTGTGGCTGCGGCTGCTGGCGGGCGGGCACAAGAACATCTGCTGCGTCGGCGACGACGACCAGTCGATCTATGGCTGGCGCGGCGCCGAGGTGGGCAATATCCTTCGGTTCGAAAAGGATTTTCCCGGCGCACATGTGGTGCGGCTGGAACAGAACTACCGCTCGACCCCGCATATCCTCAAGGCCGCGTCGGGGGTCATTTCCGGCAACCAGGGGCGGCTGGGCAAGGAGCTTTGGACCGAGGTACCGGATGGCGAAAAGGTCCGGCTGATCGGCCATTGGGACGGCGACGAAGAGGCGCGCTGGGTCGGGGACGAGATCGAGGCGCTGCAGCGCGGATCGCGCGGGATGGACCCGCTGTCGCTCGACCAGATGGCCATTCTGGTGCGCGCCAGCCATCAGATGCGCGCCTTCGAGGACCGGTTCCTGACCATCGGGTTGCCCTACCGGGTGATCGGCGGCCCGCGCTTTTACGAGCGGATGGAGATCCGCGATGCCATGGCCTATTTCCGGCTGGTGGTCAGCCCCGACGACGATCTCGCGTTCGAGCGGATCGTGAATACCCCCAAGCGGGGCCTTGGCGACAAGGCGCAGCAGACCATCCAGGTCGCCGCGCGGGCCAATGGCGTGTCGCTGCTCGAAGGGGCGCGGATCGCGGTGGAGCAGGGGCTGATCAAGGGCAAGGGCGGCGGCGCGTTGCGCGAACTAGTCGACGGGCTGGCGCGCTGGACCGGCAAACTGCGCGGTCCGCTGCGCGAGGTCGGCGTCGATGCCGACCGGGTGGTCGATGACGAGGATCGCGCGGTGCGGATGGAGCACGGCCCGTCCGACATCAGCCACATGGAACTGGCCGAGATCATCCTGGATGAGTCGGGCTATACCGCCATGTGGCAGAACGACAAGACGCCAGAGGCGCCGGGACGGCTGGAAAACCTCAAGGAACTGGTGAAGGCGCTGGAAGGCTTTGAAAACCTTCAGGGGTTTCTGGAGCACGTCAGCCTGATCATGGACAACGAGACCGATGATGGTGGCGCGAAAGTGTCGATCATGACCCTGCACGCGGCCAAGGGGCTGGAGTTTCCGGCCGTGTTCCTGCCGGGCTGGGAGGACGGGCTGTTCCCGTCTCAACGGTCCATGGACGAGTCGGGGGTCAAGGGGCTCGAGGAAGAGCGGCGGCTGGCCTATGTGGGCATCACCCGGGCCGAGGAATTGTGCACCATTTCCTTTGCCGCCAACCGGCGGGTCTTTGGCCAGTGGCAATCGTCGATGCCGTCGCGGTTCATCGACGAATTGCCCGAGGCGCATGTGGACGTGCTGACGCCGCCGGGGCTTTACGGCGGCGGCTATGGTGCTGCGGGCATGGGCATGTCGAGCGGGATCGAGGCGCGGGCGGCGGAGGCCAATGTCTACAATTCGCCGGGCTGGAAGCGCTTGCAGGCCCGCTCCAGCGAGCGGCCGGTGAGCCAGCCGCGCGAAAGCCGGACGACGGTGATCGATCTGGATGCGGTGTCGGCCTATACGATGGGCGAACGGGTGTTTCACCAGAAATTCGGCTATGGCGCGGTGACCGGGATCGAGGGTGACAAGCTCGAGATCGACTTCGACAAGGCCGGGGTCAAGAAGGTGGTGGCGCGGTTCATCATGGCGGCGGACGACGTGCCGTTCTGACGGCGCGCCGCTTATCCGCCCGTGCGGGCGTCTGCGCGGGTGTCAGGGTTTGGCGGTGGGATCGCGGCGCAGGTCGGCATTCAGGGCGCGGCCGCGCTGCACGGCGGGGCGGGCGCCGACGGTGTCGAGCCAGCGCTTGAAATGCGGCTTGTCCTCCAGCGTCTGTTGCTGACCTTCCCAGAGCGAACACCATCCCCAGAGCGCCATGTCGGCGATCGTGTAGTCGGGCCCCGCGACATAGGCGTTGCGGCCGAGCTGGGTGTCGAGCACGGTGTAGAGGCGCGCAACCTCTGACCGGTAGCGGTCCTTGGCGTAGGGAATATCTTCTTTCGCGAACTTCAGAAAATGATGCGCCTGGCCCGCCATCGGGCCAACGCCGCCCATCTGCCACATCAGCCACTGGTCGACGGCGATGCGGTCGCGTTCGGTGGCGCCGCAGAAAAGGCCGGTCTTGCGCGCCAGATACTGCAAGATCGCGCCGGATTCGAAGATATGGATCGGCGCGCCGTCGGGGCCGTCGGGGTCGGTTATCGCGGGGATCTTGTTGTTGGGCGACACCTTGAGGAAATCGGGGGCGAACTGGTCATCCTGGCCGATATTCACCAGATGCGTGGTGTAGGGCAGGGCCATTTCCTCGAGCGCGATGGACACTTTCCATCCGTTGGGCGTGGGCCAGAAATAAAGATCAATCGGGGCGGTCATCGGCATCTCCGGGGTAGGGTGACCCCATCATGCGCCTTGGCCCCGAAAGGGCAAGCCCGGCCCGGTCAAAGACGGTTGAGCCGCCGGATGCGTCTGCGGTGATTGCGCCAGGCGGTGCGGCAATGCGTGGGCTCGTTCCGGAAAGCCGCGCAATAAAGGTCGATCACGGCGCTCATCCCGGCCCAGAGCGCCCGGACCGGCCACCACCGGGCGCGCAGGGTAGAGAGGTGGCAGCGCGCCGAGAAGGTCATATCACGTTCCCCGCCGGTCAGTCCGTTGAGCCGGATCGACAGGACGAACAGCACCGCTTCGGTGAATTCCTCTTCGATGGCGCCGTCGGGCAGCGCCCGGTTGGCCGCTTCCAGCAGGCTGTCGCGCCAGCCGTCCCATCGCAGCCAGCCCGACACCGTCGAGAGGCCCAGACCTGTGTCAAAGAATGTCATGGTGCATCCTCTACATCTTGTATGTGCTGCGTAGCGGAACCATACGAAGAAGAGGTGAAGCCTCTGTTACAGGTCCGTGACAGGCTTGACCGCCGCCGCCCCCGGCCCTAATGGAGAGACGTGGCGATTTGTTACCGGATTGCGGGCCACTCGGGGTGTCGATGACAGCCTCGGAAAACACACCGCTAAAGAGGTCAGACGACAAGGGAACCCCTTTCGCTTGACCGCGATGGGGTTTTTTTGTGGCCGACGGGCCGGGAGACGATGTGATGAAGACGCGGACGAAACTGGTGCATGGCGGCACCAAGCGCAGCCAGTACGGCGAATTGAGCGAAGCGATTTTCCTGACCCAGGGCTTTGCCTATGACAGCCCCGAATCCGCAGAGGCGCGGTTCATCGAGGCCGGCGAGGATGAATACATTTACGCCCGCTACGGCAATCCGACCGTGCGCATGTTCGAAGAACGCATTGCCATGCTCGAAGGCACCGAAGACGGCTTTGCCACCGCCAGCGGGATGGCGGCGGTCAACGGCGCGCTGGTGTCGATGCTGCAGGCGGGCGATCACGTGGTGTCGGCCCGGGCGCTTTTCGGCTCGTGCCTCTACATCCTTGAAAACATCCTGCCGCGTTTCGGGGTAGAGGTGACCTTTGTCGATGGCACCGACCTGGCCCAGTGGGACGCCGCCATTCGTCCGGACACCAAGGCGGTGTTCTTCGAATCGATGGCCAACCCGACGCTGGATCTGGTCGATATCGAAGGGGTCGCGCGCCTGGCCCATGCCAACGGTGTCACGGTCATCGTCGACAACGTCTTTTCCACCCCGGTCTATTCGCGCGCGTTGGAGCAGGGGGCGGATGTGGTGGTCTATTCCGCGACCAAGCATATCGACGGGCAGGGCCGGGTTCTGGGCGGCGTGATCCTCGGCACGAAGGATTTCATCCGCAAGACGGTCGAGCCTTACATGAAGCACACCGGCGGCTCTATGAGCCCGTTCACCGCCTGGGTGTTGCTCAAGGGACTGGAAACCATCGACCTGCGGGTGCGGGCGCAGACCGCATCGGCCCAAGCCATCGCTGAGGCGGTCGAGGGGCACGCAAAGGTCGCCCGCGTTCTCTATCCGGGGTTGAAAAGCCATGCCCAGTACGCGCTGATGCAGCGCCAGCTGGGTGTCGGGGGCACGATGGTGTCGATCGATCTGGCGGGGGGCAAGGCTGCGGCGTTTGCCTTTCTCAACGCGCTGGAGGTTGTCCTGATATCGAACAACCTGGGCGACGCGAAATCCATCGCCACGCATCCCACCACCACCACGCACCAGCGGCTGAGCGATGAACAGCGCGCGTCACTGGGCATCACCGACGGTCTGGTGCGGCTTTCGGTGGGGATCGAGGACCCCGACGATCTGGTGGCCGATATCCTGCAGGCGCTGGCGGCCAGCTGACCGCCGCCGCCCGCGCGGAAAATCTTTGATCCGACAGCGGTTTATCTGCGTAGACCATTAGGTAGATTGGATATCAGGCGACCGACGCCCTATCTAATGTCCTGAGCAAGGCGGAGGGCCTGTGATGAACGTGCACACACCAGAAATCGACCGCAAACCCAGCCGGGAAGAGGCCGAAGCCGCCTTGGCACTGCTGCGCCAGTGGGCGGGCAAAAGCGCCGATGACGAGATTGCCGCGCTCGATCCGGTGCTGGCGCGGTTGAACGCGGACGCGCCCGCCGCAGACTACCCCGATCTGTCGCGAATCTTCCCGCACAAGTTCGAGGTGGATGCCGATTACAAGGCCGGTCTGCCCGATCTGCAGAACGGGCCGTCCTCGCTTATCAAGGGGGCAAACCGGGCAATCCAGCACGTCGGCATCTCGAACTTCCGTCTGCCCTTGCAGTATCATACCCGCGACAACGGCGACCTGGCGCTCGAGACGAGCGTGACGGGCACGGTGAGCCTTGAGGCCGACAAGAAGGGCATCAACATGTCCCGGATCATGCGGTCGTTCTACAAGCACGCCGACCGCACCTTCAGCTTCGAGGTGATCGAAGCGGCGCTGGACGATTACAAGTCGGACCTTGAGTCCTTCGATGCGCGGATCAACATGGCTTTCCGCTTCCCGCTGCGGGTCGAAAGCCTGAGGTCGGGCCTGTCGGGCTATCAGTACTACGACATCTCCCTCGAACTGGTCGAAACCGACGGTGTGCGCCGCAAGATCATGCATCTCGACTATGTCTATTCCTCGACCTGCCCGTGTTCGCTGGAACTGTCCGAACATGCCCGCAGCACCCGCGGTCAGCTGGCGACGCCGCATTCGCAACGCTCTGTCGCGCGGCTGTCGGTCGAGGTGACGTCGGGCAAATGCCTGTGGTTCGAGGACCTGATCGAGATGTGCCGGACCGCTGTGCCCACCGAAACGCAGGTGATGGTCAAGCGCGAGGATGAACAGGCCTTTGCCGAGCTCAATGCCGCCAACCCGATCTTCGTGGAAGACGCCGCACGGCTTTTTGCCGAGCAATTGCAGGCCGATACCCGGATCGGCGACTACCGCGTCGTGGCCAGCCACCAGGAAAGCCTGCACAGCCACGATGCGGTGTCGGTTCTGACCGAAGGCGACACCTTTGCGAGCGACAGCCTTGACCCGCGCCTCTTCGCGACGCTGTTTCACGTCGGCTGATGCGGGCGCGGCGCGGCCGCGGTTTTTCAGGACCAGCTGGGCAGACGGCGGGGGCCAGAATCTAGGCGCCGCTTGACACCGGCGCGGGGCGGGGCCAACGCTGCCGCCATGTTTGATCTGCGCCCCGTCGCCTATGTCATCGGCCTGCTTGTCGCCATTCTTGGGCTGACGATGCTGTTGCCGATGCTGGTCGATATCGCCGAAGGGCGCGGCGAATGGTACGTCTTTGCCGAGAGCAGCATCATCACCGTGACGGCGGGCGGGCTGATCGCGCTCGCCTCTGCCAATGCCGTGCGCGAAGGCTTGTCGATCCAGCAGACCTTTTTGCTGACCACCTCGGTCTGGGTGGCGCTGCCCTTGTTCGGGGCGTTGCCCTTTGTGCTGGGGGCGACCGAGGCGCGGTTCGTCGACGCGTTCTTCGAGGCGATGTCGGGTCTCACCACCACCGGATCGACGGTGTTCACCGGGCTTGAGGACCTGCCCAAGGGCCTGCTGCTGTGGCGGGGGCTGCTACAATGGCTGGGCGGCATCGGCATCATCGTCGTGGCCATGGTGTTCCTGCCCGAACTGCGCGTGGGCGGCATGCAGGTTTTCCGGTCCGAAGCATTCGAGACCATGGGAAAAATTCTGCCCCGCGCGGCCCAGATCGCGTCGAGTATCTCGACCATTTACGTCAGCCTCACGCTGGCCTGCGCGCTGGCCTATATCATCACGGGCATGAATGCCTTCGACGCCTCGGTGCACGCGCTGACGACAGTGTCGACGGGCGGATTTTCCAACTACGATGCGTCGTTCGGCACCTTCTCCGGCCCGGCGGAATACGTGGCGACGGTCTTCATGATCCTCGCGGCGCTGCCTTTCGTCCGCTATGTCCAGATGCTCAACGGCAACAACACCGCGCTGTTCAGCGACAGCCAGGTGCGGACCTTCATCGCGATCATCGCGGTGTTGGTTTTGGTGACAGTCACGGTCTTGCTCACCGTCTTTCCGCACCATCCCGAGCAGGCGCTGCGCGAGGCGCTGTTCAATATCAGCTCGATCATCACCGGCACCGGCTATGCCTCGGTCGATTACATGCTCTGGGGACCTTTACTGATCGCGCTGTTCTTCTTCATCGGGCTGATCGGGGGCTGTGCCGGATCGACCGCCTGTTCGGTCAAGGTTTTCCGGTATCAGCTGCTCTTCGCGTCGATCAAGGTGCAGCTGCGCAAGATCCGCGCGCCGCACGGCATCTTTACCCCGCGCTACGATGGCCGCGTGGTCGGCCATGACGTGCTGTCCTCGGTCATCTCGTTCTTTGTCTTCTTCGTGGTGACGCTGGGCATCGTGTCGGTGGCGCTGGGCATGACGGGGCTGGATTTCATCACCTCGGTTTCGGGTGCCGCCACGGCGCTGGCGAATGTGGGGCCCGGGCTGGGGCCGCAGATCGGGCCTGCGGGCAATTTCCAGGGACTCAACGATACCGCCAAGTGGATCCTCACCTTCTCCATGCTGATCGGCCGGCTGGAGCTTTTGGCGGTCTACGCGATCTTTACCGTGCGATTCTGGAGGACCTGATGCAACGACCCCTTGGCGCACAGATTTCGCACATGCTCAAGGCGCGCGGCGTCGACGTGATCTTTGGCATACCCGGCGTGCACAATGTCGAGATGTACCGCGGCATCGAAGAGGCCGGGATCGCCCATGTACTCGCGCGGCACGAACAGGGGGCGGGGTTCATGGCGGATGGCTATGCCCGCGCCACCGGACGGCCCGGGGTGGCCTATGTGATTACCGGGCCGGGGGTTCTGAACGCGCTGACGCCGCTGGGGCAGGCCTATTCGGATTCGGTACCGGTGCTGATGCTGTCCTCCTCGCTTGACGATGTCACATCGCAGCGTGGTCAGTTGCACCAGATGCGCGATCAGCGCGCGGCGGCGGAAACCGTTTGTGACTGGTCCGCCGAGGCGCGCGCGCCTGCGGCCGCCTACAGGCTCATCGACCGGGCGCTGTCGGAATTCGCCGCCTCGCGCCCCCGGCCCAAGGCGCTGAAGGTGCCGATCCCGGCACTGGGGGCGCTGGCTGATCCCGCGCCTGCACCGGCCGCCCCGGTGGCGCTGCCGCAGGCCAGCCATGCGCAGCTTTATGACGCCATCGAAGCGATCCTGGGGGCCAGGCGTCCGCTTTTCGTCTTTGGCGGCGGGGTGCGCGGCGGCGCGGTCGTGGACGTGCTGCGCCAGACCGGGGCCGCGTCCTTCACCACCTATGCCGGGCGGGGGCTGGTGCCGCCGGATCAGCCGCTGCATTTCGGCTCCTATCTCGCGCGGCCCGACTCGGCGTCGGTCTGCGCGCAGGCCGATCTGGTTGTGGCGCTTGGCACCGAACTCTCCGAGGTGGATCTCTGGCGTGACGCGTTGGGCCATGGGGGCCCGATGATCCGCGTCGACATCGACCCCGAGGTGCTGGCCGGCCTGCGCCCGGGCGACACCGGCATCCTTGGCGATGCCGCGGCGTTTCTGGATGCGATGGCCGTGGCGATCCCGGCCCGGGTCGAGGATCGCGCGCCCTGCTGGGACGCGGCAGAGGTGGCGCGGACCCGCGCCCGCTGGCGGGCCGAGGTGCAGGCCGAACGCCCCGGCGTGGTCGAGGTCAGCGACGCGCTGCGCGCGGTCATGCCCGAAGACGCGATGATATATTCCGACATGACGCAGTTCGCCTATGGCGCGAAAGAGGTCTGGGACATGCCGCGCCCGCATCATTGGCACCACCCTTTCGGATTTGGCACGCTGGGCTACGCGCTGCCCGCCGCCATCGGCGGGGCGGTTGCGCGGCGCGGGCGGCCCACGGTGGCGATCGCCGGGGATTACGGTTTTCAGTACACGCTGCAGGAACTGGGCACGGCGGTCGAACTGGGCCTCAGCCTGCCGATCCTGCTGTGGGACAATGCCAAGCTGGGCGAGATCGAGGATGCCATGGTCCGCAGCCAGATCGCGCCCAATGCCGTGGTCGCACGCAATCCGGATTTTCTGGCACTGGCAAAGGCTTATGGTGCGCGCGCGGCAGAGCCTGCGGATCTGTCAGCTCTGCAGTCGGCTTTGCTGGAGGCGTTCGAAGCGCCGGTGCCGACAGTCATTCGCATGACGCGGGATCTGGTATCCTGAGCCGTTGAAACGGCTGGTCCGCACCCGGCCCGAACAGCACCGAAGGTGCCGGGCCAGCGTCGGCCCGCCCCACCGGGCTGCCGCTTTGGCTGAGCTGGGCGAAAAGCGGCCCGGTCGTCCGGACATGGCCGACATAAAGCGCGCCGCCTAGCCCGCGGTGCGGCATCCCGCGGACCGCCGCCGGCCCGGCCCGGATAGGGCTCAGCCGATCTCTGCCAGACGCGCCAGCGCCGCCTTCAGCGCGGCCTCCTCCTCTTCGCGGGCGGCCAGGTTTTCGCGGGCTTCCTCGACCACCTCGTCAGGCGCGCTTTCTGCGAATTTGGGGTTGTTGAGCCGCCCCTTGAGGCCGCCGATTTCCTTGCCGAGCTTGCCAAGCGTCTTTTCCAGCCGCGCCTTTTCCTCTTCGATGTCGATCAGCCCCGCCAGCGGCATGCCGAAAGTGCCGCCCTCGACCGGGATGGTGACGCAGCCCTTGGGGAAGGCGTCGGTCTTTTCCAGCGACTCGATGCGTGCCAGCCGCTTGATGATGTCGGCGTTGCGATCCCAGGCGGCCTGACCGGCGGCGTCCAGATCGGTGACCAGCATCGGCACCTTGAGCCCGGCGGGCACATGCATCTGCGCGCGCGCCGACCGGGTGCCTTCGATGAGCGCGATCACCCAGGTCATTTCGCGGTCGGCCTCGCCCTCGAGCAGGTCGGCGGTGGTGTAGCTGGGCCAATCGGCGTGGATCAGCATCTTTTTCCGCTGGGCCAGGGTGCCCCACAGCTCTTCGGTGATGAAGGGCATGATCGGGTGCAGCAGGATCAGGCACTGATCCAGCACCCAGGCCATGGTCTGGCGCGTCTCGGCGATGACGGCGCTGTCATCAGAGGCGAAAAGCGGCTTGGAGAATTCCACGTACCAGTCGCAGACCTTCCCCCAGACAAACCCATAAAGCGCAAGCGCCGCGTCGTTGAAGCGGTAGTTTTCCAGCGCCGCGTCAACCTCTTCCCGGACCCGCGCGGTTTCGCCAAGAATCCAGCGGTTCGCGGTCTGGACGGGCTGCGGCAGGGCGTCGGTGCGCGCCTCGAAGACGCCGTTCATCTCGGCAAAACGGCAGGCGTTCCAAAGCTTGGTGCCGAAATTGCGGTAGCCCGCGATCCGCTGGGTGTCGAGCTTGAGCGTACCGCCAAGCGACGCCATCGCGGCATTGGTGAAGCGCAGCGCATCTGCGCCGAATTCATCGATGACATCGAGCGGATCAACGACGTTTCCAAGGCTCTTGGACATCTTCTTGCCCTTGGCGTCGCGAACCAGGCCGTGCAGGTAGACCGTATCGAACGGCACCTGATCCACCACCGTCAGCTGCATCATCATCATCCGCGCCACCCAGAAGAACAGGATGTCGGTGCCGGTCATCAGGGTCGAGGTGGGGAAATACTTCGCCAACTCTTCGGTGTCGTCCGGCCAGCCCAGCGTGCCGATGGGCCAGAGACCGGAGGAAAACCAGGTGTCGAGCACGTCGGGATCGCGGAAGAGCGGAATCGTCGCGGGCGCTTCGCGCTGCTGTATGCGGCCTTCGGTCCGCCAGTTGCCGACCAGATCCCCCAGCAGGTCGATGGCCGCGCGCTCGTCCTCGACGACGCGGAAATCCGCATCTTCGCCCCAAAGCACCTTGAGCTTGTCGATCGCCTCGGCCTCGGTCGCGGCGCAGACATGGTGCCATTCGTCGCCGCCCGTGGGCGCAGGGGCGTACCACACCGGAATCTGATGACCCCACCAGAGCTGGCGCGAGATGCACCAGGGTTCGATATTCTCGAGCCAATGAAAATAGACCTTGCGGTCGCGCTCGGGCAGGATGCGCGTATCGCCATTGCGCACCGCATCCAGCGCGGGCCCGACGATCTTGTCGGTGTCGACGAACCACTGATCGGTCAACATCGGTTCGATCACCACCTTCGAGCGGTCACCGAACGGCTGCATGATCGTCTTGGCCTCGACCAGCGGAACCAGCGTGTCCTCTCGCGCCTCGCCGCCCTCTTCGGGGGCGAGGGGTTTCTGCGCCGCCTTACCCAGCCGGGGATCGTTGGCCTGGGTCATCACGGCCAGACCTTCGGCGGTGATCTCTTCCACCACCCGTTTGCGCGCCTCGAACCGGTCGAGCCCGCGCAGGTGATCGGGGACAAGGTTGATCGCGTCGGCCTCTGCCTCGGTCAGGGTCGTCTCGCCCCGCGCGACGGCGAGGGCCTTTGCGGCCTCTTCGGCATAGGGGGCGCCATCGCCGCGCATCGCGGCGCGGGTGTCCATCAGCCGGTAGCACGGGATTTCGCCACGCTTGGCGACGCCATAGTCGTTGAAATCATGCGCGCCGGTGATCTTGACCGCGCCCGAGCCGAAGGCGGGATCGGGGTAATCGTCGGTGATGATCGGGATGAGGCGGCGATGTTCCTTTGGCCCCACGGGAATTTCGCACAGCTGCCCGACGATGGGGGCATAGCGTTCGTCTGACGGATGCACCGCCACCGCGCCGTCGCCCAGCATGGTTTCGGGCCGGGTGGTGGCGATGGAGATGTAGTCGCGCGTTTCGGTGAACAGGACATTCCCGTCCTCGTCCTTTTCAACGTATTCATAGGTGGCGCCACCGGCGAGCGGGTATTTGAAGTGCCACATGTGCCCGGCGGTGTCGATATTCTCGACCTCGAGATCGGAAATCGCCGTTTCGAACTGCGGGTCCCAGTTCACCAGCCGCTTGCCGCGGTAGATCAGCCCCTTGTCGTACATCTCGACAAAGACCTTGATGACCGCATCGTGGAAATTGCCCTCTTCGCCCTCGGGCGCGCCCGGGGCGCCGGACATGGTGAAGGCCTCGCGCGACCAGTCGCACGACGCGCCAAGGCGTTTGAGCTGACCGATGATGGTGCCGCGCGACTTGATCTTCTGCTGCCAGACCCGGGCCAAGAAGGCGTCGCGGCCCATGTGGCGGCGCGAGGGTTCTCCATTGGCGGCCATTTCGCGTTCGGTGACCATCTGCGTGGCGATGCCGGCATGGTCGGTGCCGGGCTGCCAGAGCGTGTCGAACCCCTGCATCCGCTTCCAACGCACCAGGATGTCCTGCAGCGTGTTGTTGAACGCATGGCCCATGTGCAGCGAGCCGGTGACGTTGGGCGGCGGGATCATGATCGAGAAGGGCGTGGCGCCGGGTTTCGCGTTGGCCCCGGCCTTGAAGGCGCCCGCGTCTTCCCAGGCCTTGTAAAGGCGCTGTTCGGCGGCGGCGGCGTCGAATGTCTTTTCCATCGGCATGGGTGATGCGTCCCGTCTGATCCTCTTTGGTGATCATCTAGCGAAGCATCGGGGCAAGGGAAAGGGTGGCGCCGCTTATCCGCCCGAATGGGCGTCTTCGCAGGGCAGCCCGCCATAAAAAAACGGCGACGCCAGGGAGGAGGAGAGGCGCCGCCGTTCTAGTACACGGAACCCCAGGGAGGAGGAGAGGGGCCCCGATCTTGGTTGGGCCCGTTCGGGCCCGGAATAAAAGGTGCGGCGACACCAGGGAGGAGGAACGGTGCCGCCGCAGTATCGACCAGCCCAGGGAGGAGGAGAGGGCCGCCGAACCGTTGTGGGAAGGGCCGCGAGGGGCCGGTCCCGGAATTTGGGTGCGGCGACGCCAGGGAGGAGGAGAGGCGCCGCCGCGGTATCGACCAGCCCAGGGAGGAGGAGAGGGCCGCCGAACCGTACGGGCGTGGTTTCACGCCCTATGGGGTTGTCCGCGTCGGATCAGTCGCCGTAGGCCGCTTGATAGGCGACGCGGTTGATTTCGGCGCGGGCCAGGCCCAGGTCGGCCAGGTCGCGGTCGGTCAGGGCCATCAGCTCGCCCCGGGTTGTCTTGAACACCTTGCGGCGGGCGGACCGTTCGCGCAGGCTATCGAACACGCCGTTCAGGCGCTGAAGTACGGCGTTCCGGCCGTGTGTCGCGGTGTAAGATGCAAATGCCATTGTGCTTGCCTCTCTCTCGTTGTCTTTTGCGCGGCGCCCCGACATGGAGCGGTGTGTTGCGCTGTTGACCTCAAGATGGGTCAGATGCTGCAGGTGCACAATGGGCTTTTGCGTCAATGCTGCTATGCAGCATTTGCATACGCGATTCTGACCTAAATTCAGCGGGTTGCCTGAATTGTGTGCGCTAACGAAACGGCCGTGGCGGGCCAGCGGGCGAAGCGCCGGTTTTGCTGGCGCAGATGCAAGGAGAATAGGCGTGGATGAAATGCGACGAGCTATCGAGGCAGCGCTGGCGCGGCTGGCGCTGCCGGACGGGGGCGATCTGATCGGGCGAAAGATGATTCGAGCCCTCAGCGTGGAGGCGGGCCAGGTCCGTTTCGTGATCGAGGCGCCGTCGCCCGAAACCGCCCGCCAGATGGAGCCGCTGCGCCGCGCCGCCGAGGCGGTGGTGGCGCAGGTGCCCGGGGTGACGGGCGTTTCGGCGGCGCTGACCGCGCATGGCCCGGCCCCCAAGGCGCCGTCACTGAAGATCGGTGGCCATCCCACGCCGCAGGCAGGTCCGATGAAACCGGCGGGGGTCAACCGCATCCTCGCGATCGGGTCGGGCAAGGGCGGGGTGGGCAAATCCACGGTGTCGTCGAACCTGGCTGTGGCCCTGGCTCGCGCCGGTCGCCGGGTCGGGCTGCTCGATGCCGATATATACGGTCCCAGCCAGCCGCGGATGATGGGGGCCAGCGGCAAACCGGCAAGCCCCGACGGCAAGATCATCGAGCCGCTGCACGCCCACGGGGTCACGCTGATGTCCATCGGCTTCATGCTGCCCGAGGACAAGGCCGTGGTCTGGCGCGGGCCGATGCTGATGGGGGCGCTGCAGCAGATGCTGGGGCAGGTCAACTGGGGCACACTGGATGTGCTGCTGGTCGATCTGCCGCCGGGCACCGGCGATGTGGCCATGACCCTGTGCCAGAAATCCGAGGTGTCGGGCGCCATCGTGGTATCGACCCCGCAGGACGTGGCGCTGCTGGATGCGCGCAAGGCGCTGGACATGTTCCGCACGCTCAAGACCCCGGTTCTGGGCCTGATCGAGAACATGTCGGTCTTTCACTGTCCGCATTGCGGCGGCGAAAGCCATATCTTCGGCCATGGCGGCGTCGCGGCCGAGGCGGAAAGGTTGGGCGTGCCGCTGCTGGCGGCGCTGCCCATCGACCTCGACACCCGCCTGGCGGGCGATGCCGGGGCGCCGGTGGCGGCGGGCGACGGTCCGGTGGCCCAGGCCTACCGGCAGCTGGCCGACGGTCTGGTGCGCGGCGGCATGGCCTGAGCGCACCGCACCACACACACTCTCTCTCTATATATATGCAGCGCTGCGGGACCATGCGGACCATGGGAAACCATGGGCCGCGCCTTGAGAGCGGCCACGGGAAACCGTGGGACAGTCTGTTCAGGTGGCGCCTGGTCTGCGAATCAAACTGGAATCATCGCGATTTTCCGGTTGATTCGGCCGAAATCTCGCGGTCTTTAGGGTCGAGCCGCAGGGTTTTCCGGTAGGGGAGGCAAATTTATTGGGAAATCGTGGGCCGCTGTGGTCAGGCCAAGCTGACACAATATATAGATATGAGTATTTGCCTAGCCACAACTTGTGCAGCGAATTGACCCAATTTTGCCTCTACATGTTGTTTTGCAGGGGTCTCTGAAACAACATCGGGTAGTCATTTCCCATAAAAAACAGTTGCCACCCACGAATTCCCATGCCATCCATAGTGCATCGAATGAGAGGCGGGAACGACGAAGGGGACGCCAAGACCCCGACGACTTCCAAAACAAAAAAGAAAACCGGCAGGTTTCATACAGGCCCCGACTTTCATCGACCAAGAGATCCGGCGCGCGAGCGAGCAGACATCCCCCCAGGTGGCGCGCGCAGCTGGACACCCCGCACAGCGGGACGAGGGCGGCGGGTTGATCAGTGGCAGCGGATCAACCCGTCGTTTTCATTTTCAGGGGGTCTTTATAAGGGACACACGGGACAGTGGGTCGCAGGTTCAGAGGTGAAAGCCACCACAAGGTGGATACGAAGGGCAGGGTGTCCATCCCGGCCTCTTTTCGCCGTGTGCTGGAAGCCTCAGACCCGAACTGGACCGAGGGGCTGAACCCCGAACTGGTCATCGTCTATGGCGATCACCGCCGCAAATACCTTGAATGCTACACGATGGAAGCCATCGAAGAGGTCGATGCCAAGATCGACGCTCTGCCGCGCGGCAGCAACGAGCGCAAGATGCTGCAGCGGCTGTTTCACGGACAAAGCTTTCCCACCACGGTGGATGAAACCGGGCGGCTTGTCCTCCCGGCCAAGCTGCGCTCGAAGATCGACCTGGACAACGAGGCGTTCTTTATCGCCAACGGCGATACCTTCCAGATCTGGAAGCCCGAAACCTACGAAGAAGAAGAGGTCGCCAAGACCGAGGAATGGCTGGATGAACTGCCGGAGGATTTCGATCCTCTGAGCTTCCTTGACGGCGTGCAGGGGGGCTAGTCATGGCGACCGAGGCGCATTCCCCGGAAAGCAAACCTCATGTGCCCGTTCTCTTGCGTCCGCTGTTGCGGGCGGTCGCGCCTGTAAAGGGCACCTGGATCGACGGCACATTCGGCGCGGGCGGCTATGCCCGCGGCCTGCTGGAGGCAGGGGCGGGCAGGGTCATCGGCATCGACCGTGATCCGCTGGCGCATCAGATGGCGGCGGACTGGATCGGCGACTATGCCGGGCGGCTGGAGTTGGCGCAGGCCAACTTCGCGCAGATGGACGAGGTGGCCAGTGGCGTCGACGGCGTGGTGCTGGATCTGGGTGTCAGTTCCATGCAGCTGGACCTTGCGGACCGCGGGTTTTCCTTCATGCGCGACGGGCCGCTTGACATGCGGATGAGCCAGGACGGTCCGTCTGCGGCCGACCTGGTCAACGAGGCGAGCGAGGAAGAGCTGGCCAATATCCTATACGTCTATGGCGAAGAACGCGCGTCCCGCCGTATCGCCAAGGCCATCGTCCGCGCGCGGGCCGAGGAACCGATCACCACGACCTTGCGGCTGGCGGGGTTGGTGGAATCCTGCCTGCCGCGCGCCAAGCCGGGACAATCTCACCCTGCGACGCGCAGCTTTCAGGCGCTGCGCATCGCGGTAAACGACGAATACGGCGCGCTTCACGAGGGGCTGATGGCCGCCGAACGCGCGCTGCGGCCCGGCGGCCTGCTGGCGGTGGTGAGCTTTCATTCGGTCGAGGACCGGATGGTCAAACGCTTTCTGCAGGTCCGCGCCGGTCAGACCGGCAATGCCAACCGCTATGCGCCTGTCATCGAAGAGGACGCGCCGCAATTTGAGCTTGTCACCCGCAAGGCCGTCGGGCCCGACGAGGACGAGCTTTCGGACAACCCGCGCGCGCGGTCCGCGAAGCTGCGCGTCGCCCGCCGGACCGACGCGCCAAGCGGCGGGATCGACGCAAAAACCATTGCCATGCCACAGCTTGGGGGAAAACGCTGATGCGCACGTTGCTGTATATGACAACCTTCATGGGCGTGATCGGGCTGGCCTTCTGGGCCTATCACGAAAACTACAAGACCCAGGCCACCCTGTCCGAGGTCGCGGATCTGCAACGCGACATCGGGGCCGCGCGCGAACGCATGGCGGTGCTGCGGGCCGAATGGGCCTATCTCAACCGGCCCGACCGTCTGCGCGATCTGGCCGACATCAACTTTGAACGGCTGGGCCTGCTGCCGCTGCGCCCGGATCAGTTCGGACGGGTCGATCAGATCGCCTATCCGCAGCCGCCCGAACTGCCCATCACCAACCCTGTCGACGTGTCCAGCGCAGGAGCACAAGAGCCATGATCCGCACCCCGCTGCGCCCGCTGGCGCGCATTCTCGAGGCCCGCCGCAACGGCGAAAACCCCGATGCCATTGAACGCGAAAACATCCGCATCCGGCATGAGCAGATGCGCGACAGGGCCCGGGTCCGGGCCGAGGGGCGGCTGCTGGTCATGGGTGTGCTGTTTTTCTGCGCCTTTACCGTTGTCGGCGCGCGCATGGGCCATCTTGCGGCGTCCGAACCGCAGGAGCCGCGCGCCCAGGCGGCGGGCGCGTCGATCGTGGCGCAGCGCGCCGACATCGTCGACCGGCACGGGCGCGTCCTGGCCACCAACATGGAAACCCACAGCCTTTATGCGCATCCCCAGCAGATGATCGAACCGGAACGCGCCGCTGCGGCGCTGGCGGAAATCTTTCCCGATCTGGATGAAAAGCGTCTGCTGAAGGACTTTACCGGAGAGCGCAAGTTCCTGTGGGTGCGCAAGAAACTCAGCCCCGAACAGAAGCAGCTGGTGCACGACATCGGTGAACCGGGGCTGCTGTTCGGCCCGCGCGAAATGCGGCTTTATCCCAACGGGCCGCTGGCGGCACATGTTCTGGGCGGGTCGAGCTTTGGCCGCGAGGGCGTGCATTCGGCCGAGGTCATCGGCACCGCGGGGATCGAGAAATACCTCGATGAAACCCTGCGCGATCCGGCCCGCAAAGGCGCGCCGTTGGAGCTGTCGCTGGACCTGACCGTGCAGGCGGCGATGGAGCGGGTGCTTTACGGCGGCATGAAGCTCATGAACGCCAAGGGCGCGGCCGCGGTGCTGATGGATGTGCATACGGGCGAGGTGATCTCGATCGCGAGCCTGCCGGATTTCGACCCCAACCAGCGCCCCCGCGCCGCCATCGAGGGCAACCCCAGCGACAGCCCGCTTTTCAACCGGGCGGTGCAGGGCGTCTATGAACTTGGCTCGACCTTCAAGATTTTCACTGCCGCACAGGCGATGGAACTGGGGCTGGTCAACGCGCACACGGTGATCGACACCAAGCCGCCGATGAAGGTCGGCGGCCACCGGATCGGCGAATTCAACGGCAAGAACTACGGCGAACAGACGGTCGAGGGCATCATCGTACACAGCTCGAACCGTGGCACGGGCAAGCTGGCGCTGGCCATCGGGCCGAAGCGGCAGCAGGACTTTCTGAAAAGCCTGGGCTTTTTCGAACCCACCCCGTTCGAGATCGTGGAAGCCAAGGGCGGCGCGCCGCTTTTGCCACAGCGCTGGACCGATCTGAGCACGGTTACCATCTCTTACGGCCACGGCATCAGCACCTCGCCGCTGCACCTGGCGGCAGGCTATTCTGCCATCGCCAACGGCGGGCGTGTGGTCAAGCCGACGCTGCTGAAACAGCGCGGCCATCAGATGGGCGAACGCGTGCTGTCCGAAGAAACCGCCGCCGCCGCACGGGTGATGCTGCGCAAGGTGGTGACCGAAGGCACGGCGAGCTTTGGCGAAGTTCCGGGCTATCACGTGGGCGGCAAGACCGGCACGGCGGACAAACCCAAGGAACGCGGCGGCGGCTATTACAAGGACAAGGTCATCGCGACCTTCGCCACCATGTTCCCCGCGCACAAACCCGAATACGTGCTGATCGTGACGCTGGACGAACCGGTGGAAACCTCGGGCTCCAAGCCGCGGCGCACCGCGGGCTGGACGGCGGTGCCGGTGGCGGCGGAAATGATCGGGCGCATCGCCCCGCTTCTGGGCTTGCGTCCGCAGGTCGAACCGGGCCAAGTGGCAGGCATCGTTCTGACGGGGAACTGATCTGGCATTGTCCCCTGTCGACGACCGGGAATTGTGCAAGATAGACGCCGGGGGTGGCGATGGGCGATCAGGTGAAATCCTTGGCAGAGCTGGGCCTGACGGCGCGCGCGGGCCGCGAGGCACGCGTGACAGGGTTGGCTTTGGACAGCCGCGAGGTGAAGGACGGATATCTGTTCGCGGCCCTTCCCGGCACCCGGGTGCATGGCGGCGAATATATCCAGTACGCCCTACGCATGGGGGCGGCTGCGATCCTCACGGATGCCGAAGGCGCCCGGATCGCGCAGGACGAACTGGCCGCTTCGGACGCGGCATTGGTCATCGCCGCCGATCCGCGCCAGGCGCTGGCCTTTACCGCCGCCCTGTGGTTCGGCGTGCAGCCCGACACGGTTGTCGCCGTCACCGGCACGAACGGCAAGACCTCGGTCGCGACCTTCGTGCGCCACATCTGGCAGGAACTGGGCCTGCGCGCGGTCAATGTCGGCACCACCGGGGTCGAGGGCGACTGGCAGACGCCGCTGAAACACACCACGCCGGAACCCATCACCCTGCACCGGGTGCTGGCCGGTGCGGCGCAGGCCGGTGTCGATCACGCCGCGATGGAGGCGTCGAGCCACGGGCTGGAACAGCGGCGGCTTGATGGCGTGACGCTCAAGGCCGCGGGCTTTACCAATTTCACCCAGGATCATCTGGATTATCACGCGAGCTTTGAGGATTACTTTGCCGCCAAGGCCGGGCTTTTTGCCCGGGTGCTGGGCGAAGACGGCACCGCGGTCGTCAACATCGACGACCCGCGCGGGGTGGACATGGCCGCCATCGCAAAGGCGCGCGGGCAGGCGCTGATCACCGTGGGCGGGGCGGAAGGCGCGGACATGTGCCTGATGGCGCAGCGTTTTGACGCCACGGGGCAGGAGGTGCGCGTGCGCTGGAACGCCTCTGTCCGGCAGCTTCGGCTGAACCTCATCGGCGGGTTCCAGGGGGAAAACGTGCTGCTGGCGGCGGCCCTGGCCATCGCCTGCGGGGCCGAGGCCGATCAGGTCTTCGGGGTGCTGCCGCTTCTGGGCACGGTGCGGGGCCGAATGCAACTGGCCGCGACGCGCGACAATGGAGCGGCGGTCTTTGTCGACTACGCCCACACGCCCGACGCCGTGGAAACCGCGCTGCAGGCGCTGCGCCCGCATGTGATGGGGCGGTTGGTGGCCATCGTTGGCGCGGGCGGCGACCGGGACGCGGGCAAACGGCCGCTGATGGGGCAGGCGGCGGCAGAGAACGCCGATCTGGTGATCGTGACCGACGACAACCCCCGGACCGAGGACCCCGCCAGCATCCGTGCCGCGGTGCTGGCAAGCGCGCCCGACGCGATCGAGGTCGGCGACCGCGCCGAGGCGATCCTGCGCGGCATCGACGCGCTGGAACCCGGCGATGCCCTGCTGATCTGCGGCAAGGGGCACGAGACCGGCCAGATCGTCGGTGAAACCGTGTTTCCCTTCGACGATGCCGAACAGGCCAGCGTTGCCGTGGCGGCGCTGGACGGGAGGTTGGCATGACATTTCCAAGGCCTGTGTTCGCGTCTGCGGTCGGATGCCTCCGGCGGGAGTGTATTTGCCAAGAAGAAGCTGGGAGCCGGTCATGAGCCTTTGGACGCGGGACGAGGCGGTGGCCGCGACGGGCGGTCGGTCCGAGGCTGACTGGCAGGCCAACGGCGTGTCCATCGACACCCGCACGCTGCGGCCCGGCGATCTGTTCGTGGCGCTCAAGGCTGCGCGTGACGGGCATGATTTCGTGGCCCAGGCGTTGGACAAGGGCGCGGCGGCGGCACTGGTCAGCCATGTGCCCCAAGGCGTCGCGGCGGATGCGCCGCTTCTGCTGGTGGACGATGTGCTCCGGGGGCTCGAGGCACTGGGCCGCGCGGCCCGCGCCCGGACGCAAGCCCGGGTCGTCGGCGTCACCGGGTCGGTCGGCAAGACCTCGACCAAGGAAATGCTGCGCACCGTTCTGGGCGGTCAGGGGCGCGTGCATGCCGCCGAGGCGAGCTACAACAACCATTGGGGTGTGCCGCTGACCCTGGCGCGGATGCCGCTCGACACTGAATTCGCGGTGATCGAGATCGGCATGAACCACCCCGGTGAGATCGCGCCGCTGTCGCGCATGGCCCGCCCGCACGTGGCCATCGTCACCATCGTGGCGCCTGCGCATCTGGCCGCCTTTGAAAGCCTTGCCGGGATAGCCGAGGAAAAAGCGTCGATTTTCGAGGGGCTTGAGCCGGACGGCGTGGCCGTGATCAATGGCGATCTTGCGACCAGCGCGCAGATGATCGCCAAGGCCGAAACCTGCGGCGCCCGCGTCGTGACCTTTGGCGAAACGCCCGACTGCACCGCCCAGGTGACCGACGTGCGGATCGGCGACGCCACGACCGTCGTGCGCGCCGACATGGACGGACAGTCACTGCTTTACAAGGTGGCGGTGCCGGGGCGGCATTTTGCGGTGAACGGCATGGCGGTGCTGGCGGCGGGGCAGGCGCTTGGCCTCGATCCGGCGCTGATGCTGGCCGATCTGGGCCGATGGCACCCCGGCGCGGGCCGCGGCCAGCGCGAGGTCGTGACGCTGGATGCGGTGGACAGCCGGATGACGCTGGAACTGATCGACGACGCCTACAACGCCAACCCCGCGTCGATGGCCGCGGCGCTCGAGGTGCTGGCGGCGGCCGAGGTCACCCATGACATCGGCCGGGTCAGTCGCGGGCGCCGGATCGCCATTCTGGGCGACATGAAGGAACTGGGCCGTACCGAGACAGAGTTGCATGCGGCCTTGGCCGCGCATGCCGCGATGGACCGGATCGACATGGTGCATTGCGTGGGCCCGCTGATGCAGAACCTCTTTGAGGCCCTGCCAGAGGCCAAGCGCGGGCGGCACGTGGCCAGCGCTGAAGAGATGGTCCGGGGACTGTCCCGTCACCTTGATGCCGGCGACGTGGTGCTGGTCAAGGCCAGCCTGAGTACGGGATTGGGGCGCGTGGTTGACGCGATACGGAAAATGGGCCAAGCCCCGGGGCTGAACGACGCGGAAGGGACCTGAGACATGCTGTTTTGGCTGACGGAACTGTCGGATGGCGGCGACGTCTTCAACCTCTTCCGCTACATCACCTTTCGCGCGGGCGGCGCGTTTCTGACCGCGCTGATCTTCGGCTTCATCTTCGGGCCGCCGCTGATCAACGTGTTGCGCCGCCATCAGGGCAAGGGCCAGCCGATCCGCACCGACGGGCCCGAGGGTCATTTCATCAAGGCGGGCACGCCGACCATGGGCGGGCTGCTGATCGTCGGTGCGCTGCTGACCTCGACCCTGCTGTGGGCGCGGCTCGACAACCCCTATATCTGGATGGTGCTCTTCGTCACTATGTCCTTTGCCGCCATCGGGTTCGCCGACGACTATGCCAAGGTGGCCAAGCAAAATTCCGCGGGCGTGTCCGGCAAGGTGCGGCTTTTGCTGGGGTTTATCATCGCGGGCGTGGCCGGGTTCTGGGCCGCGACCTATCATCCTGCGGAGCTGAGCTATGAGCTGGCGCTGCCGGTCTTCAAGGACACGCTGATCCATCTGGGGATGTTCTTTGTCCCCTTCGCGATGATCGTGATCGTCGGATCGGCCAATGCGGTGAATCTGACCGACGGGCTTGACGGGCTGGCGATCATGCCGGTGATGATCGCGGCCTCGACCCTGGGTGTCATTGCCTATGCGGTGGGGAGGGTCGACTTCACAGATTACCTCGACGTGCATTACGTGCCGGGCACCGGCGAGATTCTGATCTTCACCGCCGGAATCGTCGGCGGGGGGCTGGGGTTCCTGTGGTACAACGCCCCGCCTGCGGCCGTCTTCATGGGCGACACCGGGTCGCTGGCGCTTGGTGGCGCGCTGGGGGCCATTGCGGTCGCCACCAAGCACGAGATCGTGCTGGGCATCGTCGGCGGGCTTTTCGTGGTCGAGGCCCTGTCGGTCATCATCCAGGTGCTTTATTTCAAACGCACCGGCAAGCGCGTCTTTCTGATGGCGCCGATTCATCACCACTACGAGAAGAAGGGCTGGGCCGAACCGCAGATCGTGATCCGGTTCTGGATCATCTCGCTGATCCTCGCCATCATCGGGCTGGCCACGCTGAAAGTCCGCTAGGGTGGCCGAGGCCGGCATCGAGGCGCCGCAACTGGGCGGCGCGGCGCGCCCCGGGCTCTGCACAGATTGCGGCGTGTCGCGCATCGGTAATGGCAAGGCCTGCGGAAAGGCGTGCCAATTCATCCAGCCGGACTATCCAGCGATTGAGCGGCGCGTGCACGGGCGCACTGCCGATGCGGCGCGCGGCGACGATGTATTCTTTGGCGTGACCGCGCGGATGCTGCGGGCGCGGCTCGACCCGCCCGCGCCGGGCGCGCAGTGGACGGGCCTGACCACGGCGCTGGCGGCAGAGCTTTTGCGAAGCGGCGCGGTCGATGCGGTTCTGGCGACGGCGCCCGACCCCGAGGACCGATGGAAACCCCTGCCGGTGCTGGTGACAAAGCCCGAGGCCATGGCGCAGTGTCGCGGCATGCGCATGGGCTTTGGCCCCTTGCTGGCGCTGCTGGAACCGGCGCGTGCGGCGGGGCACCGGCGCATCGCGGTGGTGGGCATCCCCTGTCAGATCTACGCGCTGCGGGCGCTTGAGGCGGAACTGGGGTTCGAGGCGATCACCGTGATCGGCACACCCTGTTCCGACAACACGACGACCGAGAATTTTCACAAGTTTCTGGGGCTTCTGGACGAAAAGCCCGACACCGTGTCGTACCTTGAATTCCGCGCCGACTACCGGGTCGAGCTGCGCTTTGACGACGGGCGCAAGCCGCGATTCATTCCGTTCCTGCAATTGCCGATCTCGGACCTGCCGCCGGATTTCTTTCCTATGACCTGCAAGACCTGCGTCGATTACACCAACCGGCTGGCCGACATCACCGTGGGCTACATGGGCGGCGATGGCGACCAGTGGTTGATCGTGCGCAATGCGCGCGGAGCCGAGGTGCTGGACCGACTTGGATCAAGGCTGCGGATCAAGCCGCTGACGGACAAGGGAAAACGCGGTGGCGCAGTGCGCGGTTTCATGGCCAACACCGAACGCGCGGCGGGCGGGCTGCCTTTGCGCCGGATGCCGGACTGGCTGCGCCCCGTGGTGTCGTTCCTGCAGCCGCGCACCGGGCCGCGCGGGCTGGAATTTGCCCGTGCGCGGGTCGAGATGAAGGCGATCGAGACGGTCCTGCACCTGCGCCGCGCCTTTCCCGCACGCGTGAAGAACATGGTGCCCGGCCATGTCTGGCAGGTCGCGGCGCGGTACGGCCTTGTGCCCCGCGACGATGAGCAGCGGGATTGTGAGCCCCCTGCGAAATAGGCTATCGCTGCGGCAAATGGCGGGGGGAGGGTACGATGATACCGGTACAGGGATTTGACGGGCAAAACGTGGCGGTGCTGGGCCTGGGCCGGTCGGGCCTTTCGGCGGCGCGCAGCCTGCGCGACGGCGGCGCGGTGCCTATCTGCTGGGATGACAGCGCCGCCGCCCGCGCGGTGGCCGAGGGGGAGGGGCTGACCTGCCGCGACCTGAGCAAGCCGGGCGCCTTCGACGATGTCGCTTGGCTGATCGTCAGCCCCGGCATCCCGCATCTATATCCCGCGCCCAACCCCGTGATCGCCGCCGCCTGGGCTGCAGGCGTGCCCGTCGATAATGATATCGGGCTGTTCTTTCAGTCGCTTGCAGGCCAAGCCTGGGATGAGTTCGACACCATCCCCAAGGTCATTGCCGTGACCGGATCGAACGGCAAATCGACGACCGCCGCCCTGATCCACCATATCCTGACGGCGTCGGGGCGCGAGAGCCAGCTTGCGGGCAACATCGGGCGCGGTGTGTTGGACATCGACCCGCCGGGCAACGGCGGCGTGGTTGTGCTGGAGCTGTCGTCCTATCAAACCGATCTGGCGCGCGCGCTGACGCCGGATGTGGCGGTCTTCACCAACCTCAGCCCCGACCATCTGGACCGGCACGCGGGCCTGGGCGGGTATTTCGCGGCCAAGCGCCGACTTTTCGCAGAAGGCGGGCCAGACCGCGCAATAATTGGCGTGGACGAGGATGAAGGCCGGTATATGGCCAACCAGCTGAGCGCGGGGCGCGGTGACGACAGGGTGATCCGGATCTCTTCGGCGCAAAAGCTCAGCGGGCCGGGCTGGGACGTGTTCGCGCTCAAGGGGTTCCTGAGCGAATGGCGCAAGGGCAAGCAGGTGGCGTCCATCGACCTGCGCCAGATCAAGAGCCTGTCGGGCGAGCACAACCACCAGAACGCCTGCGCGGCCTATGCGGCCTGCCGCACGCTGGGCCTTGCGCCGCGCCAGATTGAAGCCGCCTTTGCCAGTTTCGCGGGCCTGCCGCATCGCAGCCAGATCATCGCGGAACGCGGCGGCGTGACCTTCGTGAACGACAGCAAGGCGACGAATGTCGATTCTGCGCTCAAGGCGCTGCTGGCGTTCAGGAATATCCGCTGGATCTGCGGCGGCCTGCAGAAAGAGGGCGGGCTTGAGCCGCTGGCGGCGGGCTTCGGCAACGTGCTACGGGCCTATGTCATCGGGCGCGAGGCCAGCGCCTTTGCGCTTGGCCTGCCGGGTGTGGAGACCGAGATTTGCACCACCATGCAGGCCGCCGTGGCGAAGGCTGCCGCTGATGCGCAGCCCGGCGACACGGTGCTGCTGGCCCCGGCAGCGGCCAGTTTCGATCAATACGACAGCTTCGAAAAGCGCGGGGAGGATTTTATCGCTCAGGTTCAGACGGTTGCGGAGCGGTCCTGAGCGATGCTTTGCCCTGCAGCCCAACCCGACGACCAGGCCCACTGGAAGTTGTAGCCGCCGAGCCAGCCGGTGACATCCAAGGCCTCTCCGATAAAATAGAGGCCGGGAATGGTCTTTGACATCATCGTCTTGGACGACAATCCTGCGGTATCCACGCCGCCCAGCGTCACCTCGGCCGTGCGGTAGCCCTCTGATCCCGAGGGCGTCAGCATCCAGCGGTGCAGATGCCCGCAAAGCTCAAGGATGCGCGGGTCGGACAGATCGCCAAGGTTGCCCGACAGATCAAGCTGTTGCGCCAGATAATCGACCAGCCGCGCGGGCAGGTGGCGGGCCAGTTCCGTGGTCAGGCTGCGCTTGCCTTCGCTACGGCGCTTGTCGCGCAGGATCTCTGCCAGCGGCGTGTCGGGCAGCAGGTCCACCGCGACGGCTTCGCCCTCGTGCCAGTAGCTTGACGCCTGCAACACCGCGGGCCCCGACAGACCCCGATGGGTGAAAAGCAGCGCCTCGTCAAAGCTGGCCCCGCCAGCGGCCACGCGCGACGGGCAGGCCACCCCCGACAGCGGCGCAAAGCGGCCTTCGGCAAAGGTCAGCGGCACGAGGCCGGGGCGGGTGTCGGTCAGCGTGTGTCCGAACTGCCGCGCGATGTCATAGGCCAGGCCCGTCGCGCCCATCTTGGGGATGGACTTTCCACCCGTGGCAACCACAAGGTTTTGGCATTCGATATCAATGACCTGTCCGTCCTTCTCAACCTTTGCGGCAAAGCCGCGGTCGGTCTGAGAAAGCGAGGTCAGCCGCGTTTGCAACCAAAGCTCGGCCAGATTCATTTCGGACCGCAGCATGCGGATGATGTCCTTGGCCGAGGTGTCGCAGAAAAGCTGCCCCAGCGTCTTTTCATGCCAGGGAATGCCGTGTTTCTGCACCAGATCGAGGAAATCCCATTGGGTATAGCGGCTGAGCGCGCTTTTTGGGAAATGCGGATTCCTGCCCAGAAAACACGAGGGATCGCAGTGCATGTTGGTGAAATTGCAGCGCCCGCCGCCAGAGATGCGGATTTTTTCGCCCGGTGCCTTGGCGTGGTCGATGATCAGCGTGCCGGGCCCGCTGTGGGCGGCGCACATCATGCCGGCGGCCCCGGCGCCAAGGATGAGGGTGGTGATCTGCATGGCCCCGCAGGGACCACGCGCGGCGCGCCAGCGCAAGTCACAACTGCGCCGCAGCTAGTGCCAGTTTGCAAAGTTCTTGTAGCGAGCGGGGCGCAAATTCGCTAGACTTGCGGACAGACCCGGAAAAACGGGCGGTGTGAGGCAGTGAAGGCGGTCATTTCATGACAGAGATGGTGTATGGCACGGTCCCCGTGCGCGATGGCGAACCGGTTTTGCCCAAATGGTGGCGGACGGTCGACAAATGGTCCTTGTCCTGCATCCTGATCCTTTTCGGCATCGGTTTGCTGCTGGGCCTTGCCGCATCGCCCCCGCTGGCCGAGCGCAACAACCTGCAACCCTTTCACTATGTCCAGCGGCAGGCCTTTTTCGGTGGGCTGGCGCTGACCGTGATGTTCCTGATGTCGCTGATGTCACCGCTGATCGTGCGCCGGGTGGCGGTGATCGGCTTTCTGGTGGCCTTCGTGGCGCTGGCGCTGTTGCCGATCTTCGGCACGGACTTCGGTAAAGGGGCGGTGCGCTGGTATTCGCTGGGCTTTGCATCGCTGCAGCCGTCGGAATTCCTCAAACCCGGGTTCGTCGTCGTGGCGGCCTGGATGATGGCCGCAAGCCAGGACATCAACGGTCCGCCGGGCAAGACATGGTCCTTCGCGCTGGCGGTGGCGATCGTGCTGATGCTGGCCTTGCAGCCCGATTTCGGTCAGGCCTGTCTGGTGCTCTTCGGCTGGGGTGTGATGTACTTCGTGGCGGGCGCGCCGATGCTGCTGCTTGTGGGGATCGCCGGGCTGGTGGTGGTCGCGGGCACCGTTGCCTATGACAATTCCGAGCACTTCGCCCGCCGCATCGACGGGTTCCTGAATCCCGAGGTCGATCCGACCACGCAGCTGGGATATGCCACCAACGCGATCCAGGAAGGCGGGTTCTTCGGCGTCGGCGTGGGCGAGGGGCAGGTGAAATGGTCGCTGCCCGATGCCCATACCGATTTCATCATCGCCGTCGCGGCCGAGGAATACGGGCTGGTTCTGGTGCTCTGCATCATCGCGCTTTACACCGCCATCGTCGTGCGCAGCCTGGTGCGACTGATGCGCGAACGCGATCCGTTCATCCGGCTGGCGGGCACAGGGCTGGCCTGCATGTTCGGCGTGCAGGCGATGATCAACATGGGCGTCGCGGTGCGGCTGCTGCCGGCCAAGGGCATGACGCTGCCCTTCGTCAGCTACGGCGGATCCTCGCTTATCGCGGGCGGAATCGCCGTCGGCATGCTCTTGGCCTTTACACGTGTGCGTCCGCAGGGCGAGATAGGCGACATTCTGCGGGGCAGGCCGCGATAGCAAAGGGAGGTGGGTTGCAAACCCACCCTACGCGGGAGGCACATGGCACAGTCTGATCAAAAGCCGCTTCTGGTGATCGCCGCAGGCGGGACCGGCGGGCATATGTTCCCGGCACAGGCCCTGGCCGAGCTGATGCTGCGCCGCGGCTGGCGCGTGAAGCTGAGCACCGATGCCCGCGGCGCACGCTACACCGGCGGCTTTCCCCATTCGGTCGAGATAGAGGAGGTCAGCAGCGCCACCTTCGCGCGCGGCGGGGCGATGTCAAAAATGGGCGTGCCCTTCAAGGTGCTGCGCGGCGTGCTGGCCATGGCCGCCAAGATGCGCCGCGACCGGCCCGACGTGGTCGTGGGCTTTGGCGGCTATCCCTCGATCCCGGCGCTGGGGGCGGCCTGGATGCTGCGCCTGCCGCGGATGATCCACGAACAGAACGGCGTTCTGGGCCGGGTCAACAAGCTTTTCGCCAGCCGCGTGCACCTGGTGGCCTGCGGCATCTGGCCCACCGACCTGCCCCAAGGCGTCGAGGGCGTGCACGTCGGCAACCCTGTGCGGCTGGCGGTGCGCGACAGGGCGGGGGCCAGTTATATCGTGCCGGGCGACTATCCGATGTCGGTGCTGGTCATCGGCGGCAGCCAGGGCGCGCGCATCCTCAGCGATGTGGTGCCGCCCGCCATCGCCGCCCTGCCGATGGAGGTGCTGCGCCACCTGCGGGTCAGCCATCAGGCCCGCGACGAGGATGGTGAACGGGTCGCGGCCTATTACGCCGAACAGGGCATCGACGCGGATGTGCAGCCCTTCTTCAGCGACATTCCCAGCCGGATGTCCGAGGCGCAGCTCGTGATCTCGCGCTCGGGCGCCAGCAGCGTCGCCGACATCAGCGTCATCGGGCGCCCGTCGATCCTGATCCCGTTTGCCGCGGCGACGGGCGATCACCAGACCGCCAATGCCCGCGCGCTGGTCGAGGCGGGCGCGGCGATCCGGATCCCGGAATCAAAGCTCGATATCAGCGAACTCACCGCCGCGATCATGGCGGTTCTGGACAATCCCGACGGTGCCCTGCAAATGACCCAGGCTGCGCTTTCGGTGGCGAAACCCGAGGCGGCGGAAGAGCTTGCCGCCCTGGTGACTTACCTGGCCCATGGTGAGGCCGGGACACAAAGCGGAGGCGACGCAGATGAAACATGAAGCGATCACAGGAGGTCGGCCGATGAATGCCGCGACCAAGCTGCCCGGGGACGTGGGCCCCATCCATTTCGTCGGCATTGGTGGAATCGGCATGTCGGGCATCGCCGAGGTGCTGCTGAACCACGGCTATGTGGTGCAGGGCTCTGACCTCAAACGCTCCAAGATCACCGAACGGCTGGAAAAGCTGGGCGCGCATGTGTTCGTAGGGCAGGCGGCGACAAACCTGGACGCCGCCGAAGTGGTGGTGATCTCTTCCGCGATCAAGCCGGGCAATCCCGAACTGGACGAGGCGCGCCGCCGCGGTCTGCCCGTCGTGCGCCGGGCTGAAATGCTGGCCGAGCTCATGCGGCTCAAGTCCAACATCGCGGTGGCGGGCACCCATGGCAAGACCACCACCACGACGCTAGTGGCCGAACTGCTGGTCGCGGGCGGGATCGACCCCACGGTCGTCAACGGCGGCATCATTCACGCCTACGGGTCCAACGCGCGCATGGGCGAAGGCGAATGGATGGTGGTCGAGGCTGATGAAAGCGACGGCACCTTCAACCGGCTGCCCGCCACCATCGCCATCGTCACCAATATCGACCCCGAACATATGGAACACTGGGGCGATTTCGACGCGCTGCGCAAAGGCTTTTACGATTTCGTCAGCAACATCCCGTTCTATGGCCTCGCGGTCTGCTGCACCGATCATGAAGAGGTGCAGCGGCTGGTGGGCAAGGTCACGGACCGGCGGGTGGTGACCTACGGATTTAACGCGCAGGCCGATGTGCGGGCGGTCAACCTGCGGTATGAACGGGGCGTGGCGCATTTCGACATCGCCTTGCAGGCCGAGGGCACGATGATCGAAGGATGCACCCTGCCGATGCCTGGCGATCACAACGTGTCGAACGCGCTTTCCGCCGTGGCGGTGGCGCGGCATCTGGGCATGAAGCGGGCCGAAATCCGCGCCGCGCTTGCGGCCTTTGGCGGCGTCAACCGCCGCTTTACCCGGGTGGGTGAGGTGGGTGGCGTGACCATCATCGACGATTACGGCCACCACCCGGTCGAGATTGCCGCCGTGCTCAAGGCCGCGCGGCAGGCCTGCGACGGGCGGGTGATCGCGGTCCATCAGCCGCACCGCTACAGCCGCCTGCATTCGCTCTTCGACGATTTCTGCTCCTGCTTCAACGAGGCCGATGTCGTCGCCATCGCCGAGGTCTATGCCGCAGGCGAGGACCCGATCGAGGGGGCGAGCCGTGACGATCTGGTGGCCGGGCTGATCCAGCACGGGCACCGGCATGCGCGCGCCATCGTGGACGAGGATGACCTGGAGCGGCTGGTGCGCGAACAGGCGCGGCCCGGCGACATGGTGGTCTGCCTGGGCGCGGGCACGATTTCGGCCTGGGCCAACGGCCTTCCGCAGCGGCTGGCGTCGTGACACCGGCGGGGCGGAGTACTGCGGCATGAGTGCGGCGCTGATCGCGGCCTGCCTTTGGGTGCTGGCCGCGACCGCCACCGCGATGTTGCCGATGCGGCGGCAATACGTGCCGGGCGTGGCGCTGATGATCGCAGCGCCGGTCCTGCTGGGCTGGCTGGGCTATTCACACGGCGGCGTGGTGTTTGGGTTATGCCTCGCGGCCTTCGTGTCGATGTTCCGCAACCCGTTGAAATACCTCATCGCGCGGATGCGCGGGCAAGAGCCGGAGATCCCGGAATGACGACCTCCCTGATCCTCGCCTTCGTCTGGGCGTTGGCGGCCAATGTGCTGGCGATGATCCCCAGCAAGGACAGCCACTGGACCCGGGCCTATGTCCTGATCGCCATCGGCATTCCGCTGCTGGGCTATGTCACCTACGAAAACGGGCCCTGGATCGGGCTGCTGGTGCTGGCCGCGGGGATGAGCGTGCTGCGCTGGCCGGTGCGCTACCTCTGGCGCTGGGTTCAGGGGCGGTTCGGGCGCGGGGCCTGACGGGCCGGGCGGCTGGCGCCGCTATATGAGTATTTTTGCCAAGAAGAAGCAGGGGGGCGGCGCGCGGGTTTCGCTTGATCCGCGCCGCCGGGGCGGGGCAGGCTGCGGGAGATGGTCTATGCGTTGCCTCTTGTCGTCTTTGTGCTGTCGCTGATCGCGGCGCGGTGGGCGCTGTTGCAGCGGCTGGGATATACCGTGCTGGCGGCGGCGCTGCTGGTGGTGGGGGCGGCGCTTTGGGCGATCTGGGCCGGGCGGCAGCAGACCGGATGGGACGGGATCGGCTATGCGATCTTTGCGGTGCTGGTCTGCGGGCCGGTGCTGCTGGGCGCGGGCGTGGGCGCGTTGCTGGGCTGGCTGCGCCGCCGCCGGGGCTGACGCGGCGGCGCGTCGGTTCCCCTTGATCCCGGGGCAGACGGTGGGGCAGGCTGCGCGGGACGGTTGAGATTTCTCAGATAAGGGACCGCGAGAGCCTGACGGCGTGGCTGGAGGGCCTGCCGCAGGCGACGCAAGCGGAGAAGGCCGAGGCGCGGCGGGTCGCGGTGCACATCGCCACGCGCGCCGCGGCGCGGGTGCTGCCGGCGTATTGGAAATGGGTTCTGACCTCCGACAAGGCGCGGAGACGTAATTTGACAGCCTTGCCGATTCTGCGCAGCCTGTTGACGGCGGCGGTTGCAGGTCGGGCATCAACCGCCGCCGTCAGATCTGCCTCCGCCGCCTCCGCCGCCGCCGCCTCCTCCGCCGCCGCCGCCGACGTCGCCGCCGCCGCCGACGACGCCGCCTACGCCGACGCCGCCTACGCCGCCGCCTACGCCGCCGACGCCGCCGCCCGCGCCGCCCCTGCCGCCGACGTGTGGCAGAGCGTTCGGGGGGATGCCAAGGGTCTGGAAGATGGTCGGGATGTCTTTGCCGAACCCCTGTGGCCGGATGCGTGCCCCTTCGCGACCGATTGGCAGGAGATCAAGGACGGCGTCGGCCCAGACTGGGATTTCTGGGTCGCGTGGTATGACCGGATGCTCGACCCCAACGGCCAGCCGCCCAACTGGGAGATGCTGGAACGCATCGCGCTGATCGACAACGAGGTCTGGAAAGGGCCGGTGCCCGAGGCGCTGGCGGCGATCAACGGGATCTGGGCGGAGTATCTTTTGTCCGATCTGCAGGGAAAGACACCTTTCGCGTGGCGTGTCTACGTGACCAGCGGCCAGAAACTGGCGACGGAACCAAAGGAGAAGCTTGACCTTTTGCAAGTGGTGCAAGACACGCGGAGGGCACTCCGCGAACATGTCGCGCGTTGCAAAGCAGACCGGGGCAAAAGCGACATCGGAACGGCGGTCCTGGACGCGTTTGCGCGGACGATTGAGCGGCTTCGAAAGGACCTTTCCAAATTCAAGAACAACCCGGCGGATTTGCATCGGGTGATCGAGGAAGCCCGAGGTGATCTCGCCCTGATCAGTCAAAACGAGGGTTTCACGAAAGAGCCTCTTGCGGCGCGCTTGATCGGTAACCTTTCGGTTCGTGCGCAGGACGTATGCGTCGCCGCGCCAAGTGTTCTGGAAATGGTGAAGGAACGGCAGAGGGTCGAATATCACCTGCTTTCTGCCGAACAGGTCAGTCTGGCAAGGAAAATCGCGGCAGGGCTCGAACATGACAGCACCGGCCCCTTCAAGGCGGCTTGTGCCGTTGCTTTCGCAGTACTGGGTGATGTGAACCGCCCAGAGGAAGAAAAAGCGGCGGCGTGGAGCTACATCAAAGCTGCATCCGTGCACTCCGCCGTCGCGGCCCTAGAATTCGAGGCATCCGAGGCCAAAAGCGATGGATCGACAAAGAAGCCGTCGGTTATGGAGCGGATGGCCTCGTGGGGAAGGAAGATGAGTGATATTGATCGTGGCGTTGACGCCTTACAGGAAGTTGGTGCCGAGGCCGGGGAATGGTTGCCAGAAGTGCTCGAGACGTTGACGCGATCAGGGGCTTAGCGGCGTTCTGCAAAAGCCTCCGTTCGGTTCGGCGCTTTGGCCAAGCGGGCTTGCCTCTGCGCGCCGCCCGGATTAGCAGACGGCATGACCTATGACCTGCCCGAAACCCGAGGACGGCTGACGCCGCAAAAGCCTTTGTCAGAGCTGACATGGCTGCGCGTGGGCGGGCCTGCGGATGTGCTCTATCAGCCGGCCGACGTCGCGGACCTCCAGGAGTTTCTGCGCAAACTGGACCCTGGCGTGCCGGTCTTTCCGATGGGCGTCGGGTCGAACCTCATCGTGCGGGACGGGGGGTTGCGCGCTGTCGTGATCCGCATGGGGCGCGGGTTCAACGACATTTGCATCGACGGGACGCGCGTGACCGCTGGGGTCGCGGCTCTCGATGCGCATGTGGCGCGCAAGGCGGCGGAGGCGGGGGTGGACCTTACCTTTCTGCGCACGATTCCGGGGGCCATCGGCGGCGCGGTGCGGATGAACGCGGGCTGCTACGGCTCTTACGTGGCGGATGTTTTCGTGGAGGCCAAGGCGGTCACGCGGGCGGGGAAGTTGGTGACGCTGACGGCGGAGGACCTCGGCTTTGCCTACCGCCAGACCGATCTGCCCGAGGGCTGGGTGATCGTCGAGGCGACGTTTGAGGGCCCCGAGGGCGAGCCGGACGCGCTGGCGCAGCGCATGGCTGACCAGCTTGCGAAACGCGATGCGACCCAGCCCACCAAGGACCGTACCGCGGGCAGCACCTTTCGCAATCCGGCCGGGTTTTCCAGCACCGGGCGGGCCGATGACAGCCATGAGCTCAAGGCCTGGAAGGTCATCGACGACGCGGGCATGCGCGGCGCAAAGCGCGGCGGCGCGCAAATGAGCGAGATGCATTCCAACTTTCTGGTCAACACCGGCGACGCCACTGCCGCCGATCTGGAAGGATTGGGCGAAGAGGTGCGAAAAAAGGTTTTCCAACACAGTGGAATAGAGTTACACTGGGAAATCATGCGGGTTGGCGAACCAATCGGCGAATAAGGGCGAAAACGCCCGTATAAAAACAGCGACCACAGGCAGGTTGCACCAATAACAAGGGGCCGGAGCCCCGGGACTTGAGGCGGTTTGGGATGTCGAGCAGGACACTCCCGAAAGTTGCAGTGTTGATGGGCGGCCCCTCGGCGGAGCGCGAGGTGTCGCTGAGTTCAGGGCGCGAATGCGCCGCAGCTTTGCGGGCAGAAGGATATCAGGTGATCGAGGTCGATGCGGGCCCCGACCTTGCGCAGCGTCTGGCGGACGCCGCACCCGATGTGGTGTTCAACGCGCTGCATGGTCGCTGGGGCGAAGACGGCTGCGTGCAAGGGCTGCTGGAATGGCTGGGTCTGCCCTATACGCATTCGGGCGTGCTGGCCTCGGCCCTGGCGATGGACAAGGAGCGGTCAAAGGCGATCTACCGCCAGCACGGGCTGCCGGTGGTCGAAAGCGTCCTGGCGCCCAAGACCGATGTGATGGCGGGCCACGTGCTGCCGCCGCCCTATGTGGTCAAACCCAACAACGAAGGATCCTCGGTCGGGGTGTACCTGGTGCAGGAGGCGGCGAACGCGCCGCCGCAGCTGTCAGATGACATGCCCGACATGGTCATGGTCGAGGCCTTCGCCCCCGGGCGCGAGCTGACCACCACGGTGATGGGCGACCGCGCGCTCACGGTCACCGATATCCTGACGGACGGCTGGTACGACTACGACGCCAAATACAAACCCGGCGGGTCCCGGCACGTGGTGCCCGCGGACATCCCGCAAGAGATTTTCGATGCCTGCCTCGACTACGCTTTGCGTGCCCACACGGCCCTGGGCTGCCGGGGCGTGAGCCGCACAGATTTCCGCTGGGACGAGGCGCGCGGGCTCGATGGGCTCATTCTGCTGGAAACCAACACCCAGCCGGGGATGACGCCGACGTCGCTGTCGCCCGAACAGGGCGAAACGGTCGGCATTCCCTTTGGCCGGATGTGCGCCTGGATGGTGGAGGATGCGTCGTGCAACAGGTGACCCGCCCCGATCCTGCGCCGTCGCGCCTGCGCTACCGGATGCAGCGGATGATGCTGACGCCGCTTTACCGGCTGCTGCTGCGCGTCGGGCTGCCCTTTGCCATCGCCTTTGGCGCGGCAAGCTGGTGGTTCTCGATCCCGGACAACCGCGATGCCTTTCTGGGCATGATCGCCGACACCCGCGCCGCCATCGAGCAGCGCCCGGAATTCATGGTCAAGCTGATGGCCGTGGACGGCGCCAGCGAGGCCGTGGCCGAGGATATCCGCACCGTGCTGCCGGTGCGTTTTCCGGTGTCGTCCTTCGATCTTGATCTTGACCAGATGCGCGCGACCGTCGTGCAGCTTGATGCGGTGGAAAGCGCGCGGCTGCGCGTCCGGCAGGGCGGGGTGCTGCAGGTCGATGTCACCGAACGCAAGCCGGTGGTGCTGTGGCGCACCAAGGGCGGGCTGGAGCTTCTGGACAAATCCGGGGTTTTCGTCGGGCCCGCACGGCTGCGCACCGATTATCCCGACCTGCCTTTGATCGCCGGACGCGGCGCGGACAAGCGCGTGCCCGAGGCGCAGGCCCTGCTCGAGGCGGCGCGCCCGCTCTGGCCGCGGCTGCGCGGGTTGTTGCGGATGGGCGAGAGGCGCTGGGATGTGGTGCTGGACCGCGGCCAGCGCATCCGTCTGCCCGAAACCGGTGCGGTGCAGGCGCTGGAGCGGGCCATCGCCATGGATGACGCGGTGGACATGCTGGCGCGCGATCTGCTGGTCGTGGATCTGCGCCTGCCGCAGCGGCCGACCCTGCGGATGAGCGGCCCGGCGGTGCAGGAATGGTGGCGGATCACGTCGATGGAAGTTGGGGATACCGAATAATGATTGAACTCTATGAATCCCAGCGGGCGATGCGGAACATGCGTCGGGCGGCGATGCAGCGGGGCGTCATCGCCATTCTCGATGTGGGCAGTTCCAAGATTGCCTGCCTCGTGCTGCGGTTCGACGGCAACGAGCAGGGGCTCGAGAGCGACGGCATCGGGTCGCTGGCGGGGCAGTCGGGGTTTCGCGTCATCGGTGCCGCGACCACCCGGTCGCGCGGCGTGCGCTTTGGCGAGATCGACGCCATGGGCGAAACCGAACGCGCGATCCGCACCGCCGTGCAGGCCGCGCAAAAGATGGCGCAGATCCGGGTTGACCACGTGATCGCCTGCTTTTCGGGGGCCGAGCCGCGTAGCTACGGCCTGGCCGGTCAGGTCGAGATCGAAGAGACGATGGTCAGCGAACAGGATATCGCCCGGGTGCTGAGCGCCTGCGACGTGCCGGATTTCGGGCAGGGGCGCGAGGTGCTGCACGCGCAGCCGGTGAACTTTGCGCTGGATCACCGCTCGGGCCTGTCGGACCCGCGCGGTCAGATTGGCCAGACACTCTATACCGATATGCACATGCTGACCGTCGAGGCGCTGGCGATCCAGAACCTTGCCCATTGCGTCAAGCGCTGCGACCTGGAACTCGCCGGCATCGCGTCCTCGGCCTATGTCAGCGGCATCGCGGCGCTGGTCGAGGATGAGCA
Source organism: Thalassococcus sp. BH17M4-6 (assembly GCF_049323015.1). Lineage (NCBI taxonomy): Bacteria > Pseudomonadati > Pseudomonadota > Alphaproteobacteria > Rhodobacterales > Roseobacteraceae > Thalassococcus > Thalassococcus sp. BH17M4-6. The sequence goes on from NZ_JBMPGU010000004.1 coordinate 81,543, forward strand.
GGAACTGGGCGCCGCCTGCATCGACCTTGGCGGCGGCGCGACCGGCGTGTCGATCTTCATGAAGAAACACATGATCTATGCCGACAGCGTGCGCATGGGCGGCGACCACGTGACCGGCGACATCTCCATGGGGTTGCAGGTGCCGATGGCCACCGCCGAACGGATCAAGACCTTTTACGGCGGCGTGGTGGCCACCGGCATGGACGACCGCGAGATGATCGAGATCGGCGGCGATACCGGCGACTGGCATCACGACCGGCGCACGGTCAGCCGGGCGGAACTGATCGGCATCATGCGGCCTCGGGTCGAGGAGATCCTCGAAGAGGTGCGCGCCCGGCTGGATGCGGCAGGGTTCGAACATCTGCCCAGCCAACAGATCGTGCTGACGGGGGCGGCAAGCCAGATCCCGGGGCTCGATGGCCTGGCGTCGAAGATCCTTGGCCAGCAGGTGCGACTCGGTCGGCCGCTGCGCGTGCACGGTCTGCCGCAGGCGGCCACGGGCCCCGGATTCGCAAGCGCGGTCGGGTTGTGCCTGTTTGCCGCACACCCGCAGGACGAGTGGTGGGATTTCGAGGTTCCGGTGGAACGCTATCCCGCCCGGTCCCTTAAGAGAGCGGTAAAATGGTTTCGTGACAACTGGTAACAACGATATCTTGATGCGTCGGCAATATCCCGCAGAGACGCGTCAGAAAATTGCCACATTTGGTGGCAAAAGGGCGTTTTTCGCGTGACGAAAAGCGGCTGAAACGCTAATACTAGGCGGGAATAGGTGCAAAAAAGGCCTGAACGGGCCACAACAGCAGGCGGACAGATCAATGACATTGAACCTTTCGGTGCCCGGACAGGAAGAGTTGAAGCCCCGGATCACGGTGTTTGGCGTAGGCGGTGCAGGTGGCAACGCGGTCAACAACATGATCGAGAAAGAGTTGGACGGCGTCGATTTCGTCGTCGCCAACACCGACGCGCAGGCGCTTCAGCAGTCGCAGTCGACCAGCAAGGTGCAGCTGGGCGTGAAGGTCACCGAAGGGCTGGGCGCGGGCGCACGTGCCAGCGTCGGTGCCGCGGCGGCCGAGGAAAGCATCGAACAGATCGTCGATCACCTGGCGGGCGCGCACATGTGCTTTATCACCGCCGGTATGGGCGGGGGCACCGGGACGGGTGCGGCGCCGATCATCGCGCAGGCCGCGCGCGAACTGGGGGTCCTGACCGTCGGTGTCGTGACCAAGCCCTTCCAGTTCGAGGGCAACAAGCGGATGAAGCAGGCCGAGGACGGGGTCGAGGCCCTGCAAAAGGTCGTCGATACGCTGATCATCATCCCCAACCAGAACCTGTTCCGCCTGGCCAACGAAAAGACCACCTTCACCGAAGCGTTCTCGATGGCGGACGACGTGCTTTATCAGGGCGTCAAAGGCGTCACTGACCTGATGGTGCGTCCGGGCCTCATCAACCTCGACTTTGCGGACGTGCGCGCCGTGATGGACGAGATGGGCAAAGCCATGATGGGCACCGGAGAGGCCGAGGGCGAAGATCGCGCCATCCAGGCCGCCGAAAAGGCCATCGCCAACCCGCTGCTCGACGAAATCTCGCTCCGCGGGGCCAAGGGTGTGCTGATCAACATCACCGGCGGGCACGACCTGACCCTGTTCGAACTGGACGAGGCCGCCAACCGCATCCGCGAGGAAGTGGACACCGATGCCAACATCATCGTCGGCTCCACCCTCGACAACGGCATGGAAGGCCGGATGCGCGTCAGCGTCGTCGCCACCGGCATCGACGCCGTCGACGTGAACACCGAAATCCCGGTGCCGCGCCGGTCGCTGGCGCAGCCTCTGCGCCAGGTCGAAACCGCCGAGGCCGCCCCGGCGCCCGAGCCTGTGCGCGAACCCGCACGCCCCGCCGTGGCCGCCCAGTCCGCAGAGCCGCAGTACGAGGAAGAGGAGCCGTCGCTTTTCGAAGGCATGAGCGCAGAGCGCACCGCCGCCGAGGATCAGATGGAAACCATCTTCGAGGACGAGCAGGCTGCCGAGGCCGATGACGGTCTGCCGCCCCCGGCCTACAAGCCGCAGGTTGCCGCCTTCCAGCCGCGCGAAGACGAGATCGAGGCCGAGGTCGAGAGCTTTGTCGCCCCGCGCGCCCCGGCGCCCGGCACCCCGTCGCCCGAAGCGCTGGCGCGTCTGCAGGCCGCGGCCTCCCGCGCCCGCCCGCAGGCCCAGCCCGCACCGCAGCAGGCCCGCGCGGCCGCGGCACAGGCTGGCGCCGAAGGCGACAAGCCTCGTTTTGGCATCAACTCGCTGATCAACCGGATGACGGGCCACGGCGCTGAAGCCGGTACCGCCCCCGCGCCGCGCCGTCAGCAGCCGCCGGTCCAGGCCCGCAAGCCGCAGCCCGATCCGATGATCGAGCAAGAGGCCGATCCCGATCAGGAGCGGATCGAAATCCCCGCCTTCCTGCGGCGTCAGGCCAACTGATCCAGCCGTCTTTGCGGCAGCAGCGCCCCCGGTTCCGTCCGGGGGCGCTTTGCGTTTTGGCGGGCCGGGCCGCGAAACGCGGGCGTTGCAGGTCTGAAGCGAATGGGTCTGACGGGGCCCTTTTTGTGATGATTGCGCTATCATCGCGTGACATCGTGAGGGTTCGACCGCTTCGGCGCCCTCTATTTTTCGATTTACATTCAAGTAGGTAGGCTAATTTTCTTCAGGGTGCGCGAGGTTGCGCCGGTTTGTAACAGTGGATGTTTCAGACGGTTGCAATCTTTGATTTGAGACGGGGCAGGGGCTCCTTTATCTCCCTCTGCAAGGCGCAGGACAGCAGAACGCTGCGTATTCCGGGGGTACTCGCCGTGCAGACAACCATTCGATCCGCGATCAGCTTTCAGGGCTTTGGCTTGCATTCGGGCAAGCCCGCCCGGCTGACCATTCGTCCGGCGTCTGCCAACCACGGCGTCTGGTTCAAGCGCACCGACATCATGCTGGGCGACTCGCTCGTGCCCGCGCGCTGGGACGCGGTCGAACTGTCGCCGCTCTGCACCCGCATCAAGAACCGCGCGGGCGTCGAGGTGGCGACCATCGAACACCTGATGGCGGCGCTGGTCGGCTGCGGCATCCACAATGCTCTGGTTGAAATCGACGGCCCCGAGGTTCCGATCCTCGACGGGTCGGCGGCGCCCTTCGTGCGCGGCATCCTGTCGCGCGGCGTGCGCGAACTGCCCGTGCCGCTGCGGGTCATCGAGGTACTGACCGCGGTCGAGGTGCACACCGCCCATGGCTGGGCGCGCCTGTCCCCGGGGGCCGGTGGTTTGTCGATGGACTTTCACATCTCTTTTGCCGATGCCGCCATCGGCACGCAGGACAAGGGCCTGAACCTGGCCAACGGCGCCTTCGTGCGCGAACTCTGCGACAGCCGCACCTTCTGCCGCCAGGCGGATGTGGACACCATGCGCGCCAACGGCCTTGCCTTGGGCGGGACGATGGAAAACGCCGTTGTGGTGGACGGCGACCGGGTGCTCAGCCCCGGCGGTCTGCGCCACGCCGATGAGGCGGTGCGCCACAAGATGCTCGATGCGCTTGGCGACCTGTCGCTGGCCGGTTCGCCGCTGATCGGCCACTACACCGGGCACAAGGCCGGGCATTCGATGACCAACATGCTGCTGCGCGAGCTTTTCAGCATGCCGGACGCGTTTCGCATGGTGCAGGCGGATGGCCGCACGGCGGCGCGTCTGCCCGGTGCCGGCGTCGGTCGGCACGAAATTCCCGCCGTCGCCTGAGTCCGTCGCGCATCGCCTTTGTGAAATCGGCGTTAAGACGTTTTGCCCCTGAATTTTCTGTGCTAGGACCGGGATCAAGAGTGGGGTAAAGACCCCGCAGTGCGTAACTTGAGGGTAGGCAAGCATGTCAGGCGGCGTGTCGCGGAACGGTGTGATCGGGGCGGTTCTGATGGCCGCGCTTCTGTCGGGATGCGGCGGCGCCGCAAGGCTTGGGAGCGGCTCTGACAACACCAACCTCGAAGCGTTCACGGCACAGCAGATTTTCGAACGCGGCGAATTCGAACTCGAGCGCAGCGATCCCGAGGAAGCGGCGTTCTACTTTGGCGAGATCGAGCGGCTGTATCCCTATTCCGAATGGGCCAAGCGCGCGCTGATCATGCAGGCCTTCGCCTATCATCGCGACAAGGACTATGAAAACAGCCGCTCTGCCGCGCAGCGCTATATCGACTTCTACCCGCTCGACGACGATGCCGCCTATGCGCAGTACCTTCTGGCGCTCAGCTACTACGACCAGATCGAGGAGGTCGGGCGCGATCAGGGGCTGACCTTCCAGGCGCTGCAATCCCTGCGCACTGTCATTGAACGCTATCCCGAGAGCGAATATGCCCGCTCGGCCATCCTGAAATTCGACCTCGCCTTCGATCACCTCGCGGGCAAGGAGATGGAGATCGGCCGCTATTACCTCAAGCGCGATCATTTCGGCGCGGCGATCAACAGATTCCGCGTGGTGGTCGAGGATTTCCAGACTACCACCCACACGCCCGAGGCGCTGCATCGCCTGGTCGAGGCCTACCTGTCGCTGGGGCTGACCGACGAGGCGCAGACCGCCGGGGCCATCTTGGGTTACAACTACCAGTCGACCGACTGGTACGAGGACAGCTACACGCTCCTGACCGGGCGGGGCCTGACGCTCGAGGCGGCGGGCGACAACTGGCTGGCGAAGATCTACCGCCAGATGGTCAAGGGGCAGTGGCTGTAATCGATGGTGGGTTGAAAACCTACCCTACGGGATGTGCCGATGCTGCGCGCGCTTGAAATCCGCGACATGTTGATCATCGACCGGCTGGACCTCGCGTTTCAGCCGGGTCTGAACGTGCTGACCGGGGAAACCGGCGCGGGCAAGTCGATCCTGCTCGACTCGCTTGGTTTCGTGCTGGGCTGGCGGGGCCGGGCGGAACTGGTGCGCACCGGTGCCGATCAGGGCGAGGTGACGGCGGTGTTCGATCTACCGCCCGGCCACGCCGCCCATGCGGTTCTGGCCGAGGCCGGGTTGCCCGGCGGATCCGAACTGATCCTGCGCCGCGTCAACACCCGCGACGGACGCAAGACCGCCTGGGTCAATGACCGCCGCTGTTCGGGCGAGGTTTTGCGGCAGTTGTCGGACACGCTGGTCGAACTGCACGGCCAGCACGACGACCGCGGCCTTCTGAACCCGCGCGGCCACCGGGCGCTGCTGGACGAGTTCGCGGAGCTTGACCAACAGATCGCCGAAACGCGCGCCGCCTGGACCGACCGCAGCCGCGCGCAAAAGGCGCTGTCGGCCGCCGAGGCGCAGCTTGAAGAGGCGCGCGCCGAAGAAGAGTTTCTGCGCTTTTCGGTGGCCGAGTTGGACAAGCTTGCCCCCCAGCCCGGCGAGGATGCGGAGCTGGACGACGCGCGCCGCCGGATGCAGGGGGCCGAGAAGATCCGCGACGACATCGCCAAGGCCTCGGCCGCGCTGGGGTATGATGGCGCCGAAGGCGCGATGGCCGAGGCGCTGCGCTGGCTCGAAGGCGTATCCGACAAGGCCGATGGCGCGCTGGACGCGCCGATTGCGGCGTTGGCCCGCGCCATGGCCGAGCTTGACGAGGCATCGCACGGCGTCGCGCGCTGTATCGAAGGGCTGGAATTCGATCCCTACCAGCTTGAAAACACCGAGGAGCGGCTCTTCGCCATTCGCGCGCTGGCCCGCAAGCACAATGTTCAGCCGGACGATCTGGGCGATTTCGCCGACACCCTGCGCGCCCGCCTTATGGCGCTGGATCGCGGAGAGGCCGATCTGGCCGATCTGCAGGCCGCCCTGGCAACGGCCGAGGCCCGCTACGACCAAGCCGCCGCGGCCCTGAGCGCGGCGCGGACCGAGGCTGCCAAACGGTTGGACAAGGCCGTGTCGGCAGAGCTTGCCCCGCTAAAGATGGAACGCGCGGTCTTTGTCACCGAAATGGCCCCCGGTCCCGACGGCCCCGAAGGCCGCGACGCGGTGGCCTTTACCGTCGCCACCAATCCCGGCGCGCCCTCGGGTCCGCTGGGCAAGATTGCCAGCGGCGGCGAACTCAGCCGCTTCATGCTGGCGCTCAAGGTGTGCCTGTGGGGCGACCGGGACCGTGGCGTGACGCTGATCTTTGACGAGATCGACCGCGGCGTGGGCGGTGCCACGGCGGATGCGGTGGGGCGCAGGCTGTCGGCGCTGGCGGGCGACGGACAGGTGCTGGTGGTCACCCATTCGCCGCAGGTCGCTGCCCTGGGCGCCCATCACTGGCGGGTGGAAAAGCGCGTCGCGGGCGATGTCACGACCTCGACCGTCACCGCGCTTGACGCGCAGGCGCGCGAAGGTGAAATCGCGCGGATGCTGGCGGGCGACACCGTCACGGATGAAGCCCGCGCCGCCGCCCGGGCGCTGCTGGCGGGGTAGGGCGCGCGCAGGGCCGCGGCAGCAATGGCGGGTTTCCCCCGCCGCCACCTTGCGACCCGCCGCGCAGGTCGGTAAACGCGTGGGCGATACAGCATCGCAAGAGGCCCAAATGTCCATCGACACAGAGACCGCCGCCCGCGTGGCGAAACTGGCCCGCATCAAGGTCGAGGATGACGCGCTGCCCGCGCTGGCATCCGAATTCAACACCATCCTCGGCTTCATCGAACAGCTGCAAGAGGTGGATGTCGACGGGGTCGAACCGATGGTGTCGGTGACGCCCATGCGGCTCAAGCGGCGCCAGGACGGCGTGACCGATGGCGATCAGCAGGACAAGGTGCTGGCCAACGCGCCCGACGCGCGCGAAGGCTTTTTCGCGGTGCCGAAGGTGGTGGAATAATGACCGATCTGACCAAGATGAAAGTGGCCGAGGCCCGCGATGCCCTGCGCGCGGGCGAGCTGACCAGCGCCGAGCTGACCGAGGCCTGCCTGAACGCCATCGACGCCGCCGATGCGCTCGGTGCCTTCGTGCACAAGACACCCGAGATCGCGCGCGACCGTGCCGCCGCCGCCGACCAGCGGATCAAGGCGGGCGATGCCCCCGATCTTTGCGGCATCCCCATGGGGATCAAGGATCTTTTCTGCACCAAGGGTGTCGACAGCCAGGCCGCCAGCCGCATCCTGCAAGGCTTCAAACCCGAATACGAATCCACCGTGTCGCAGCAGTTGCAGGACGCGGGCGTGGTGATGCTGGGCAAGCTCAACATGGACGAATTCGCCATGGGGAGCAGCAATGAAACCAGCGTTTACGGTAATGCCGTGAACCCCTGGCGGCGCGGCAATGACGACACGGCGCTGACGCCTGGCGGCTCCTCTGGCGGGTCGGCCTCGGCTGTGGCGGCGGATCTTTGCCTTGCCGCGACCGGCACCGACACCGGCGGGTCGATCCGCCAGCCCGCCGCCTTAACCGGGATCACCGGCATCAAGCCCACCTACGGGCGCTGTTCGCGCTGGGGCATCGTGGCCTTCGCCTCCAGCCTTGACCAGGCCGGGCCGATGACCAAGGACGTCCGCGACGCGGCCATCGTGCTGCGCGCCATGTGTGGACACGACCCCAAGGACAGCACCTCGGCCGATCTGCCGGTGCCGGATTTCGAGGCGGCGCTGACCGGCGACATCCGTGGCAAAAAGATCGGGATTCCCCGCGAATACCGCATGGATGGCATGCCCTCCGAGATCGAGGCGCTCTGGTCCGAAGGCACGGCGATGCTGCGCGACGCAGGCGCCGAGATCGTCGATATCTCGCTTCCCCACACGAAATATGCGCTGCCTGCCTATTACGTGATCGCCCCGGCCGAAGCGTCCTCGAACCTGGCACGCTATGACGGGGTGCGCTACGGTCACCGCGCCACACTCAGCCAGGGTGACGGCATCACAGAAATGTATGAAAAGACGCGGGCCGAGGGCTTTGGCCCCGAGGTGCAGCGCCGGGTGATGGTCGGCACCTATGTTCTGTCCGCCGGTTTCTATGACGCCTACTACAACCGCGCCCGCAAGGTCCGCACTCTGATCAAGCGCGACTTTGAACAGGTGTTCGATCAGGGCGTCGATGCCATCCTGACCCCCGCCACACCATCGGCAGCCTTCCCTCTGGGAATTCAGATGGACGACCCGGTGCAGATGTACCTGAACGATGTGTTTACGGTAACGGTGAACCTGGCCGGTCTGCCGGGCATTTCGGTGCCTGCTGGAACCGACAAGGATGGCCTGCCGTTGGGTCTTCAGCTGATCGGCCGCCCGTGGGAGGAAGGCGATCTGCTGAATACGGCCTATACACTGGAACGTGCGGCGGGTTTTGTGGCCAAACCGACCAAATGGTGGTAATGCAGACGCAAAAGAGCACTAGGATGACAGGACAAATGAGATTGATCGTGATCTGCAGCGCCTCGGCCCTGGCGTTGTCGGCCTGTGCTCCTTCGGTGCCCGACAGCGGCGCGGGCGTCGGCTTTGGCGACTACAACGAATACCAGGCTCGCACCGCCGCGCGCGACGCCCAGCTCGAGGGCCGCACCACGGTTCCGCCGCCCGCCGATGTGTCGTCCTCCACCCTCAGCGGCGATCCGGTGATCGACGGGGCAGAGGCGGCGCTGAACGGCACCGGCGCCCCCGCCGCGGGCCCGGTGCCGCAGACCGTGGAAAACGCCGCCGGCATCTCGAACGAGAACAACTTCGACACAGTGTCGAGCGAACGCGACATCGCCGCCGATGCCGCCCTCATCGCTCGCAACCGCGCACAATACGAGGTGATCCAGCCCACCGCGCTGCCGACGCGCAGCGGCTCGGACGGGCCCAATATCGTCGACTATGCGCTGCGCACCACCAATGCGCGCGGCACACCGCTTTACCGCCGCTCCTCCTTCACCTCCGAGGCCAAGGCGCAGCGCGCCTGCGCCGCCTACGAGTCCGACGATCTCGCGCAAGAGGCCTTCCTCGCCGCAGGCGGGCCCGAGCGGGACCGCCGGGGCCTCGATCCCGACGGCGACGGCTTTGCCTGCACATGGGATCCCACGCCTTTCCGTGCGGTACGCCGGAACTGACCCCGCACTGGCAGCCGTCCCCGAATTTCGGCCCGCGCCGCGATGGCGCGTTGCCCGATCTCGTGGTCATCCACTACACCGCCATGACCGATGCCGCCGCGGCCTGCATGCGCCTGTGCGACCCCGCGGCCGAAGTCTCGGCGCATTACCTGATCTCGGAAACCGGTGCGGCCTGGCACCTTGTCGATGAGGAAAAGCGCGCCTGGCACGCGGGCGCGGGGCAATGGGGCCACGCAAGGGACGTCAATTCCCGCTCGATCGGCATCGAACTGGCCAACACCGGCCGCCATCCGTTCCCCGAACCGCAGATGTGCGCGCTGGAAACCCTGCTCGCGGGCATCCTGTCCCGCTGGCACATCGCCCCCCAAGGCGTCATCGGCCATTCCGACATGGCGCCCGGGCGCAAGATCGACCCCGGCCCCCGGTTCGACTGGCGCCGTCTTGCGCAGCAAGACCTGTCGATCTGGCCCGTGCCCGTGCCCCCCGGCGACTTCCACGCAGATGCGAAAACCTTCGGCTACGTCTGCGACGATCCCGACACGCTGCTCAGCGCCTTCCGCGACCGTTTCCGCCCTGGCGCCACCGGCCCGCTGAGCGACGCCGACGCCGCGCTCATGGCCGACCTGGCACGGCGCTTCCCCGCGCCCTGATCTTCTTCTTGGCCGAAACTCCAGAGAGCACGAGAGACAGCGTCTCTCGTATCGCCCAAGGGGCGATCCCCCTTTTACTCCAACTCGTAAGGCAGCACGCCGCGCCGATCCGGGGGGATGCGCAGCTTGCGCTCCAGCGGCGGGACCGAGCGTTGGTGGCAGGCCACCCGTTCGCAGATCCGGCAGGAGATGCCGATGGGTTCGAATGCGCCGTCGCGGCCCAGATCCATACCATCGGCATAGACCAGCGCGCCCGCATGCTTGACCTCGCACCCCAGCGCAATGGCATAGCGGCGCACCGGCGCGCCGAAATGCCCACCGGGCTTGCTGACATCGCGCGCCAGCGAAATATACCGCACCCCGTCCGGTGTCTCTGCTAACTGTCGCAGGAACCGGCCCGGCGTCTCGAACGCGCGGTGCACGTTCCAAAGCGGACAGGCGCCGCCGAACCGCGCGAATTGCAGCCGGGTGGCGGAATGGCGCTTGGTGATCGTGCCGGCCTGATCGACCCTTACAAAGAAGAACGGAATGCCCTTGGCGCCGGGGCGCTGCAGCGTCGACAGCCGGTGCGCCACCTGTTCGATCGACGCGCCGAACCGTGCCGCCAGCCGTTCCAGATCGTGCCGGGTCTCCTGGGCGGCGGCCAGGAACACCCGGTAGGGCATCATCGCCGCTCCGGCGAAATAGTTGGCCAGGCCGATCTTGGCGATGGCCCGCGCCGCATCGGACTGGAACCGCGCCAGATCCAGCGTCGCCTCGAGCAGGGCGTTCTGCCGTAACAGCGCCACCTGCAGCAGCAGCTGAAAGGTCTGCGTCTCGGGCGGGGCAAGGGCCGAGAGGGTCAGCACGCCTGTTTCGCTGTCGAACTGACGCAGTGCCGGATCGTGGGCAAAGCGCACGCTGATGCCCTTGCCGGACAGGCGGCGGATGGCGGCGGCGCGGATGTCGCCTTCGTCCCCCAGAAGCTGGGCAAAATGCTCGGCGGCGCGATCCACCGCGTCGATGTAGTTGTCGCAGTAGTGAAAGAAGTCGCGCACCTCTTCCCAGGGGCTGGGCTGCAACTGCGCGCCCTCACGCCCCAGCGCTTCGTCGAGGCTCGCCAGTCGTTCATGGGTCTGGCGGTAGGAGCGGTGTAACTCCAGAAAGGCGCGTGCCAGGGCGGGGGCGTTGGAGGCGGTGAGCCGCAGATCGGCCAGGGGCGGCGGACCGTCGGCAAAGACCGGATCGGCCAGCGCCTCGCGCATGTCGGTGACCATGCGTTCGGCATCGCCCTGACCCAGCTCGGTCACGTCAAAGCCGAATTCCTGCGCCAGCGCCAGCACCACCGTGGTGGAAAGCGGCCGGTTGTTGTTCTCCATCTGGTTCAGATAGGGCAGGGACACGCCCAGCTTCGCGGCGAAATCCTTCTGCGTCAGGCCCAGCCGCGTGCGGATTTCGCGCAGCTTGGCCCCGGCATAGAGCTTTTGGGCGGGCATGGCCTTGGGACCTCGGAACTTTGCATCTTAGCGACCGGCTGACGGCAGTTTTGCAAAGCCCTCAGATCCTGTCCAGCACAATCAGCCGCGCCTCGCGCCAGATGACGAACCGGATGGCGATGATCGCCAGCAGCGAGGTGATGAACATGATCCACAATAGCGGCCAGGCCCCCGTGCCGGGTTGCAGCAGCGCGCCCGCCAGCGCCGACAGTGCCGCCCCGCCGCCGATCATGATCGTCCCGCCCAGCCCGCTGGCGGTGCCCGCCAGATGTGGCCGGACCGAAAGCATGCCCGCGGTGGCGTTGGGGATGGTCATGCCGTTGCCCAGGCCGACCAGGGTCATGAAGCCAAAGAACGTCAGCACGCTGCCGTGGCCCATGGCAAAAACCAGCATCGACGTGCCCACCCCGGCCGCATTGATGAGCGAGCCCCAATAGACCATCCGGTTCACCCCCACCTTCGCCGAATAGCGGCCCGAGGCAAAGTTGCCGAGGAAATAGCCCACCGCCGGCGCGCCGAAAAAGAGGCCCAGTTCCGACGGGGTCAGGCTGAACACCTCGGTCCCCACGAAGGGCGCGCCGCCGAGGTAGGCAAAGAACGCGCCCGAGGCGAAGCCCGATGCGAGCGCATAGCCCCAGAACCGGGGCGAGGTCAGAAGCTCGGGATATTCGCGGAATTGCTGGGTCAGGGTCAGCCCGCTTTTCTGCGCGGTTTCGCCCAGATCGCGCCAGGCCAGGGCGAACAGCAGCCCGCCAAGCGCCAGCAGCAGCCAGAAATTCGCGTGCCAGCCCCAGATTTCATCCAGCACCCCGCCGATGGCCGGGCCGATCATCGGCACCACTGCCATGCCCATGGTCACATAGCCGATCATCGACGCCGCCTGGTCCTGCGGAACCATGTCGCGCACCACGGCGCGGCTGAGCACCATCGAGGTCACGATGACCGCCTGCAGCATCCGGAAGGCCAGAAAGACATAGGGATCGCGCGACATCAGGCAGCCGACCGTGGCCAGCATGAAGCCCGCAAGCCCTGCCAGGATCACCGGGCGTCGGCCCACCTTGTCCGAGATCGGGCCGATCACGATCTGCAACAGCGCGTTGACCGCGAGATAGACCGCCACCGACAGCTGCATCAGCCGGTATTCGGTCTGGAAAAAGTCGGTCATGTTGGGCAGGCTGGGCAGGAAGATGTTCATCGCCAGCGCCGACATGCCGGCCAGCAGGATCAGTGTCGCGATATGCGGCGGGGTGGTGCGGTCCAGAAACCGGACCTCGGGATGTGCGCTCATGCAGATGTGGTAGGCCGCGCATGGCCGGTTGTCCAATATGACCTGCGGTCCATTCATATTTTTGCAGATTTGCGATATGCTTTCGCACGCCCTTGCATTGTTTGCAAATTTGCCGAAATCTCCTTGCTGCGCTGGTGCCGCGGCCCTAGTCTGGCGCGAAACGACAGGGGAGCCGGGTCATGAAAGATATTCTTCAGGAACTTGAAAGCCGCCGCTCCGAAGCGCGGCTTGGCGGCGGGCAGAAACGCATCGACGCTCAGCATGCCAAAGGCAAGCTCAACGCCCGCGAACGGCTCGAGCTATTGCTGGACGAAGGCAGTTTCGAAGAATTCGACATGTTCGTGGCGCATCGCTGCACCGACTTCGGCATGGAAAAACAGCGCCCTTACGGCGATGGCGTGGTCACCGGCTGGGGTACGATCAACGGCCGCATGGTCTATGTGTTCAGCCAGGATTTTACCGTGCTGGGCGGCTCGGTGTCCGCAACCCACGCGCAGAAGATCTGCAAGATCATGGATATGGCGGTGCAGAACGGCGCGCCGGTGATCGGTATCAACGACTCGGGTGGCGCGCGGATTCAGGAAGGTGTGGATTCGCTCGCAGGCTACGGCGAGGTCTTTCAGCGCAACGTCATGGCTTCGGGCGTGGTGCCGCAGATCAGCATGATCATGGGGCCCTGCGCGGGCGGGGCCGTCTATTCGCCCGCGATGACCGACTTCATCTTCATGGTCAAGGACAGCTCTTACATGTTCGTGACCGGCCCCGACGTGGTCAAGACCGTTACCAACGAACAGGTCACCGCCGAGGAACTGGGCGGCGCCACCACCCACACGCGCAAATCCTCGGTCGCCGATGCGGCCTTTGAAAACGATGTCGAGGCCTTGGCCGAGGTGCGGCGCCTCGTGGATTTCCTGCCGCTCAACAACCGCGAAAAGCCGCCCGTGCGGCCGTTCTTCGACGAACCGGGCCGGGTCGAGATGAGCCTCGATACCCTGGTTCCCGAAAACGCCAACACGCCCTACGACATGAAGGAACTGATCCTCAAGATCGCGGACGAGGCGGATTTTTACGAAATCCAGGCCGATTTCGCCAAGAACATCATCACCGGCTTCATCCGGCTTGAGGGGCAGACCGTCGGCGTGGTGGCGAACCAGCCGATGGTGCTGGCGGGATGTCTGGATATCGACAGTTCGCGCAAGGCCGCGCGGTTCGTGCGCTTTTGCGATGCCTTTGAGATCCCGCTGCTGACGCTGGTCGACGTGCCGGGCTTTCTGCCGGGCACCAGCCAGGAATACGGCGGCGTGATCAAACATGGCGCAAAGCTGCTGTATGCCTATGCCGAGGCGACGGTGCCCAAGGTCACGGTGATCACCCGCAAGGCCTATGGCGGGGCCTACGTGGTCATGTCTTCGAAACATCTGCGCGGCGATTTCAACTATGCCTGGCCCACCTCCGAGATAGCGGTGATGGGCGCCAAGGGCGCGACCGAAATCATTCACCGCTCTGATCTGGGCGATCCCGAAAAAACCGCCCTGCATACGCAAAGTTACGAGGACCGGTTCGCGAACCCGTTCGTGGCTGCCGAACGCGGCTTCATCGACGAGGTGATCCAGCCGCATTCGACCCGCCGCCGGGTCAGCCGCGCCTTTGCCGCCTTGCGCGGCAAGAAGCTGGCGAACCCCTGGAAAAAGCACGACAACATCCCGCTTTGACCGGCTTTCAGCCTTCTTCAGGCCCGCGGACATCCGCGGGCCGCTCACCCGATCAGATCCACGGTGGCATGCCTCAATCCGTTTCCCTGCAGCCCGACGCCAGCCTTTCCCCGCATCGGGACGGGGGTTGGTATGTGGCGTGTGACGCGCGGACGTACGTTCTGGCGCGGCACTGGCCGCCGCGGTTCGACGTAGCGGCGCGGGCGGAATTTCCGGCGGCGCTGGATTCGGCGCGGCTTGCCCGGCAGATCCGGCAGGATCTGTGGCGCCGGTTGCAGCGGCTGCGGGGCTTTTCACCGGTCGTCGCGGTCGATTACGAAGGCGGGGCCCTGTCTGTCACCGCTGGAGGCCGCGTCGCCGCGCGGGGATGCGTCCCTGCAGACACCCGGATGCAGATATCTGACCTGCTGACCGATCCGCGCCACCGCGCGCGATGGATACGCTGGGCCCGGCGCCGGGGGCAGGCATGACCGGTCCGGTCACGACAGGTAAGGTTGCGGGCGCGCCCCGCGATCCGGCAACCCCGGCGGAAGGAGCCTGGAAACGGGGTCGGGGTTGCCTGCTGGTTCTGGCGCTGACCGCCGCACCGGCGCTGGCCGAGATCGGCGTTTCGCTGCCATCGGGCCTGGATGTCACGCTGCACGAGGTGCTGACCGACGATGCCGAGAACGGATCGCTTTTCCGGTTCCGCTTTGTCGCGCCCGAGATCGCCCAGGCCCAACGAAGCGTCGAGGAACTGACCGACGACATGCAGCATCTGTGCCAGGAATTCGCGCTGCCGAAGCTGTCGGACCTTGGCGCGGAACCCCGCCAGATCGTGGTCAGTCTGTCGGCGGAAATCACCGATTTCGGCGTGCCCACACCCGACGTCCGCCAGGTTTTCGAGGCCTTTTCGGTGCGGGACGATGTCTGCATCTGGGAGCCTTTCTGATGGCTGCACAATATCTTGCGGACAAAAGCTCAGGTCGTTGCCGGTTTGAGGCTTTCGGAACACAAAAGCCGGGTGGTGCAGGGCATAAGTATCTTTTCCCAATCTTTTCCGGTAAATTCGGGAACGGTTGCCTTCACGCAGCCGTTACACTCGGGCGGAGACTGATGGGGCCGAAAGGGCTTGTCGGCTCCGTTGAACTTGACAGGAGTAAAATATGTCCAAGAGCATCAAGCTTCTTGCAATGTTGGGCGTCGTTGCGACGGTGTCCGCGTGCGGGCAGCAGCAGCAGGAAGAAGAGTTTGTCGTGGTTGATCCGGAGCCGATCACGGTCGAGCCGGTATACACCGGTAAATACAAGTAAGTTCCCGGCCGGACGGACCTTCGGGTTCGTCCGGACGTCTGCTCGCCCCGGTTTGCCGTCGCGCCCTTTCGCGGAGGGCAGGCCATGCTGAAGCATCGCGGGTTTCCGGGCCGTCTGCCCGGCACAGATTTCCAGTTCACGATCCGTCGCGCCAATCCCAAGGGCGCCACCCCGCTGATCCGGCGCGAACGTTTTGCCGACCGCCGCCCGCCTGACCGGCGGGCAGACCTTTGGTTCATCGCCGCCCTGTGGCACCATTTCGGCGATCAGCCGTTCGAGCGTGGCAACCTCGATTCTGGCAGGCTCAGCTGGCTTTTCGGCCGCGAGGTCCTGCCCTACGACGATCCCTTTGATCCGCAAAGCTACGACGCGCAGCTGGTGTTGGACGAACGCGCCGCGCGCGCGGCGTTCCCCGAGGCGTTCAAGGGAGATCTTTGGGCATGATTTTGCCACCTATGCGGGAAAATGCGCGGAAACGGGCCGATGCAGCCGCAGGCCGTCGCGCGGGCTTGGCAGGCGCCGGGCGGTCTGCCAGCGTCACCATGTGGCGAGTGTTTCCGAGTTGCGACCCGGACCTTTGCATTCACCGTTACCCTTCCCCTAAAGGGCGGCTTGGGACGTCCCCCGTCCAGCCGCCCGTTTTTTTGCGCGCCGCCCGTGCGATGAGCGGTAAATCGCTTGACTGGCAAAGACTTGCCACATTTTCGATCCGAACGAACAAGGCATGGAACCTGATCCAATTTGCCTGTGTTGATGTGGCACAACCACTCAATATCGGATCGGAGAACATCCAATGCAGACCATCGCGAAAACCGCCGTCATCTTCTCTCTCCTGGGGCTTGCGGCCTGTGAAGGCAGCGACCTCGAGCGCGGCGCGCTTGGTGCAGCGGGCGGCTATGCCATCGACCGGGCCACGGGTGGCGACGGCACCGTCGGCGCAGCGGCCGGTGTGGTTGCTGGGGTCACCTGCGACGACGTCACACCCGGCGTCTGCCGCTAACACAGCTTTCGCCGCGCACCGCGGCACCGACAGATCAGCAAAGGCCATCCGGGGCGTCCCCCCGGGTGGCCTTTTGCATGTCATCGCCGCCGCCGGAACGCGCGGCCACGAAACGCCACCCGCGTCGGCGCGGGTCAGAAACTGAAAGGGACAGATATGTTCGACAAGATCCTGATCGCGAACCGGGGAGAAATCGCCTGCCGCGTCATCAAGACAGCCCGCAAGATGGGCATCAAGACCGTGGCGATCTATTCCGACGCCGACAAGAACGCACTGCATGTCGAGATGGCCGACGAGGCGGTGCACATCGGCCCGCCGCCCGCCAACCAGTCCTATATCGTCATCGACAAGGTGATGGAGGCGATCAAATCCTCGGGCGCGCAGGCGGTGCATCCCGGCTATGGCTTCCTGTCCGAGAACCCCAAGTTCGCGCAGGCGCTGGAGGCCGCGGGCGTGGCCTTTATCGGGCCGCCGGTCAAGGCGATC
This sequence comes from Thalassococcus sp. BH17M4-6, assembly GCF_049323015.1. Taxonomy (NCBI): domain Bacteria; kingdom Pseudomonadati; phylum Pseudomonadota; class Alphaproteobacteria; order Rhodobacterales; family Roseobacteraceae; genus Thalassococcus; species Thalassococcus sp. BH17M4-6. Next base: position 98,471 of record NZ_JBMPGU010000004.1, read on the forward strand.
GAGGCGATGGGGGACAAGATCACCTCGAAGAAGATCGCGCAGGATGCGGGCGTGAGCACTGTCCCGGGCTACATGGGCCTGATCGAGGATGCCGACGAGGCGGTCAAGATCTCGTCCGAGATCGGTTACCCGGTGATGATCAAGGCCAGCGCCGGCGGCGGTGGCAAGGGCATGCGTATCGCCTGGAACGACGCAGAGGCGCGCGAGGGCTTTCAAAGCTCCAAGAACGAGGCGGCCAACAGCTTTGGCGACGACCGGATCTTTATCGAGAAATTCGTGACCCAGCCGCGGCATATCGAAATCCAGGTGCTGGCCGACACCCACGGCAATGCCGTTTACCTGCACGAACGTGAATGTTCGATCCAGCGCCGCAACCAGAAGGTCGTGGAAGAAGCGCCAAGCCCCTTCCTTGATCCCGAAACGCGCAAGGCCATGGGGGAACAGGCAGTGTCTCTGGCGCAGGCCGTGGGCTATGCCAGCGCGGGCACCGTCGAATTCATCGTCGACGGCGACAAGAATTTCTACTTTCTCGAAATGAACACCCGCCTGCAGGTCGAACATCCCGTGACCGAACTGATCACCGGGATCGATCTGGTCGAACAGATGATCCGCGTGGCCAACGGTGAAAAGCTGACGATCACGCAAGACGACCTGACCATCAACGGCTGGGCGATCGAGAACCGGCTTTATGCCGAGGATCCGTATCGCGGGTTCCTGCCGTCCATCGGGCGGCTGACGCGCTACCGCCCGCCGCAGGAAGGCCAGTGGGAGGATCATTCCGTCCGCAACGACACCGGCGTCTATGAGGGTGGCGAGATCTCGATGTACTACGACCCGATGATCGCCAAGCTTTGCACCTGGGGCAAGGACCGGGCCACCGCGATCGAGGCGATGCGCGTGGCGCTCGACAAGTTCGAGGTCGAGGGGATCGGGCACAATCTGCCCTTCGTCGCCGCCGTCATGGATCATCCGAAATTCGTCTCGGGCGACATGACCACGGCCTTCATCGAAGAGGAATATCCCGACGGCTTCCAGGGCGTGACCCTGGGGGATGCGGAACTGCGCCGCGTCGCCGCCGCCGCCGCCGCGATGAACCGGGTGGCCGAGATCCGCCGCGCGCGGGTGTCGGGCACACTCGACAACCACGAACGCCGCGTCGGGGACCGCTGGAACGTGGCGCTGCAGGGCGAAAGCTATGATCTGACGATTGCCGCCGAACCGGGTGCCGCGACCGTGACATTCGAAGACGGCGCGTCGATGCGGGTATCGGGCAACTGGACGCCGGGCGACCAGCTGGCAGACATGACCGTGAACGACGCGCCGCTCATGCTCAAGGTCGGCAAGATTTCGGGTGGCTTCCGCATCCGCACCCGCGGAGCCGACCTCAAGGTGCACGTGCGCACGCCGCGGCAGGCGGAACTTGCGCGTCTCATGCCCGAGAAAGAGGCCGCCGACACCACCAAGCTGCTGCTTTGCCCGATGCCGGGGCTGATCGTGAAGGTCGATGTCGAGGTCGGCGACGAGGTGCAGGAAGGCCAGGCGCTTTGCACGGTCGAGGCGATGAAGATGGAAAACATCCTGCGCGCCGAACGCAAGGGCAAGGTGTCCAAGATCAACGCGGGTCCGGGCGACAGCCTGGCCGTGGACGACGTGATCATGGAGTTCGAATAGCGCCATGTCCGACACCGTCCAGACAGTCGCGATGCTGGGCCTTGCGGCGCTTCTGGCGCTGTGGGGCATCGCGACATGGATGGGCGGATCCGAATCGCGGCTGGCCGCACGGCTGATCTTTCAGTTCTTCGGCTCCATCGCGCTGCCGGTCGCGGCGGCGATGGGGCTGATGCTGCTGCTGGTGGCGCGGCTGACCGATCTGGAAGAGCGGGTCTGGCAGGCGCTGATCGCGGGGCTTTTCATCGCGACGGGCTGGCTGACCACGGCGGTGTTTTCCGCCAATGCGCAGCGGCGCGAAAAGGCCGAGAAGACCCGCGATTACCACAAGGCGCTTTATGCCGAGATCGGCAATGCGCTGAACAACCTTTACGACGCGGGGCAGGGCGAGGCCGAGGGCAACCGGACGCTGGCGCGGATGCGCGTGGATCAGGGCTTTGTCCCGCTGGTGCCGCGCGAACATGACGATCACATCTATGACGCGGTGCTGGACGAAATAGAGGTGCTGCCGCGCGTCACCATCGATGCGATCGTGTCCTACTATAGCTTGATCAAATCCATCGCGGCGCTCTGTGACGACATGCGCGGCGACCGCTTCCGGTCCGAGGAATTCGACCAGTCGCGGCGGATCGCCATGTATTCGGATTATCTGGAAATGCGCAAACAGGCCTTTCTGTCAGGCCAGCACGCGCTGAAGCTTATCAAGCTGTATTCGGAAGGCGACCATGACGCCGCCCGCGAAGCGGCGCGGATCAGTAGCCCGGGCGCGGGCCGGTCCGACCGGTTATCGGGATCGGAGTGAACGGAATGTTGGGATCTTTTTCCATTGTCACGTCTCCTTGCGTCACTTGTAATATAGGCGCGCGGCATTACTCGCGCAAGGCATCGCGCCGGTCGCGGATTTCCTGCTGGCGCAGCGGCAGCTTGTCGATGTTGCGCGACAGTTCCCGCACCGACCACGGCTCGGGCTTGCGCAGCACGACCGTGCCGTCCTTGGCCAGCACCACTGTCATGAACCCGCGCGGGCGCAACTGTCGCCGTGCCTGGCTGCCCATGAAGGGATCGGTGTCGGTGATAATCACCACGTCGCGTTCGTCCAGCACGTCCAGCCGCTCGGTCAGCAACTGCATCTGCTGCACGTATCGCGGATCGGCGGCGTTGTCGGCAAAGACGACAAGCGGCCGCTTGAGCCAAAGGAATTCTGCCAGATCGACGGTGTCGGCAGGCAGGATCATCTCTTCGGTTTGGACCGGTGCCTGGATCGGGGCGCTGGTGCCCGCGGATTGCGCGGGCAGGCCTGTTGCGGCGACGGCAAGGCCGGCGGCCAGCGCGAATGTGACATGTGCTCTCATGCTTGCAAATATAGTCAGCCCGCGGGGCATTGCGAACGGCCAAGTGACCACGGGCCGTGAAAATTTTCGCATTAAGAGCTTTGTCAGGGGTGCCGGGTCATGATCGCCGCCACATGCAACAACGGCGGGCACGGCTTTGGACATCATTTTGCACCTTGGGGCGCACCGCTGCGCCTCGACCAGCTTTCAGACCTACATGCGGCAATCGGGCGCGGCGCTGGCCGGGCAGGGGATCGGCTTCTGGGGGCCGCATCGAACCCGCAGGGGTCTGTTTCACGACCTGGCCGACCAGCCGAGCAACAGCAGGCGCGGGCGCCGGGCCGCAGGCCGCGTGGCGCTGTCCTGCGCCGCGACGGCAAGGCGCGGTGCGGCGGTTCTGCTGGTGAGCGACGAGAACATGATCGGCACGCCGCGCGGCAACCTGCGCGCCGGCTGCCTTTATCCGCAGATCGGCGAACGCATGGCGCGGTTTCACAATGCCTTTGGGCAGGGCCCGCGCCGGGCGATGCTGCAAATCCGCTCGCTCGACAGCTATTGGGCCTCGCTCCTGGCCTACCTACTGCCGCGCGGCGCGCCCTGTCCCGGCACTGCAACGCTGGCCATGCTGGCCACCGCCCCGCGCAGCTGGCGGCAGGTGATCACAGAGCTGGCCTGCGCGATGCCCGGCACCGACCTGGTGGTGACCCCCTTCGAGCGCTTCGCCGCCCGGCCCGACCGGCTTTTGCACAGCGCTACGGGGCTGCTTTATGCGCCGACGCCGCCGGCCGACGGGCCGTGGTGCAACCGCGCGCCCGATGTGTCCGCGCTGGCAGAGGTGATGGCGGCGCGCGGAGAGGACCCGGCGCGACTGGGCACCCGGTCCGGCCGCTGGATGCCGTTTTCACCCCGCGAGGCGCTGCAACTGCGCAACGCCTATGCGGACGATCTGAACTGGCTGCGCGCCGGGGCCGACGGGCTTGCGCGCTATATCGAGGAAACGGACCCGGACAAGACCAGGATCACCTGGCCGCCGGGCCTGCTGACAAGAGGACGAAACGCTGATGACATCGAAAACCCAAGAGTGGCGCGCTCTGGCTGAAAAGGAGCTGCGCAATCGCAGCGTCGACGACCTGACCTGGCAGACGCTGGAAGGGATCGCCGTCAAACCGCTTTATACCGAAGAAGACGTGGCCGATCTGCCGCATCTGGGCAGTCTGCCCGGGGCGGAACCCTTCACCCGGGGCGTCAAAGCCACGATGTATGCGGGCCGCCCCTGGACCATCCGTCAATACGCGGGCTTTTCCACCGCCGAGGAAAGCAACGCCTTTTATCGCCGCAACCTGGCAGCGGGTCAGCAGGGTGTGTCGGTCGCGTTCGATCTGGCCACCCACCGTGGCTACGACAGCGATCATCCCCGCGTGGTGGGCGACGTGGGAAAGGCCGGGGTGGCGATCGACAGCGTCGAGGACATGAAGATCCTCTTCGACGGCATCCCGCTGGATCAGGTGTCCGTGTCGATGACGATGAACGGGGCGGTGATCCCGATCCTCGCCAATTTCATCGTCGCGGGCGAAGAGCAGGGCCATGACAAGGCGGTGCTGTCGGGCACCATCCAGAACGATATCCTCAAGGAGTTCATGGTCCGCAACACCTATGTCTATCCGCCGGAACCGTCGATGCGGATCATCGCGGACATCATCGAATACACCAGCGCCGAGATGCCGCGCTTCAACTCGATCTCGATCTCGGGCTACCACATGCAGGAGGCCGGCGCGAACCTGGTGCAGGAACTGGCCTTCACCCTGGCCGACGGCAAGGAATACGTGAAGACCGCGATGGCGCGCGGCATGGACATCGACAAGTTCGCCGGGCGGCTGTCGTTCTTCTTTGCCATCGGCAAGAACTTCTTCATGGAGGCGGCCAAGCTGCGCGCGGCGCGGATGCTCTGGCACCGGATCATGACCGATCTGGGCGCGCAGAACCCGAAATCGAAGATGCTGCGCACCCATTGCCAGACCAGCGGCGTGACCCTGTCGGAACAGGACCCCTACAACAACGTCATCCGCACCGCCTACGAGGCGATGAGCGCGGTTCTGGGCGGCACGCAGTCGCTGCACACCAACGCGCTGGACGAGGCGATTGCCCTGCCCACGGATTTCAGCGCCCGGATCGCCCGCAACACCCAGTTGGTCCTGCAGGAAGAAACCGGCGTGACCAATGTGGTCGATCCGCTGGCGGGCTCCTACTATGTGGAAAAGCTGACCCATGACCTGGCCGAAGCGGCCTGGACCATCATCGAAGAGGTGGATGAGATGGGCGGCATGACCAAGGCGGTGGCCAGCGGCATGCCCAAGCTGCGGATCGAGGAGACGGCGGCGCGCCGTCAGGCCGATATCGACCGCGGGACCGAGGTGATCGTCGGCGTCAACAAGTACCGCAAGGACAAGGAAGACCCGATCGACATCCGCGACATCGACAACGACGAGGTGCGCGAAAGCCAGGTGCGGCGGCTCGAGAAGATCCGAGGGTCGCGCGATCAGGCGGCCTGCGATGCGGCGCTCGAGGAACTGGAGCGGCGCGCCAAGGAGGGCGGCAATCTGCTGGAAGGCGCGGTCGAGGCGGCCCGCGCCCGGGCATCGGTAGGAGAGATCAGTATGGCGATGGAAAAGGTGTTCGGACGGCATCGCGCCGAGGTGAAGACGCTGGCGGGTGTTTACGGCGCGGCCTACGAGGGCGACGAAGGGTTTGCCGCGATCCAGAAGTCGGTCGAGGCATTCGCCGAGGACGAAGGTCGCCGCCCGCGCATGCTGGTGGTCAAGATGGGCCAGGATGGCCATGACAGGGGCGCAAAGGTCATCGCGACAGCCTTTGCCGACATCGGGTTCGACGTCGACGTCGGCCCGCTTTTCCAGACGCCGGAAGAGGCGGCGCAGGATGCGGTCGACAACGATGTGCACGTAATCGGCATCTCTTCGCAGGCGGCGGGGCACAAGACGCTGGCGCCGCAGCTGGTCCGGGCGCTGCGCGACGCGGGGGCCGAGGATATCCTGGTGATCTGCGGCGGGGTGATCCCGCAGCAGGATTACCAGTTCCTTTATGACGCGGGGGTCAAGGCGATCTTCGGCCCGGGCACCAACATCCCCGAGGCGGCGCAGGACATCCTGCAGCTGATCCGCAAGGCCAGGGGCTGAGGGCAGGGGGCACCAAGGGCGTATTGCCAAACCCGGCGCCTGATCTAAGGTAGCGCGAAGGAAACCGCGCCGGACTTGCTGCACCCTTGCTGACACTGGATCATATCGCCGTTCTTGGCGAAACGCTGGAAGAGGCCGCCGCCCATACGGAGGCGGCCCTTGGCCAGTCGATGCTGCCCGGGGGCAAGCATGGGCATTTCGCCACGCACAACCGGCTTCTGGGGCTGGCGGACGGGCTTTACATCGAAGCGATCGCCATCGATCCAGCCGCGCCCCCGCCGCCCCATCCGCGGTGGTTCGGGCTTGACGGGTTCCGCGGGGCCGCCCGGCTCGACAAATGGATCTGCCGCACGGCGGACATGTATGCGACGCTGGCGGCGCTGCCGATGGCGGGACGCCCCGTGAAGCTCGCGCGCGACAGTTTGCGCTGGACGATGGCGGTGCCCGAGGACGGGCAGTTGCCTTTTGACGGGCTGTTTCCCGCGATCATCCAGTGGCACAGCCCGGTGCCGCCCGGCAACGCGCTGGCCAACCCGGCCCTGCAGCTAGAGCGGCTGACAGTCTCGCATCCTCAGGCCGAAGAGCTGAAGGCGCTTCTGGCCCCGCATCTGGACGCGCCCAACGTGGCGTACCGGACGGGCGGACCGGGGCTCGAGGCTTCGGTGCACACGCCCCAGGGCCTGCGACAGCTGCGATGATCCTGCGCCGGGCCACCGCAGCCGACGCGCCGGGCATCGTGGCGCTTTGGAATGACGTGATCGCGCGGACTGCCATCACCTTTACCACCGAACCCAAGACGATCCCCGGCATCACCGCCGATATCGCGGCGCGGGGCGATGGCTTCATGGTGGTCGAAGAGGATGGGCAACTGCTTGGCTTTGCGACGTATTTCCCGTTTCGCGGCGGCCCGGGCTATGCCTTTACCAAGGAACATTCGGTGATCCTGTCCCCCGCCGCGCGAGGCCGCGGCATGGGCCGCGCGCTGATGATGCAGCTTGCGAACGCGGCCCGGCGCGAGGGCGTGCATTCGCTCTGGGCCGGGGTCAGCGGCGAAAACCCCGGCGGCGTGCGATTCCACGCAGCCCTGGGCTTTCGCGAAATCGCCACACTGCCCGAGGTCGGGTTCAAGTTCGGGCGCTGGATGGATCTGGTGCTGATGCAGAAAATTCTCTGATTGCCGCGCTGACATTGGCGGGGCGGGCGCATAGACTGCGCCCATGTCGATCTGGACCCGCATATCCCAGGCCCTGTCGGCCCTCGCCTCGGGCGAAGGGCTGTCGGCGGTGTTCGACCGGCTGCGCACGCCGCCCGAACGGTCGGTCGCCTTCACCATCGCGGTCATCGCGCTTGGCGCAAAGATGGCCAAGGCCGACGGGCTGGTGACCCGCGACGAGGTCACCGCCTTTCGCGAGGTGTTCCATATTCCGCCCGAGGCCGAAGCCGGGGCGGCGCGGGTGTTCAACCTGGCGCGGCAGGACGTTGCGGGGTTCGAGGAATACGCCGATCGGATCGCGCGGATGTTCGATGAAACCAGCGGCACGCTCTGCGACCTTCTGGAAGGGTTGTTTCATATCGCCCTGGCGGACGGCGATTACCACCCCAAGGAAGACGCGTTCCTGGCGCAGGTGGCCGAAATCTTCGGCCTGCCAGAGGCGCAGTTCCAGCGGCTGCGGGCGCGATTCGTGCCCGATGCCGCCCCCGATCCCTACAGCGTGCTGGGGGTGGAGCCGGACATGCCCACGGCGCAGATCCGCAAGGTCTGGCGCGGGCTGGTCCGCGAAAGCCATCCTGACCGGATGATCGCCCGCGGCCTGCCCGAAGAGGCGGTCAAGATGTCGGAAAAGCGGCTGGTGGCGATCAACCGCGCGTGGGAGCAGATCCAGGCCCGCGAGGCCGGGTAGGGTGCGCATCGCCACCTACAACGTGGAATGGTTCGACGCGCTTTTCGACGATGCAGGTCAGCTCTTGGCCGACGATCGCTGGTCGGCGCGCCATGACATCACCCGCGCCCAGCAGATCGAGGCGCTGGGGATCGTGTTTTCGGCGCTCGACGCCGATGCGGTGATGGTGATCGAGGCGCCCGACACCCACCGCCGCCGCAGCAGCATCACCGCGCTCGAAAGCTTTGCGAGCGCATTTGGTCTGCGCGCCAGCCGGGCGGTCATGGGCTTTGTGAACGATACGCAGCAGGAAATCGCGCTGATGTACGACCCCGCGATCCTGACCGCTTGGCACGATCCGGGCGCCAGCGCCGCCGCGCCGCAGTTTGACGAGGTCTTTCGCATCGATCTGGATATCGACGCCTCCGAAGACCGGGTGACCTTTTCGAAACCGCCGCTGGAACTGGCGGTCGAGACTGCAGGCGGGGCAAAGCTGCGGCTGATCGGGGCGCATCTGAAATCTAAGGCCCCGCACGGCGCGCATGGCCGCGACGCGGTGATGCGTCTGTCGATCGCCAACCGGCGCAAGCAGCTGGCGCAGGCAATCTGGCTGCGAGCGCGGATCAGCGAACACCTCGCGGCGGGCGACAGTCTGATCCTTCTGGGCGATCTCAACGATGGGCCGGGGCTGGATGAATACGAACATCTCTTCGGCCGGTCGTCGGTCGAGATCCTGTTGGGTGGCGGCGCCGCGCAGCTTTACGATCCCAACGCGGCGCTGGCGCTGCAACAACGCCCGGGCCTGCCGCAGCCGACGACGGCGCGGTTCTACCTTGGCCATCAGGGCCGTTATCTGCAGGCGCTGCTGGATTACGCGATGGTGTCGCCCGATCTGCGGCAGTCCGAACCGCGCTGGCGCATCTGGCATCCCTTCGACGATCCGGCCTGCTGGTCGGTGCCCGAGCTGCGCGACGCGCTGCTGACCGCGTCGGACCATTTTCCGGTGACACTGGATATCGAGCTCTGACCCTTCTCAGCGCGGCGGAACGGATTATGTTGACTGCCATGAAACACGCTGCCCTTTGTCTGGCCCTTTTGATGGCCGCCGCCCCCGTCACCCCCGCGTTTGCCCAGCAGGCAGAGGAGGAGGACGGATTCAGCCTCATGGAAGAGGGGGCAAAGCTGCTGTTTCGCGGGTTGATGCAGGAAATGGAACCGGCGCTGGACGAGTTGCAGGGGCTGGCCGAGGATATCAAGCCGCAACTGCGCGATTTCGTTCGCGAAATGGGCCCGGCGCTGCGCGAACTGATGACCGAGGTGCAGGACTGGTCGGTCTATCATCCGCCCGAGATGCTGCCCAACGGCGACATCATCCTGCGCCGCAAAACGCCCGAGGAGCTGAAGCAAGAGCCTGACCGGCCAGAGGGAGAGATCGAGCTTTAGCGCCGGGCACGATCTACCCGACGATCTTCACCTCGGTCGTCGCATCGAGAGAATTTGCCAGCGACTGGAACCGCGCCTGCGCCACCTCGCCGAAAAGCGGATGAATTTCTTCGCGAAGTTTCAGCCGCAGCAGGCGCTTTTTCGGCTGCCATTCCAGCGCCGCGCCGTCCTGCCATGTGTCCGACATCCATAGCATCGCGCCGAACCGCAGCGCCTTGCCCAGAACCTCGGCCCGCAGCTGTTCCTGTTCATCGATCAGGTCGTACAGATCCTCGAACCGCGTGCCTTCGCGCCGGTTGCGATAGCGGTGCAGCAGGGCCAGACCCAGAAAGATGCGTTCGCTGTGCTTGAGCCCGCCCAGGTTGGCGCGGGTTGCGTTGTCGAAACAGGTCTCGGCCCGGTAATCGGGATGGGCGCGCCAGCTTACGTCGTGCAGCAGGCAGGCGGCGCGGACGATGCGCAGGCGCGCCTCTGGCACATTGCGATAAAGCGGTTCGATGAAGTGGAACAGGCGCTTGCCGAAGCCGGGCAGGCGGGCGTCCTTCTGTTCGGCGAAAGAGCAGGCTTCGATCAGCGGATCGCGGTCGCGCAGGGCCTGTGGCATCTGTTCGTAAAGCAGCCCCTCGCGGATGCCATAGCTGGAAATCGCGATATCCTTGGGCTTGAACACCTGCACCAGCCGCCGCAGCACCTCGGTGGCGTAGGGCACCAGCGCCATGCGGGCCGACGACAGGCTGCAGGCGCTGCGCAGCTCATCCAGATCGGACGCCTCTATATACTTGGCGGTGGCCTGCACCGATTTGGCGGTCATCCGGTATTCGTGCAGCACGTGCAGCGGATAGCCGCGCCGGTGCATGTCGATGCGCGCGATGGCACGCCACGACCCGCCGACCAGAAACAGCCGGTCGCGCTGGTCGCCCATGGTCCGGGCCAGGTCCTGCAGCGTGTCCTTGATCACCCGGGTCCGGCCCTTGCGACCCCCGGGCATATCGCGCAGCTTGAGCGGGCCCAGATCGGATGTCACCCGGGGGCCGACACGACCGTCCGAAATCGCCGCCAGTTCCATCGACGACCCGCCGATGTCGCAGACAAGGCCGTAGCTGCCTGGCCAGCCAAGCAACACGCCCTGCGCGGACAGCCGCGCCTCTTCCACCCCGTCGATCACCCAGATCTTGAGCCCGGTGACGCGCGCGATCTCGTCCCGGAACTCGGGCCCGTCCTTGGCTTCGCGGACGGCGGCCGTGGCCACGGCCGTCAGCGGCGGCAGGCCCATGCCCTGCGCCAGCATCTGGAAACGTTCGATCGCGGCCAGCGCGCGCGCCCGGCCTTCGGGGTTGAGCCGCCCGGTCTCGGCCATGCCGGCACCCAGGGCGCACATGATCTTTTCGTTGTAGAAATAGGCCGGGGACCGCGCCGCGCCGTCGAAAACCACCAGCCGGACCGAGTTCGATCCGATGTCGATGACGCCCACGCGCGACAGGGCGCGGGCATGCGGATCGTCGAAAAGCGGGCGGCCGAAGGGGCCCCAATCTGTCTGGGCGGTGTCTGCTATCGCGTCCATCATCCCCTCCGCGAGCCGTCAGCGCGACCATGCCGGAGCCGCGCGCGGGGGTCAAGAAACTGCCCTAGCATAAGGTGCAGTTTGCCGCAGGCAGGGCGAACCAGGGGTCACTGCGAACGGTGCGACGCCTCGACCTCGTCCCGCAGGGCCGCCATGTCGGCGCCGAAAAGCTTTTCCGCCACCGCGCCGATGAGCGCCCCAAGCCCCGCTTCGGAGGCGGCCAGGGTCAGGCGCAGACTGTCCAGATCGGCGGCCACGCCATAGGGAAAGACCCAGATCGTATAAAGGATGAACCCGCAGAAGATCAGCGGCAGACCGACCGCGACGATGCCGAAGGCGGCAGTGACTTTGGCGGTGCTGCGTCGCCGCCGTTCGGTGCCCAGGATGTGCCGCACGCCCGCGAGGGCAAAAAGCCCGGTCAGCGGCGACAGGATCAGCACCAGTTCCAGCCGTTCGGTCGAATTCGCCCAGTCGTGCAGCCTGCCAAAGATCAGGGCCACCGCCAAAAGGTGCCCGGCGATGAGGATCAGCGCGGCAAGCTCACGGATCGTTCCCAATCTCATAGATAATCCCTCCGTAGACCTCTCCGCCCAGGGCTTGGGCAAGTTTCGTGGCCGTCTGGCGCTGCCAGGCGTCGATCCGCATCCCATCATCACTGAGCGGCGAGAAGACCACCGGCTCGTCTTCGTCTGGCGGTTCGTCTGATGGTGGCACATCGTCAAAGCTGCGCATCAGCCGCAGGATGCGCCCGCCCTCGACAATGCCGCGGGGCAGGGTGTCAAAGGTGTCGGGCGCGCGAATTTCGACCACATCAAGGACGGTCAGTTCCAGTTTCTCGAACAGGTTGCCGTCATAGCCCATGTCGAGCCCGACGCTGAGGCTGAGATCGACCTGGTACCAGAAGCCGCTGGACTGATCGATGCCCAGCGTCGGACCGGGGCCCAGCACCCGCAGGCCAAAAAGATGCCCGGCCCCCAGTTGGCTGGGCGGGCTGAGCTTCACGCGCGGATCGAAGACCGCCGTTTCCAGCATATCACCCAGCCGCCCGGCCACGGCGGGGGGTTGGGGGTTGGCCGGATCCAGCAGGGTGCCAAGGGCGATAGAGCCGATCTGCATCGGCGGCGCGCCGGCCCCTTCGGCAGGCCAAGTGGCACAGATCGCGGATGTCGCGCTGTGGATCGCGGTGATGCTGGCCAGTTCCATCCCCGGGCCGACCCAAAGCGTGTTGGTGCAGAACTCCGCAGGCTCCCCTGTGCCGTCCCACCCGGGATGGCAGGTCAGAAGCACCTCCGGCCCGGCCCGGTCGTAGGTGGTGTAATCCGTGGCCTGCCAGCCCCTGGATTGCGCCAGCGCAGCGATGGCCGGGGCATCTTCGGGCCAGTAGCTGAGCTCGACCGCGCCCGGGATCATACCCGCCTCTCCCGAGGCCGAGGCGCAACCCGACCGGTCTGGCGCGTAAATGTTGGGGCTGAGCGCCGTGGCGTCCGACACGACCCTGTCCCCCTCTGTCAGTTTGAAATGGATGCGGCCCTGCCGCAGTCCGATGAGGTCGCGGATGTCGTGCGACAGGGTGAGCGTGCGGCCAGACCGCAGTGCCAGGCTTTGCGGCCCGTCCGCAAAGGCGTCGATATCGAAAAGCCGGGCCGGTTCCGGCCCCGCAAAGGCCGACAGCCGCGCCGTCCCGGCGACGCATTCGGGATCGGTCCGGCCGCTGGGGTAGGTGCAGGTGCAGTCGACATTCAGATAGAAGAGCCTGTCGGGATCCTCCATCGGCATGTCGTCAAAGCCAAGCTGATAGCGATCATCCATCAGGCCGTGGTCGCACAGACCGGCCGCATGGGCCGCCGGGGCGGCCAACAGGAAAAGCGCCAAAGCAAAATTCAGGCGGGGTGACCAAAGATCGCGGCTCAATACAGCCTCCCGATATGCAACTGGTGCGAGTATACCCCGGTCAGGCGCACGCGCCTAATGATATTGCGTTATCGGGTCCGGGCGGGACGGTTTCTGCCAATCATCCAGGCCGGGATCGTTGATTTCGGGCACGGCTGGTATAGGTGCTGGAAACGGGCGGGCCGATGGCGCGCCTGCGAAGGAGTGCCCGGATCCGGTCCGGGCCTGTGGGTTGGAGGCGACATGTCGCGCAAGAACGGTCGGGTGTTCGGGGTGATCGGGCTGGGCAATTTCGGCGGCACCGTGGCGACGGAGCTCCAGCGGTTCGGCAACAACGTCATCGGCATCGACATCGACGACCAGCGGGTCGCCAACCATGTCGAAACCCTGAGCCAGGCGATGATCGCCGACGCCCGGGACGAGGCGGCGCTGCGTGAGGCTGGGCTGGCGGAATGCGACATCGGCGTCGTGGCGATGGGATCGGACCTCGAGGCCAGCATCCTGTCGGCAATGAACCTCAAGCTGCTGGGCGTGCCGGTGATCTGGGCCAAGGCCAAGACCAAGACCCATCACCGCATCCTCAGTCGTCTGGGCGTGGACCGGGTCATTCACCCCGAGGTCGAGGTCGGCCAGCACATCGCGCAGGTGCTGCACAACCCGCTGGTGCGCGATTACGTGAGCCTTGGCAACGGCTACCACGTGGTCAACTTCCGCATCCCCGAAAGCCTCGAGGGCAAGAAGCTGGCCGATCTGCCGCATAACGAAAGCTACAAGCTGCGCTGCATCGGCGTGATGCGCGGCACCGAGTTCGTCGGAAACGACGGCAGCGGTTGCACGCTGGAGCGCGACGATCTTCTGCTTTTGCTGGGGCGGCGCCATGATCTGCGCAGCTTTGCCGCGAGTCTCTGAACGATGGTGGGTGGCATAGCGGGCAAATTGCACGGCCGTCGCAGGCTGCGCATCCCGCCGCCCTTGACCCTTGCATTGCTCTACCTCGTCTTCATCGCCGTGGGGGCGGGACTCTTGTGGTTGCCGATCTCGCATCATGGAGATGTGGGGCTGATCGACGCGCTCTTCACCTCGACCTCGGCGGTGACTGTGACGGGGCTGGTGCTGCATGATACCGGCGCGGCCTTCACCGGGTTTGGCCAGTTCGTGATCGCCGGGCTGATCCAGTTGGGCGGGCTGGGGCTGATGACCTTTGCGGTCCTGGTGCTCAGCGCGCTCGGCATCCCTGTGGGCATGCCGCAGCGCATGATCCTGCGCGAGGACCTGAACCAGACGTCGCTGTCGAACCTCACGGTACTGGTGCGGATCATCATCGTCGTCGCACTCTTGTGCGAGGCTTTGGGGGCGCTGATCCTGGCCTTTGTCTTCGTGCCGCAATACGGGATCGACGGGCTTTGGCAGGCGGTGTTTCACTCGATCTCGGCCTTCAACAACGCGGGCTTCGCGCTGCATCCCGACAGCCTGTCGCAATGGGTGGGGCACCCGGTGGTCAACATCGTGGTGCCGGTGCTTTTCATCCTCGGGGGCCTTGGCTTCATCGTGGTGGGCGACATCTACCAGAAACGCAAATGGCGGGCGCTGACGCTGCATTCGCGCCTTATGCTCGTGGGCACCGCAGTGCTGATCGTCTGGGGCACGGTGACCTTCGGCGCGCTGGAATGGACCAATCCCGCGACGCTGGGCCCGCTTTCCACCGGGGACAAGATCTGGGCCAGCTGGTTTCAGGGGGTGACGCCGCGCACTGCCGGGTTCAACACGATCGACACCGGCGGCATGCACGACAGCACGACGCTGCTGACGATGGCGCTGATGCTGGTGGGCGGCGGCAGCACCTCGACCGCGGGTGGCATCAAGGTGACGACGCTGTGCGTGCTGCTGCTGGCCACGGTCGCGTTCTTTCGGCGGCAGAAGGCGCTGCACGCCTTTGGCCGGTCTCTGGGCCTTGAGGAAGTGCTCAAGGTCATGGCGCTGACGACCGTGTCGATGCTGCTGGTCCTGACGGGCATCTTCGTGGTGTCGATCAGCCATGACGGCGCGTTCATCGACCTCGCGTTCGAGGTGACTTCGGCCTTCGGCACCGTGGGCCTGTCACGCGGGGCGACGGCCGAACTGGACGGCATCGGGCTGGCCTTCATCATGCTGATGATGTTCGTGGGCCGGGTGGGGCCGCTGGCGCTGGGGTTCTTTCTGGCCACCCGCAGCGTGCCGCGGGTGCGCTATCCGGCAGGGCAGATATACTTGGGCTAACGGGGGCCTCAGCCGTCGTCGGTATGGGTCAGGTCCGGCACGTCCGCGGCACCGGCCGATCCGCGGCCCGACAGCGACGGGTTTTCCATGAAAAAGCGGTGGCAGTTGAAGGCAAAGGTGCCTTCGGGCACCAGTTCGCGCGAAAACGATCCATCCGGCGCCATCACCCAGCTTTGCGCGGTGTCGGCAAGGTTCGCCGCCATGATCTGCCGCACGATCTGCGCCTTCACGGTGGCGTTGTTGATCTCGACCAGGGTTTCGATCCGGCGCGACAGGTTGCGGCCCATCCAGTCGGCCGAGGAAATGAAGACCCGCGCCTTCTTGTGCGGCAGGCCAAAGCCGTTGCCGAAACAGGCGATGCGCGAATGCTCCAGAAACCGCCCGACGATGGATTTGACGCGGATGTTTTCCGACAGCCCCTTGATGCCGGGGCGTACACCGCAGATGCCGCGGATCACCAGGTCGATCCGCACCCCGGCCTCGCTTGCGGCGTAAAGCGCGTCAATCATGTCGGGCTCGATCAGGGAGTTCATCTTGACCCAGATCTGCGCGGGCTTGCCCGCCCGGGCATGCTCCGCCTCCGCCGCGATCATCTCGAGCATGCGGGGTTTCAGCCCGTGCGGAGAAATGGCGAGGTTTTCCAGTGTCTCGGGCTGGGCATAGCCCGAGAGGTAGTTGAACACCTTGGTGGCATCGCGCCCCAGCGCCGGGTCGCAGGTGAAAAAGCTCAGATCGGTGTAGATCTTGGCGGTGATCGGGTGATAGTTCCCGGTGCCGTAGTGGGTATAGGTGACCAGCTTGGCGCCTTCGCGCCGCACCACGGTGCTGATCTTGGCGTGGGTTTTCCAGTCCAGAAAGCCATAGACCACATGCGCGCCCGACCGTTCCAGCCGCCGCGACTGGCGGATGTTGGCGGCCTCGTCGAAGCGTGCCTTGAGTTCGACCAGTGCCGTCACCGACTTGCCGTCTTCGGCCGCTTCGCAAAGCGCGTCGACGATGGGCGAGTTGCGCGACGTGCGGTAAAGCGTCTGCTTGATCGCCACCACATCCGGATCGCGCGCCGCCTGCGCGAGAAACCGCGTCACCATTTCGAACGTCTCGTAGGGATGGTGCAGCAACATGTCTTTCTGGCGGATCGCGGCGAACATGTCGCCTTCGAAATCCTGCACCCGTTCGGGCACGCGCGGGGTGAAGGTGGGCCAGAGCAGGTCGGGCCGCGCGTCGAGCACCAGTTCCTTGAGGTCCGCCGCGCCGATCATGCCGTCAAGTTCGATCACCTCGTCATCCTTGACGTGCAGTTCGTTCATCACCACCGATTTGAGCGCCTTCGGCGCGCCCGCCGACACCGTCAGCCGCACGACCTCGCCCCGGCGGCGGCGCTTGAGCGCCACCTCGAATCCGCGCACCAGGTCCTCGGCCTCTTCCTCGACCTCGAGGTCGCTGTCGCGCAGCACCCGAAAGCCGAAGTGATCCTTGGCCCGGTAGCCCGGGAACAGGCTGTCGAGATGCAGAAGCAGCAGATCCTCGAGCATCAGGAACCGGTGCCCGCCGTTCGGGGCGGGCAGCGGCACGAATCGGTCGACCTGCGCCGGAATCGGCAGCAGCGCCTGCAACGTGCGCTTGTCGCGGCTGCGTTCCAGCTGCAGCGCCAGGCAAAAGCCCATGTTGGCGATGAACGGGAAGGGGTGCGCGGGGTCGATCGCCAGCGGCGACAGCACCGGAAACACCTGTTCCAGGAAATAGGTCTCGAGCAGGCGCTTGTCGTCGTCGGTCAGCTGGCTGCGGCTCAGCACGGCGATATCTTCCGACGCCATTTCCGCGCGCAGGGTGATCAGCACGCGCTGCTGCGCGGCCATCAGGCGGCGGGCATCCTCGTTGATCAGCACCAGCTGTTCGGCCGGGGTCAGACCGTCGGCGGCGGGCGTGGTGTTGCCTGCCTGCGCAAGTTCGCGCAGGCCCGCGACCCGCACTGTATAGAATTCATCCAGGTTCGCCGCAGAGATCGACAGAAAGCGCAGCCGCTCCAGCAGTGGCACCCTCGGGTTTTCAGCCTCTTCCAGGACCCGCCAGTTGAACCCCAGCCAGCTGAGTTCGCGGTTGAAAAAGCGCGCCGGACCCTTCAGGTCGACGTGATCATAGGGCACCGGATCCGGCAGCGGGGCGGTCAGGAAATCTGCTTTGGTCATAAGCGCCTTATTGGCAGGAAGTGTGACGGTATCGTGACGTCATTCTGGGCTGTCCGGGGGGGCGGACGCAAGCCCGGCGAGAATTTCGCTCGCCAGTTTGCGGGTCACGCCCTTGGGGCGGCCAAGCGCCTCGTTATCCAGCGCCTCGACCACCGCGCCCGCCATGGCAAAGCTGCGCGGCATGTGGCGCACCAGGTAGGGCAGCACATCCGCGGCGGGCACGATCTGGCGGTCGGCAAAGAGCTTGGCCAGCACGACCGTCAGCAGCATGTCGTCGGGCGGCTGCAGCCGCGCGACGGTGGTGCCGTTCAGGCGGCTGGCGAGATCCGGCAGCGTCAGCCCCCAGCGGCTGGGGGCCTGCCGTGCCGTGACCAGCAGCGAATGACCCTGCGCAAGCGTGAGGTTGTGCAGATGGAACAACGCATCCTCGGCCTTGGGATCCCCAGCAATGGTTTCCGTATCCTCGACGCAGACGCAGCCGGTGGCGAGCGCGGGAATGTCGGCGCTGGCCAGGTCGCGCGCGGGCAGGAGCGCGGCGTCGGCCGAGGCCTGCCAGACATGCGCCAGATGCGTCTTGCCCGAGCCGCGCGGCCCGGTCAGCACCAGTTTCGATCCGGGCCAGCCCTGCCAGTCGTCGATCAGCGCCGTGGCCACGGCATTGGCCTCGGTCACCAGGAAATCACCACGGCCCAGGGCGGGGCGCACCGGCAGGTTGAAACGCAGCTGTTGGGCCATGTCAGGGGGTGTCCGGGTCGTCGGTGCCGCGGTAGAGACGGCTGTCCTTGTACTGCGCCACGGCAAAGCGCGTCACGACGCCGAGGCTTGCCGCCATGGGGACCGCCACCAGCAGACCGACAAAGCCGAAGAGCGCGCCAAAGACCGACAGCGCGAGCAGCAGCCAGACCGGGTGCAGGCCGACCGAATCCCCGACCAGCTTGGGGGTCAGCACATTGCCCTCGATCACCTGGCCCAGCACGAAGATGCCGGCCACAAGCCCGATGGACACCCAGTCGCCCCAGAACTGGAACAGGCCCAGCCCGATCGCCAGCGTCCCGCCGATCAGTGCACCCAGGTAGGGGATGAAGGTGACAAGCCCGGCGACAAAGCCGACCACCACACCGAACTGCAGCCCCACCACCATCAGCGCCACGGCATAGTAGGTGCCCAGGATCAGGCAGACGGTGCCCATGCCGCGGATGAAACTGGCCAGCGTGTCGTCGATGTCCGACGCCAGGCGGCGCACGGTGGGCGCATGTTCGCGCGGCAAAAGCTCGTCGATGCGGGCAACCATGTTGTCCCAGTCAAGCAGCAGGTAGACGGCGACCACGGGCACGATGACGAAAAGCAGCGCGATGTTGATCAGCGACGCGGCAGAGGACAGCGCGGTGTTGAGCAACTCTCCGCCGCGGTCCTTGATCGTGTTGCCGATGGACACCAGCGTTTCACGCACCACGCCGCCTTCGTCCAGCAGGGTGGGAAAGCGTTGCGCGAGAAAGGTCTGCAGGTTGTCGAACAGCTGCGGCGCGGTGTTGACCAGCTGTCCGGTCTGCTGGATCAGCGTCGGCACCACCAGCAGGACCAGCAGCACGAAGATCAGGATCGCCACGAGGGTGATCGTCGCCGTGGCCAGCGCGCGGCTGAGCCCGAGCCGCTCCAGCCGGTCGGCCACCGGATCGAGGAAATAGGCGATGGCCCCGCCGATCAGGAACGGCAGCAGCACGTTGCCAAGCGCCCAGAGCACGACCACGAAGACCGCCGCGGCGATGCCCCAGTATTTCAGCTGATCGCGCGGCGAAAGCGACATGGTCCGGTCCTTGGAAGGTTCAGCCCTTCATCGCCCGTCCCGCGCCGGGTTTCAAGGGCGGCAGAGCCGCACCATTGCAGGTGACGCGGGACCGCGCATTGGCGGTTTGCCGATGCTGCGGCGGCTAATCGCAGACAAAGCTGTAGAAGGTGGCCTCGCGCCAGCGGTTGCCAACCTTCAGCGCCTGCGCGTAATACATGCCGCCCTTGGACACCGGCGTCCCATAGTCCAGGATATCGATGCCGCCAGAGCAGGCCTGACCGGCCATGACAAAGCAGTCGCCGGCTTTCGCACAGGCGACCCGGAAAAGCGGCTTGCCGCTGATGCGCCCGATCTGCTGCACGCTTGGCAGACGTGGCACCGCCAGACCGCTAAGGCACTGGAACTGCACGGTCTGCGACTGGTCTTTTGGGTTGAAGATGCGCTGACGTTCGTGAAATCCGGCGGGGCACTTGCGATATGCCCTTTTCAGCAGGTCCTGGCCGCGCTTCAGTTCAATCTGGAAGACGGGGCCGGTGGGTTGCCAGGGGTCTTGCTGGGCCTTTGCAGGGGGCGCCAATATCGCCAGGCAGATCAGGGATGCGCAGAGCGCGACCACCTGCATTGAAGTGCGTCGTCCAAAGGTCATGCCGCAATCGTGCGGCGGGGCAGAGATTCGTGCAACCGTGAACTTGCCAAGCCTGCCGCGTTGCCTCACAACCGGGCCATCACCGACCAACAAGGGGTCCGTCATGCGCCTGAGCCGTTATTTTCTGCCTGTTCTGAAAGAAACCCCCGCCGAGGCGCAGATCGTGTCGCACCGGCTGATGCTGCGCGCGGGCATGATCAAGCAGGCAAGCGCCGGAATCTATTCCTGGCTGCCCATGGGCTTCAAGGTGCTGCGCAACATCGAACGGATCGTGCACGAGGAACAGGCGCGCGCTGGCCATATCGCGATGCTGATGCCGACGCTGCAATCGGCGGACCTGTGGCGCGAGTCGGGGCGCTATGACGCCTACGGCCCCGAGATGCTGCGCATCCGCGACCGGCACGATCGCGACATGCTCTACGGCCCCACGAACGAAGAGCTGATCACCGACATCTTCCGTAGCCATGTCAGCAGCTACAAGGACCTGCCGCTGACGCTTTATCACATCCAGTGGAAGTTCCGCGACGAGGTGCGCCCCCGGTTCGGTGTGATGCGCGGGCGCGAGTTCCTGATGAAGGACGGCTACAACTTCGACCTCACGAAAGAGGACGCTCTGCACGCCTACAACCGCCATCTGGTCACCTACCTGCGCACATACGAACGCATGGGGCTTCAGGCGATCCCGATGCGCGCCGACAGCGGCCCCATCGGCGGCGACAACACGCATGAATTCCTCGTGCTGGCCGAAACCGGCGAGTCGGAAGTGTTCTACGATTCCGAGATCACCGATCTGAAGTTCGGCGACCGGGTCATCGACTACGATTCGAAAGAGCAGTGTCAGGCCGTGCTCGAGGAGTTCACCTCGCGCTATGCCCGCACGGACGAGACCCACGACGCCGCCTTGTTCGACAAGGTGCCCGAGGAGCGCCGCCGCGTCGCGCGCGGGATCGAGGTCGGGCAGATCTTCTATTTCGGGACCAAGTATTCTGACGCCATGGGCGCCACCGTCAGCGATGACGCGGGCAACAAGGTGCCCGTGCACATGGGCTCTCACGGGATCGGGGTCAGCCGCCTGGTGGGCGCGATCATCGAGGCGAGCCACGACGACAAGGGCATCATCTGGCCCGAGGGCGTCACGCCGTTCCATTGCGGGATCGTCAACCTCAAGCAGGGCGACGACGAGGCGGATGCAGCCTGTGAGGCGCTGTATGCCAGCCTGACGGCGCTGGGGCTGGAGCCGCTTTACGACGACCGCAACGAACGCGCGGGCGGCAAGTTTGCGACGATGGACCTGATCGGTCTGCCCTGGCGGATCACCGTCGGGCCGCGCGGGCTCAAGAACGGGGTGGTCGAACTGACCTCGCGCCGCAGCGGCGAAAGCGAAGAGTTGCCGCCCGAAGAGGCCGTGGCGCGGATTGCGGAAATCTACGGAAAAACAAAGATCTGAGCCGGGTTTCTGAGGCGTTGCGCGAGGTTTGCCATCGCCGCTGACAGCACGCCGGTTTTGCGCTAGACTGCCGCCTGAGGCCCCGCAAGAGGGCCGCAGGCAAGGAGCGCAGGCATGATCCTTCGGGCACTGACCCTGGCCGCCGGGCTGACCGGGGCCGCGGGGTTGTCGCAGTTTCCCGCGTTTTCGCAGCAATACCAGCAACGCCTTGGCGGGGCCGTGGACGAACTGTCGCGCGTGGTCGCGCAATTCGACGGGGATGCAGAAAGCGTGGGTCTGGATCGCGCGGCAGCTCTGGCGGACCTCGCGGGCGGCGGGGCCTTTGGCGCGGCGCGGTCGCAAAGCATGGCCGACATCATCGCGCGCCACGCCCGGCTCGAGGCGGATCTGGCCGCGCTGGAAGGGGCGGGGCCGTTCATGCGCGCCCGGCTGGCGGGGCACATGGGCGACCCCGACATCGCCGCCCGCGCCTGGGAGGCCTTCGAGCCATCGGTGCCCGCCACGTTCGAAGGCGCGGTTTTCGCAGGCACGGGCTTTTTCGGCGGATGGGCGCTGGTCGCGATGCTCGCGGGGGTTTTTGGCGGGGTCTTCCGGCGGCCCGGTCGGTCCCGCCCGCCACAGGCCGCGGTCGAGAATCGGAATTCTTGAGAATTCCGGACCGGAAAACCCGTGTTTTCCGGCTGCCGCACGAAAGCGTTGCCGGACAGACGCCGGAATTCTTGAGAATTCCGATCCGGAAAACACGTGTTTTCCGGGCCCGTGCTCCGCTCAGACCGCCGCGCTGATCTCGTCCACGATGCCGTCGACGACCTGGGTCAGCAGCGCCGCGTCCTCGCATTCCGCCATCACCCGGATCAGCGGTTCGGTGCCCGACTTGCGGATGAGCAGCCGTCCCTTGCCCTTGAGCGACGCCTCGGCCTCGGCGATGCGCTGCTGCACCTTCAGTGTCTCGAGCGGGGTCTGACCGGCGCCGAAGCGCACGTTCTTAAGCAGTTGCGGCACCGGCTCGAAGCTCTTGCTCAGGGTGCTGGCGGGCACGCCGGTGCGCACCATTTCCGCCAGGAACTGCAGCCCCGCCATCAGCCCGTCGCCGGTGGTGGCATAGTCGGTCATGACGATATGGCCCGATTGTTCGCCGCCCAGGTTCCAACCGCTGCGACGCATCGCCTCGACCACGTAGCGGTCGCCGACGCCCGTGCGTTCCAGCCGCAGGCCCTTGCCGTCAAGGAATCGTTCCAGGCCAAGGTTCGACATCACCGTCGCGACCAGCGTGCCGTCGCGCAAGCGTCCCTCCTCGGCCCAGCGGGCGGCCATCAGCGCCATGATCTGGTCGCCGTCGGCCACGGTGCCGGTCTCGTCGATGATCATCACCCGGTCGGCATCGCCATCAAGGCAGATGCCGATATGCGCGCCATGCGCCACCACCGCCTCGGCGGCGGTGCGAGGCTTGGTCGATCCGCAATTGTCGTTGATGTTGTGGCCGTCGGGGGACACGCCCACGGGAATGACCTCGGCCCCCAGTTCCCACAGCACCTCGGGCGCGGCGCGATAGGCGGCGCCGTTGGCGCAGTCGATGACCACCTTCATCCCGTCCAGCCGCATGCCGGTCGGGAAGGTCGATTTCACCCGCTCCTGATAGCGGAACCGGCCATCGTCGATCCGCTGCGCGCGACCGATGTCCTGGGACGGGGCGAGGTCCACGCCGGAATCGACCAGCGTCTCGATTTCGGATTCGACCTCGTCCGACAGTTTGAACCCGTCGGGGCCGAAGAACTTGATGCCGTTGTCCTTGCTGGGGTTGTGACTGGCCGAGATCATGATGCCCAGATCGGCGCGCATCGATGGCGTCAGCAGCCCCACCGCAGGCGTCGGCACCGGCCCCAGCAGCAGCACGTTCATGCCCGTGGAGGTCAGCCCGGCGGTCAGCGCGTTTTCGAACATGTAGCCCGACAGCCGCGTGTCCTTGCCGATCACCACCCGATGCACGCCGCTTTTCTCGCGCCGGAAATAGCGCCCGGCGGCGGCGCCGATGGCCAGAGCCATCTGCGCTGTCATGGGGTGGATGTTGGCGGTCCCGCGCACGCCGTCGGTGCCGAAAAGTTTACGCGCCATGGGTCTCTCCTGTCTCGACCGCCTGCCAGAGGTTCAGCGCGGCCCGGGTTTCGGCCACGTCATGCACGCGCAGAACCTGCACACCTTGTGCCACGGCTGCAAGGGCTACCGCTATGGACCCGGGGGCCCGTTTCGCCGCATCGGGGGTGTGCGACAGCTTGCCGATAAAACCCTTGCGCGAGGCCCCCAGCAGGATCGGGCAGCCGATGCCATGAAACAGGGCGATGCCGTGTAGAAGCGCCAGGTTGTGCGCCACGGTCTTGCCAAAGCCGATGCCAGGGTCGATCAGCACCTGCGCGCGCGGCAATCCGGCCTCTTCCAGCATGGCGACCTGTGCGGCGAGGAAGTCGTAGACATCCAGCAGCACGTCGTCGTAGCGCGGATCGGCCTGCATGGTTTCGGGATCGCCGCGCGCATGCATCACGCAAACCGGCAGGTCGTGGCGCGCGCAGTAGGGCGCCAGCATCTTGTCATGGGTAAAGCCCGACACGTCGTTGACCAGCGTGGCGCCGGCATCAACCGCCGCCTTGGCAACGCAACTTTTGCGGGTGTCGATGGAAATGGGCACCGCCACGGCGTGGCGCAGCGCGCGGATCACCGGTTCGACCCGCGAGATTTCCGCAGGCACGGGCACGGTTTCGGCGCCGGGGCGGGTGGATTCGCCGCCCACGTCGATGAGGTCGGCACCATCGGCCACCATCCGCCGACCGTGCGCAGTGGATTTCGCGGCGCTGGCATGTTGGCCGCCGTCGGAAAAGCTGTCGGGCGTGACGTTGAGAATGCCCATGATCCGGGGGCGGTCCATCGTCAGCCCGCAAATCGCCGGGCGCGGAGCGGTGATCGCGGTCAGCATGTCGGGCGGGATCGCATCCAGATCGACCAGGGTGCGGGTGCCGTCGCGGTCCAGACGTTCGGCATGGGTGAACCAGCGCGGACCGCCCGCGACGGGCAGGGCGGCGTCCGGCGCGCTGCGGTCGCTGCGCACGAGGGGGCGGAAGTAACTGCTCATGGGGTCTGCATGGGCGATCGGCCGCGGGGTTGCAAGGGGTCAGATCATCCGGTCGGACAGGCCTACGGCGCGCACCGGCACCGAACAGTCCTCGGGTGGGGCTTCGCCCACCACCAGCAGTTCCCGCGCCGTCATGTGGCCCGCGAACCAGGCCGCCAACGCCACGCTGTCGCGCGGCGGCACCGCGGGGCTGTCGGTGCTGTCCAGCACGATCTTCGAAGGCGCCCAGACGCAGACCTGGCCGTTCTTCATCGCCCAGTCGAGCTCTGTCCGGGTGGCCACGACCTTGCACCGGTCATCGCGCGCCGCCAGGACCCAGCCGTTCTGTTCCAGCGCCAGCAGGTCGATGCGGCGCTGCACCATCCGGTGCGGCTGGCCAGGCTGGACCGGGGCCACGTCCGGCGCGCCCACGCAGAAGATCAGCGGCGCGCCGGCCGCCTGCAGCGTATCGAGCCAGCCGGGCAGGTTCGCATCGGCAATCGCGGCGTTCGACAGGTACACCACGCGCGGATGCGGGCGTTCCTGCGCGGCACTTTCCACCCGGTCGCCCAGATCACGGCGGGACCGCACGATTTCGACGCCAAGCGCGCCGGGCCCGCGGTCGAGCTTTTCGATCCGCACGAAGGCGCGCAGCGCCTGCGGTTCCAGCAGGATGCGTTCGGCGATACGTTCTGCCAGGGTTTCCAACAGGTTGACCCGTTCGGCCTGAAGCTCGAACGCGATGGCCTCGGTCACACGATCATAGCTCAGGATGCGGTCGACATCGTCGTCGAGCGGCCCGGTAAAGGGGATCACCTCGACCACCACGTTAAAGCAGATGCGCTGCGTCGTGCCGCGTTCGGCCTGAAAGGCGCCGATCTCGACCTCGCGGATGTGGTCGCGCAGGGAAATCCTGTCGCGCGGATCGTCCCCCGCGGTGGCGATCGCCCGTTCCGAGGGATGCGCAAAGGCAAGGTGAATTTCGGTGCTCATGGCGCGGCTCCGGAACTGCGGTTCGAACCGGACTACCCTAAACCTGCGGTGGCGCGCAATGCCACCGCGCCAAAAGGGGGTGTCGGACGAAATCCGGTCGGCGCTACTCCCACCAGCGGTCGATGGTGGCGATGTCGTCGTCGGACCAGCCGAAGTGATGGGCGAATTCGTGCACCGTCACATGCGCCACAAGCGCGTCCAACGTCACGTCACCCCGGTCGCGCCATTCCTGAAGGATCGGTTCGCGGAAAAGCCAGACCGTGTCGGGAAAGGGCGCGGGATCGAAGCTCGATTTCTCGGTCATCGGGATACCGTCGTAAAGCCCGGTCAGGTCCAGCGGGTCGGTCATGCCCAGATCGCGCAGGATGTCGTCAGGCGGCCAGTCGACCACCTGTAGCACCACCTGCGCTGCGGCCTCGGCAAAGGGCGCGGGCAGGCTGCGGACCGTGGCGCGGGCGGTCTCTTCCATGCTGGCCAGGTCGGTGCGGGTCATCGCATCAGCCCGCGCGACAGCAAAGCGCCCGCCGTGCCCATGGCCTAGCTGTCCAGCCCGGTCAGCGCGGCGGCGAATTCCTCGGGATCGAAAGGGGCAAGATCGTCGATCTGTTCGCCCACGCCGATGGCATGGATCGGCAGGCCGAACTTGTCGGCCAGCGCCACCAGCACGCCGCCCTTGGCGGTGCCGTCGAGTTTCGTCATCACCAGGCCCGAGACATCCGACAGCTTCTGGAATTCCTCGACCTGGCGCAGGGCGTTCTGTCCGGTGGTGGCATCCAGCACCAGCAGGGTGTTGTGCGGCGCGTCGGGGTCCTTCTTGCGGATTACGCGGACGATCTTGGCCAGCTCCTCCATCAGGTCGGCGCGGTTCTGCAACCGCCCCGCCGTGTCAATCATCAAGAGGTCCGCGCCTTCGGCCTGCGCCTTGGTCATGGCGTCAAAGGCAAGGCTCGCGGGGTCCGATCCTTCGGGGGCGGTCAGCACCGGCACCCCGGCGCGGTCGCCCCAGACCTGAAGCTGTTCGACGGCAGCGGCGCGGAAGGTGTCGCCGGCGGCGATCACCACCGACTTTCCGGCGGCGCGGAACTGCGACGCCAGCTTGCCGATGGTGGTGGTCTTGCCCGACCCGTTGACGCCCACCACCAGCACCACCTGCGGCTTGGTGGGATAAAGCGGCATGGGGCGCGCGACGCTGTCCATGATCCGCGACACCTCGGCGGCCAGCAGCTCCTTGATCTCGCGGGTCGATACTTTGCGGCCATAGCGGCCTTCGGCCATGTTGGCGGTGACGCGCAGCGCGGTGTCGACGCCCATGTCGGCGGCGATGAGCAACTCCTCCAGCTGTTCCAGCATGTCGTCGTCCAGGGTGCGGCGCATCACCGGCGCGTCGGTCTTGCGGCCCATCAGGCGGCCCAGCAGGCCCGGCGATTTCGGCACCTCTGGCTGCGGGATCTCGACCGGCGCGGGCGACGGGGCGGCGGGGGCGGCCTGCGGGATCTCGACCGGCGTGGGCGCGGGGCGCGGGGGCGCGGCCTGTGGCACCTCGGTCGGCGGGGCCTGCGGCGTTTGCGGCGGTGTGGGCGCCGGGAACGGATCCGTCGGCGGCGGCGTGTCGGGGCCTGGATCGGGCGTCGGGTCCGGGGGCAAGTCGGGTTCCGGATCGCTGGGCTGAGGCGCCTCGACGGGGGCGTCGGGCGGGGTTTCGGCCGGGGGCGTCGGAACCGGGTCGTCGGGCGGCGTCACGTCCGGCTGCGCAGGTTCGGGTACCCTTGGCGGCTCGGGGTCGGGCAGATCGGGCCTCGGCGCGGGATCGGCGCTGCCGCCATCCTCGACAATGGCATCCAGCCCCTCCTCGAGCCGTGAGGAGGATTTGAAGAGCTTGCTCTTGAGTTTGCCGAAAAAGGACATCACCCGCCCCGCGCTGGTTCCAGATGCCTTTCACCTAATGCCTGCCGGGGCAGAGGGAAAGTGGCAGTTGATTTTTGCGCGCGTACCGGGCCTAGTCGAAACATGCGCTGGTTGATTTTCTTGGTGATGCTGTGCGGCCTTTTGGGTCCGGCCCGGGCCGACCCGGGGGTAATGTGCAGCTCTGGCAAATGGGGGCATGTGCACTGCATCCGCCCGCAGCATTTCGTGCACGACACCTGCCAGGCGATCGAGGTCTTCGCCCGCGCCAACGGGCTGGACCCGGGCTTCTTCGCGCGGCTGATCTGGCAGGAAAGCCGTTTTGACCCCAACGCGCTGAGCCCGGCCAACGCGCGCGGCATCGCGCAGTTCATCGATTCCACCGCCGCCCTGCGCGGGCTGCGCGACAGCTACGACCCGGCGCTGGCGCTGGAGCATTCCGCCGATTACCTGGGCGAGATGGCGCAGCGCTATGGCAACCAGGGGCTGGCGGCCGTGGGCTACAACGGCGGAGAGCGGCGCGCCGAGGGGCTGATCGCCAAGACCGGCGGTCTGGCGCGGGAAACCATCGATTACGTGCAGATCATCACCGGCCTGACGGCCGAGGACTGGCGCGACGCCCCGCCCGAGAGCCATGATTTCCGTCTGCAGAAGGACAAGGCCTTTCGTCCGGCCTGCTACGATCTCGCACGCAACCGGCGGCTGACGGCCTATCCCCGGCCCGAACCCAAGATCAAACCCTGGGGGGTGCAGGTGGCCTTTGGCACGTCCAAGGCCAGTGCGAAGCAGAAACTGGAAGCCAGAACCAGACGGTGCACCGGCCTTTTGAAGGGCGAGACGGTGGATTACGTTTATGAAAAAAGCCGCGCCAGCCCGCGTGGCGGGTACTACATGGCCCGCATCGGGCGCAACGACCGCGATGCCGCGTGGAAATATTGCGCCAGGCTCAAGGCCAGCGGCTGCCTCTGCGCGGTCTACCGCAACGGCTGAGGGTGGGTTGAAAACCCACCCTACGCTTGGACCCGGGCGTCAGAGTTCGTCCGGGAAATGCTTCATCGTCAGGCGAATGGGGTTCGGCGCGGCCTGGCCCAGACCGCAGATCGACGCGTCGGCCATGGCCTGGCAGACCTCTTCCAGCAGCGGCTGGTCCCAATGCGGCGCCTGCATGAGCTTGACCGCCTTCTCGCAACCGACCCGGCAGGGCGTGCACTGGCCACAGCTTTCATCCTCGAAGAACCGCAGCATGTTGAGCGCGGCATCGCGGGCGCTGTCCTTGTCCGACAGCACCACCACGGCGGCCGAGCCGATGAAAGAGCCGTGCGGTTGCAGCGTGTCGAAATCAAGCGGCACATCCGCCATCGACGCGGGCAGCAGCCCCGACGACGGCCCGCCCGGCTGATAGGCCTTCAGCGTATGGCCATCGAGCATTCCGCCCGCGGCTTCGATGATGTCGGTGATGGTCGAACCTGCCGCCAGCAGGTAGACGCCGGGGTTTTTCACGCGGCCCGATACGGAATAGGACCGCAGCCCGCGCCGCCCGTTCTTTTCGGTGCTGTTGAGCACCTCGGGCCCTTCGCGGCAGACCCTGGTCACCCAGTAGAGCGTTTCGACATTGTGCACGAGCGTCGGGCGGTCGAAGATACCCACCTGCGCCACATAGGGCGGGCGGTGGCGCGGGATGCCGCGCTTGCCCTCGATGCTTTCGATCATCGCGGATTCCTCGCCGCAGATATAGGCGCCCGCGCCGCGGCGCAGGTCGATATATCCCGGCGTCACCACGCCCGCGGTTTCCAGCGCCGCGATCTCGCGCCGCAGGATTTCGATCACCGCGGGGTATTCGTCGCGCATGTAGACAAAGCAGGTTTCGGCCTCGACCGCCCAGGCGGCGATCAGCATTCCTTCAAGGAAAACATGCGGTTCACGCTCAAGGTAATAGCGATCCTTGAAGGTGCCCGGTTCGCCCTCGTCGCCGTTGACGGCCAGGTAGCGGGTGCCGGAATTGGCCCGGACAAAGCCCCATTTCTTGCCCGACGGAAAGCCCGCGCCGCCCAGGCCGCGCAGCCCGGAATCAAGCACCTTTTGCTGCACCGCCTCCCAGTCGCCGCCGTCGCGCAGGGACCTGAGGGTTTCGTATCCGCCGTCCCCGGCATAGGCCGCGTAGTCCTGGTAGTCTGGAATATGGGCATGGGTGTCGCCCGCCTCGATCGCGGCCCTCACCTTTTCCGGGGTGGCGTGGTCGATATGGGCGTGGCCCAGTTCCAGCACCGGGGCGGTGTCGCAGCGGCCCATGCAGGGCGCGCGCACCACGCGCACTTCGGACGGATCAAGCCCATCCTCCAGCGCCTTTTGCAGCGCTTCGGACCCCGCCAGTTCGCAGGACAGCGAATCGCAGACCCGGATGGTCAGCGCGGGGGGCGGTGTTTCGCCTTCCTTCACGATGTCGAAATGCGCGTAGAAGCTCGCGACCTCGTAGACCTCGGCCATCGACAGGCGCATTTCCTCGGCCAGGGCGCGCAGGTGGCGGGCCGACAGGTGGCCGAACTCATCCTGCAGCAGATGCAGATGCTCGATCAGCAAGTCGCGGCGGCGCGGGGCGTCGCCCAAAAGCGCCTGAACCTCGGCCCAGGCGTCATCCTCGAGCGGTCGGCCCTTGGTATGCACACGGCCCTTGCCCTTGCCGCGTTTCCACACACCCTTGCGTTCGTCCAGTGCCATGTCCGGCCCCTCTATCCAGCGGTTTCGCGCACCCTAGCGAAGTGTTGGTGGCGCGCGAGACCAAAAACGACCCAAAGCCCTCGCGAAGCGGCCCGAATTTGTCGCGGTTTCGTCCCATGCGTGACGGAATTTTCCGATAGGACTACCATGGCCCGGCACCGGGCTTAAGGCAGCCATTTGGATAGGGCGGAAGGACAGGCAGGCACGTGACGCGATTCACCCTCATCACGCTGGGGCTGGCCGGGCTTCTGGCGCTGGCGCTGACCCTTGGCGGCGTCTGGCCGCTTCTGGCGCTGCTCTACGTGACGGTCTTCACATTCTGCATGGACCGGATCGCCGCCTTTGCAGCACCCGACGCGCCCGAGGGGCAGGAATTTCCCGCCGGCCGCGGGCTGTCGCTGGTGCTGGGGCTGGTGCATTTCCCGCTGCTTTACGGCGGGGTGGCGGTGCTGGCGCAAGGCACGCTGGGGCCGGTCAACACCGGGCTGAGCTTTGTGGCGCTGGCGCTGTTCCTGGGCCAGGTCAGCAATTCCAACGCGCACGAGCTTATTCACCAGCCCGAACGCGGCGTGCGCAGGCTGGGGGTGCTGGTCTATGCCTCGATCCTCTTCGGGCACCACGCCTCGGCCCATCCGCGGGTGCACCACATTCACGCGGCCACCGACCGCGACCCCAATTCCGCCCGTCTGGGCGAAGGATTCTATCGCTTCGCCCTGCGGGCCTGGGTCGGTTCCTTTCGCGAAGGCTACCGGGCCGACAGCGCGATGCGTGCGCGCAGGGGCGGCGGGGGCCTGCATCCTTACCTCGCTTATGGCGCAGGCGCCGCGGCCTCGCTGGCGCTGGCCTGGGGGCTGGGTGGCATCGCCGGGGTGCTCTGGCTGCTGGCGCTGGCGATCTATGCGCAGGCGCAGCTTCTGCTGTCGGATTACGTGCAGCACTACGGGCTACGGCGGCGGCAACGGGGGGACCGGTGGGAACCTGTCGGCCCGGCGCACAGCTGGAACGCGCCGCACGGGTTTTCCAGCGCGCTGATGCTAAACGCGCCGCGCCATTCCGACCATCATGCCAAGCCTGCGAAACCCTTTCCCGGGCTGACGCTCGACCGGGAGGCGATGCCGATCCTGCCGCATTCGCTGCCGGTGATGGCGGTGCTGGCGCTTTTGCCGCCGGTGTGGCGGCGCCTCATGGACAGGCGCGCGCGCCGTTGGTCGGGTGATTTCGATCACGTTTGAGCAATCGCGGTTGCGCCCCGCGCGCCGTCGTTTCAGACTGCACTGCATGAAACGTCTTGCCTTCATCCTCGCCGGTCTGCTGAGCGCCAGCGCCAGCTTTGCCCAAACCGCCATGAGCGGTGCAGAGTTCGAGGCCTATGTCACCGGAAAGACGCTCTATTTCGGGCAGGCGGGCCAAGCCTACGGTGTCGAGCGCTATCTCGAGAACCGGCAGGTGCAATGGTCCTTCCTCGATGGCAAGTGCAAGGACGGGTTCTGGTATGAAGAGGCGGATCAGATCTGCTTTGTCTATGAGGACAACCCGACCCCGCAATGCTGGTCATTCTTCCGCGAAGGGTCGGGCCTGCGGGCGATCTTCGAAAACGACCCCACCGCGACATCGTTGTACGAGGCGCGCCAGGACGATGAGCCGATGATGTGTTTCGGCCCCGACGTGGGTGTCTGACGCTTTGGGGCCGGTCAGGCCGACCTGTCGATCTTCGTGCTCAGATGGATCAGGCTTTCCGATGATCTGACGCCTTTCGCCTCGCCGATCCGGTCGAGCGTGTCATCCAGCGCCTCGGTGCTTTGGGCGCGCAGGGTGACGATCAGATCGACCCGGCCAGAGGTGGTGTGCACAGTTTCGACCCCCGGCAGTGATTGCAGCCGCGCCAGCACGGCGGCGGCGGCGCGCGGTTCGATCGACACCAGCGCCGTGGCGCGGATCGGGGCCTTGTGCGCGGCGCCCAGGCGCAGGGTATATCCGGCGATGACGCCGCGCGCCTGCAGCCGGTCGATGCGCGCCTGCACGGTCGTGCGCGCGATGCCCAGACGCCGGGCCATATCGGCCACCGGCGCGCGGGCATCCTGCGACAGAAGCGCGATAAGCTGTTGGTCGGTTTCGTCGATCTGCATGGGTTGTCCGTCAATCTGCCGAAAGAATGAATCGATAGGTACCATCTGCCACTGCCGTCCGGCAAGAGACCGGCCCAGACTGGTCCCATAAGACCAACAAAACGAGGCAAGGCAGATGGTCACACAACAGGCGTTTCTGAGCGATCCCCGGCTCTGGCTGATGCGCGAGGCACCGGATGATCCGGTGTTCTTTTTCGACCCCCGCGTCCTGCAGGCGACGGCCGCGCGGTTCCAGGCGGACTTTCCCGGGACGGTGACCTATGCGGTCAAGGCCAATCCGGCGGCCTGCGTGCTGGACAACCTCGTGGCGGCGGGACTGCGCGCATTCGACGTGGCGTCGGTGCCCGAAATGGTGGCGGTGCGCGCGGCCTGTCCGACGGCGGCGCTGCATTTCCACAATCCGGTGCGGTCGCAGCTGGAAATCGCCCAAGGGATAGAACATGGCGTGACCTCCTGGTCGGTGGACCGCTGGTCAGAGCTGGACAAGCTGGGCGAGATCCCGAAACGCAGCGAGGTGGCGGTGCGGCTGAAACTGCCGCTGACCGGCGCGGCCTATGATTTCGGGTCGAAATTCGGCGCCGATGCGACCCTCGCGGCGGACCTGCTTCGCGCGGTGCAGGCGCGGGGCCTCACCCCGTCGATGACCTTTCACCCCGGCACCCAATGCGACGCGCCGGACCTGTGGCGCGCCTATATCCGCGCCGCGGCGGACGTGGCCAAGGCGGCTGGCGTGCAGCTGGCGCGGCTCAACGTCGGGGGCGGTTTCGCATCGCACCGGGCAGGCGCGGCGCCGGATCTGGGCGCGGTCTTCGCCGCCATCGCCGAAACGGTGCAGCACGCCTTTGGCGCCACTCCGCCGCGGCTTGTGTGCGAGCCGGGCCGCGCCATGGTGGCCGAAGCCTTTACGCTCGCGCTGCGGGTCAAGGCGGTGTCCAAGGATGCGGTGACGCTCAACGACGGGCTCTATGGCGCGCTGGCCGAATGGCGCGACCTGCCCGCGAGCCCCCGGATCACCGTCTTGCGCGGCGGCCGTCCGTTGCCCAGCGGAGAGAGGCGCGCCTTCACCGTCTTCGGGCCGACCTGCGACTCGCTCGACCGGGTGCCGGACGCGGTGCCGCTGCCGTCGGATATTGCCGAAGGGGATCACCTGCTGATTGCAGGGATGGGCGCCTATTCCCGCACATTGGGAACCCGGTTCAACGGATACGGGGCGGAACGCATCGTTACCCTGGCCGCGGGGACTGGACACGCGAAGACCAGCCTCTAATGTCCTGACTGCACAGCAGAAGGGGCGTTTCATGGACAAGTTCGGCAAAAGCCAGTCGGTCAAACGGGTCGAGGACAATCGCTTCCTGACCGGTAAGGGGCGCTATGTGGATGATATCGCGCCGAAAGATGCCCTGCACTGCGCCTTTTTTCGCTCGCCCGTCGCGCATGCGCAGATCACGGGACTGGACGTATCCGCGGCGCGCGAGGCCGAAGGCGTGGCCCTCGTGCTGACCGCCGCCGATCTGGAAGAGGCGGGGGTGGAACTGGGCATGTCGGCTGTGCTCATCAAGAACCGCGACGGCAGCATGGGGGCCCACACGGTCCGCCCGCTGCTGGCCAAGGACCGCGTGCGCTTTGTCGGCGAACAGGTCGTCGCGGTCTTTGCCGAAACGCTGGATCAGGCCCGCGACGCGGCAGAGCTGATCGCGTTCGACTATGACGATCTGCCGGTGCACACCGCGCTCGAACCCGGCGGCGAGGCCCTGCATCCCGAAGCGCCAGACAACCGCGCCTTTGACTGGGCGCTGGGGGACGAGGCGGCGACCAAGGCCGCGTTCGACAGCGCTGCGCATACCGTGAGCCTGACGGTGTCCGACAACCGGATCATCTGCAATTCGATGGAACCGCGCGGCTGTTTCGCCGAATGGGACGGCGATCGGCTGCATCTGTCCTTCAACGGCCAGGGCGTCTGGGGCATGAAGGCCGATCTGGTGCGCGCACTGAGGCTGAGCGAGGACCAGGTGCGCGTCACCAACCCAGATGTCGGCGGTGGCTTCGGCATGAAAGGCATGCCGTATCCCGAATACCACGTCTGCTGCCATGCCACCCGGGTGCTGGGACGACCGGTGCGCTGGATGTCCGACCGGGGCGAGGCGATGCTGACCGACAACGCGGGCCGCGACCTGATCTCGACCTTGGAACTGGCGTTCGACACCGATCACCGGCTGGCCGGGTTCCGCACCCGCACCACCTCAAACCTGGGCGCCTATAACTCCAACTTCGGCCAGCTTATTCAGTCGCAGCTTTATTCCCGTGTCCTGACAGGGGTTTACGACATTCCCGCCGTCTGGTTGCAGGTCGAAGGCATCTATACCAACACCACCCAGGTCGATGCCTATCGCGGCGCCGGCCGGCCCGAGGCGATCTATGCGCTGGAACGGGCGATGGACCGCGCCGCGCGCGAACTGGGCGTCGACCCGTGGGAACTGCGCCGCCGCAATTTCATCCAGCCGGACCAGTTTCCCTACAAGACGCTGGTGGGGGAAACCTATGACGTGGGCGATTTCCCCCGGGTGCTGGATCATGCCGCCGCCAAGGCCGACCGCGACGGGTTTGCCGATCGCCGCCGCGCGTCCGAAGCGCGGGGCATGCTGCGCGGGCAGGGGCTTTGCTATTACATCGAAAGCATCCTGGGCGCCCCGTCCGAGGATGTGAAGATCGAATTCACCGAAGACGGCGGCGCGCTGATTTACGTCGGCACGCAAAGCAACGGGCAGGGGCACGAAACGGTTTTTGCGCAGTTCCTGTCGGACCAGACCGGCATTCCCGCCGACCGGATCGAGGTGGTGCAGGGCGATTCCGACCGCATCGCCAACGGCGGCGGCACCGGCGGGTCGCGTTCGGTGACGGTCCAGACCAACGTGACGCTGACCGCGGTGGCCGATATCGTCGAAAAATTCAGCGCCTTCGTGGCCGAAGAGGCGGGTGTGGACCCAAGCGTCGTCAGCTTTGACGACGAACGGTTCCGTGCCGAGGGGTCGAACCTCACGCCCACCATGCTCGAGGTGGCGGAGATGGCCCGCGACAAGGGCCGCGACGATCTGCTGGTGCATCAGGCGACATCGCAACTGCCCGCGCGCAGCTTTCCCAACGGCGCCCATGTGGCCGAGGTCGAGATCGACCCCGAAACCGGCGAGGTGCGTGTTGACCGCTACACGGTCGTCGACGATTTCGGCAACCTGATCAACCCGATGCTGGCCGAGGGCCAGGTGCACGGCGGGGTGGTGCAGGGCATCGGACAGGCGTTGGCCGAACGGGTGGTCTATGACGACGAGGGGCAGCTTCTGTCGGCCAGCTTCATGGACTATGCGATGCCGCGCGCGGGCGACGTCCCGATGATCGGTTTTGACACCGAACCGGTGCCGTCGACCGCCAACCCCATGGGCATGAAGGGCTGTGGCGAGGCCGGGACCGTGGGCGCGCTGGCGGCGGTGGCCAACGCGGTGCAGGATGCGCTTTGGGCGCGGGGCGTACGGCAGGCCGATATGCCGTTCACCCCGCAAAGGGTCTGGAGCATGCTCCAAGAGGGGCGGATTGCCGCGGAATAAGGCGCAAACCTGCGTAAACGATCACGCTTTCGCGACCCGCCTTTAAACCAGGCAGGGCCTTCCTATCTGTTTTTCATGTCCGCGGGTCCGGAACCCCCGCGAGACCTTCACTGTCCCTCGTTCCGTACTGGCGCCCAAGATTTTCTTGGGCGCTTTTTTCTTGTCTGGACGTTTGTCAGACTGCCCGCAATCCCGAATGCCGGTTTCCGTTTGGCCTTGGCGTGCTAGGGTCTTTCCCAAACGAGGGAGGAAGCCACATGCCTATCGGAGGCGCCGTCACGCCGCATTTCGACCCGCGTACCATCGAGATCGACACCGCCCGGTTTCAGGCGCGCGAGGCCGAACATTACGGCGTCATCGACGTCGGATCGAACTCCATGCGGCTGGTGGTCTACGACGATCTGAGCCGCGCGCCGTTTCCCCGCTTCAACGAAAAATCGCTGGTGGCGCTTGGCGATGGCATCGACGATGACGGCCATTTCACCCAGGACACGATGGACCGTGCCGTGCATGCGATGCTGCGGTTCCGCGCGATTTCCGATGCCATGGGCGTCACCCGCGTCGATGTCATCGCGACCGAAGCGATGCGGCGGGCCAAGAACGGGCCCGACCTCATCGCGCGGATCAAGGCGGAAACCGGCTTTTCCCCCCGGCTGCTTTCTGGAGAGGAAGAGGCGACATATGCCGCCTTCGGGGTGATCTCGGGGCTGTTTCAGCCGCGCGGGCTGGTCGGTGATGTCGGCGGCGGAAGCCTTGAGATTGCCGAAGCGCTGGGGGACCGGGTCGGTGATCGCAAGGTCAGCATGCCGCTGGGCGCGCTGCCGGTGCGTGCGATGATGCGCGAGGGTTTCGATGCCGCGAAAAAGCGCATCGACGACATCCTGCGCAGCGACCTGCCGCCGATGCTGACCGAACCCACGTTCTACGCGGTCGGCGGCGGCTGGCGGGCGCTGGCGCGGGTGCACATGGCGATGAACTCCTGGCCCATCGCGGTGGTGCATGCTTATACCCTGCCCGCGGGCGAGGTGGCGGACCTGGCGAAATCCATCGCAAAGATGACGCTGGAAGAGGTGGCGCAACTGCCCGACGTGCCAAGCCGCCGGATCGACACGCTGTCGGCCTCGGCCATGGTGATGTGGCGGGTGCTGCGCAAACTCAAACCCGACCAGGTGGTGTTTTCGGCGCTGGGACTGCGCGAAGGCTGGCTTTACGCGCAACTGGATACCGACGAACAATATCGCGATCCGCTGATCGAAGGGGCGCTGGCCGCAGGCCTGCCCGGCGCGCGCGTGCCTCACTTCCCCGAGGCGCTGGCCCGCTGGACCGAGGAGCTGTTCCCCGGAGAGGTGCAAAGTGACAGGCGCATCCGCATGGCCGTCTGCGCGCTGACCGACATCGCCTGGCGCGATCACCAGAAGATTCGCGCCAGCCACAGCTTCGCGCGCATCCTGCAGTTTCCCTTTATCGGCCTTACCCATCCCGAACGCGCCTATGTGGCCGCCGCCGTCATGGCGCGGTACGGCGGCAAACCCGCCAAGCTCGACACCGCGGCGATGGACATCCTTTCGGCGGCCGAGCTGAAACAGGCCGAATTCCTGGGCCGCGCGCTACTGCTCGGGCACCGTTTTTCCGCCAGCGTGCCCGCCATCCTGGGCCAAGCCCGGCTGCACATCGGGGCCGAGGCCATCCGGCTCGAAATCAGCGCCGATTCGGATGTGCCCGACAGCGATGCGGTCAAGGAACGCCTGTCGCAACTGGCCAAGGTCTTTGGCCTGCAGCCGGAAATCACCGTGGCCGACAGCTAGCCGCGCCACATCGCCCTTTTGCCTGGCACCGGCGCGGTGTAGCGTGGCGGCATGAGCTATTCTGACGCCTATCTTCGCGACATCCTCAACCGCACCAAGGTGATCGCCGTGGTGGGCGTGTCGATGAACCCGGTGCGGCCCAGCTATTACGTGGCGCGCTACCTTGGGCTCAAGGGCTATACAGTGATCCCGGTGAACCCCGGCCATGCGGGCGAGAGGCTGTTCGGCCAGACCGTGCGCGCCGACCTGTCCGAGATTTCCGAGCCGGTGGATATGGTCGATATCTTCCGCCGCCCCGAGGCGGTGCCCGAGATCGTCGACCAGGCGCTGGCGCATCTGCCAAAGCTGCGCACGGTCTGGATGCAGATCGGCGTGACCCATGCCGACGCCGCGCAAAAGGCCGAAGCGCAGGGCATCGACGTCATCCAGGACCGCTGCCCCAAGATCGAATATCAGCGCCTGTTCGGCGAGCTGCGCATGGGCGGCTTTGCCACCGGGGTGATCTCGTCCAAGCTGTGATCCCAGCTCAGACCGACTCCGGCAGGTAAAGCTGCGGCTCAAAAAGCAATGGCGCGGGCGGTGTTTTGTCGGCGGCCTGCACCACGGCGACCATCCGGTCGACCAGCGCCCGGCAAAGCTGCTGCAACGGGGTGGCGATGGCCATGATGGCATAGCGGTCGGCCAGCGCCGCGCGGCTTTCGGCGGTCAACTCGTTGACGATCAGCGCGACCTTGCCCGGCGGGCGCGCCTCGCGCAGGGCGGCAATGGCGCCCTCCATCCCGCCACCGGCGACATAAATCCCGGCCAGATCGGCGTGGCGTTCCAGCAGGTTCAGCGTCGCCTCATAGGTCACCTGGCGAGTTTCAAGGTTCACGATCGTGTCCGCAAGGTCGATCTGCGGGCCGGTGTCGCGCAGCGCGCTGCGAAATCCCGCCTCGCGCAGACCTTGGCCGTGCCAGCGCGCGCCGCCGACGCAAATGGCGACCCGGCAGGGCCGTTGCAGCTGCGTCGCCATCATCCATCCCGCGATGCGCCCGACCTTGAGGTTGTCCATCCCCACGTATCCGGCCCCGGCCCGCCCGGCAAAGTCGTTGAGCAGCGGAAAGACCGCCGTGCCCCGGGCCGCCAGCGTCTCTACCAGCCGCGACAGGGTGGGGTGGTTGATGGCGGTGGCGGCGACGGCCTGTCCGGCGCGGGCCGCTGCGGAAATGGCGTCGGCGAAATCGTCGGGCGCCTGCGACGCGGCAAAGCGGATGTCGGGGGTGACCTGTGCGGTGCGGCAGTCGGCGCAGGCGGCGTTCAGTTCATCTGCGAACCGGCGGTAAAATTCCTGCGACGGCTTGTGCAGCACGAAGGCCAGCGTGATGTCGGGCCGGGCAGGGGCGGTCAGCGCCGCCGCCGGGGGCAGGTGGTAGCCGATCCGTTCTGCCGCAGCAGCGATGGCGGCCTTGCTGCGGGCCGACACGTTGGCCCGCCCGTTCAATGCGCGGTCGACCGTCGCGGTGCCGACACCGGCGGCCCGGGCAAGGTCCAAGATGGTCGGTCTGCGGGGCAATCGGGGCTCCTGATGTGATTCCATCAATCCTGGCGGCGCAACTGATGTGATTTGATGGTATCAGCATCGGGAAATTTTTCCCAGCGTGCATCCCAGGTCTAGCCTGAATCGAAGCAACCGCAGGGGAGACGGCCAGGACACAGCGCGACTATTCGCTTCTGGGCCCGGATGCACGGCGCGCCGTCGACACAGGCCTTGCGGCGGCGGCGTGGTATCACACCGACGTGCCGCGCAAGCAGATGAAGGCGCTGATGCAGCGCAGCGACCAGCCCGCGATCCGCGACACCATCCTGCTGTTCGGGCGATGATCCTTTTTGCGGGCCTCGGCATCGCGCTTTGGCCGTCATGGTGGGCGGCACCGTTCTGGCTGGCCTACGGCGTGCTCTACGGCTCGGCCATGGATTCGCGCTGGCACGAATGTTCGCACGGCACCGCCTTCAAGACCCGGCGCCACAACGACTGGCTTTACCAGATCGCGAGCTTTTGCATGGTCCGCAACCCGGTGTCCTGGCGGTGGAGCCATGCCCGCCACCACACCGACACGATCATCGTCGGGCGCGACCCCGAGATCGTGGCGATGCGACCCCCGGCGCTGTTCCGGATCGCGCTGAACTTCCTTGGCCTCTTCGACGCCTGGAACGGCTGGCGGCGGATGCTTTTCAACGCGTCTGGCCGCATTCACCCCGAAGAGGCGGCCTATATCCCCAATGGCGAACAGCCCAAGGTGATCCGCGTGGCGCGCATCTGGGTGGCGATCTATGCGGCGACGATCGGCCTGGCGCTGGCGCTGGGGTCGATCCTGCCGCTGATGGTGATCGGCCTGCCGCGGCTTTACGGCGCCTGGCACCATGTGCTGACCGGCATCATGCAGCACGCGGGCCTGGCCGAGAACGTGACCGACCATCGGCTGAATTCCCGTACGGTGCTGATCAACCCGGTGTCGCGGTTCATCTACTGGAACATGAACTACCACGTCGAACACCACATGTTCCCGATGGTGCCTTACCACCGCCTGCCGGAGCTTCACGCCGCCATCAAGCATGACCTGCCGCCCGCGAACACCTCGATCTGGGACGCTTATGCCGAAATCCTTCCGGTGCTCTGGCGGCAACTGGCCTATGAGGATGTGTTCCTGAAGCGCGATCTGCCGGCCTCGGCCCGGCCCTACCGCGAGGATTTTCACAGCGCCGCCCTGGGCACCGCTGCCGAGTGACGCCGACCCCCAAGCGAAAGGAGGCCCCCCATGCCCTGGATCGACGCCTGCGCGACCGACGACATCGACCAAGAGGACCTGATCCGTTTCGATCACGACGGCCGGACCTTTGCGATCTACCACAGCCCCGATGGCGCGTTCTTCTGCACCGACGGTCTGTGCACGCATGAGCAGGTGCATCTGGAGGAGGGGCTGGTCATGGCGTACGAGATCGAATGCCCCAAGCACAACGCCACTTTCGATTACCGCACCGGAGAGGCGCTGCGCGCGCCTGCCTGCGTGAACCTCAACACCTACAAGACGCGCGTTGAGGGTGGGCGCGTCTGGATCGAGGTTTAGCGCAAATCCCGGATGACGGCGCGGGCGCGGTCGGTCAGGGCAGGTTCGACCGCCGACAGCAGAGCGATCCGGTCGAAGGTGTGGGGCTGCGCCGCAAGCGTGTCGCGCAGGGCGGCGCCGAAGGCCATGCGCAACTCGGTGCCGATGTTGAACTTGCAGACCGCCGTCTGCCGGGCCAGATCGCGGCGCAGCGCATGCGGCAGGCCGGACCCGCCGTGTATGACCAGCGGCACATCCGTTGCGGCCTCGATGGCGGCCAGCTTGTCCCTGTCGATCTGCGCCGCCTGGTCGGTCTGCAGATGTACGTTGCCGATGGACACAGCCATCGCATCGACGCCGGTTTCCGCAGCAAACCGCGCGGCCTCGCCCGGGTCGGTGCCAAGGCCCTCGGCCCCGTCCTGATAGCCCACGAACCCGATCTCGCCTTCGCAGGACACGCCCGCGGCATGGGCCATCTCGACCACCGCGCGGGTTTGCGCGATATTGTCGTCCAGCGGCAGGCGCGACCCGTCGAACATGACCGAGGTGAAGCCGAGCCTTATGGCCTCTTCGCACTCCACAGCGCTTTGACCGTGGTCGAGATGCGACACGACCGGCACCGTCGCCGCATCGGCCAAGGCATGGAACATCGCGGCCCAGACCGGAAGCGGCATGTGCCTGCGGGCGCCGGGGCCCGCTTGCAGGATCACCGGCGCGGCTTCGGCCTCGGCCGCCGCGACAAAGGCCCGGGCATCTTCCCACCCTAGGCAGACCAGCCCCGCCACCGCATGGCCGCCCCGCAGCGCGGGTTGCAGCACCTGGGACAGCGTGGCGCGGGTCATTTGAACTTGGCCACCATGTCCATGATCCCCGGAATGGTATGCAACTGTTCGGCATGGGTCGGCTGGAAATACTGCTTGAGCGAGCGCTGCGAGAGGCCGCCCAGGATGGTGAAATAATACATCTCGTAGCCGGGGAGGGCGCAGCAGGGATGATAGCCCTTGTCGATCAGCACGGTCGAGCGGTTCATGATGTGATAGGCGTCACCCGGTTCGTTGTCTTCCCGCTGCAGCATTTGCAGCCCGGACCCGTAGTCGGGCTTGAAGCGGAAGTTATAGGTCTCGTCATGGCGCGTCTCGTCCGGCAGGCGGTCGGTGTCGTGCTTGTGCGACGGAAAGCCAGACCAGCCACCCGCGCCGACGGTGAACAACTCGGACACCAGCAACCGGCCCACGCGGTCGTGATGACCGGCCCCCAGGATATGCTTGATCTTGCGGTGGGTCTTGGTGTCGTCGCTGCCGTATTGCACGAGGTCCAGATCGTCCTTGCGCACCGCGAAGGGTTTGAGCGTTTCGGCGAACCTGGCCCCGGCAACGAACACCTCGGTATCGGTGCGCGCGGTGATGCGCGCGCCGGTGTCGGTGGGGACATAGACGCCTTCGGGATCGCCGTCCCAGACATCCGTGCCGCGATGCCCGATATCGGCAAAAGTCTGGCCTCCGGTCTCGACGGTGACGGTGCCGGTGGCGGGCACGATGCAGGTCTCGTACCCGTCGAGGCGGTAGTCGAACACCTCGCCCGCGCGCAGATTGACGATGTTGAAGTAGTTCAGCGGCACGAGCGGGTGATCCACATCCACGATGGGCTGGTTGGCGTTGTCGAAGGGCGGAATGTGCATGAAGGCTCCTGTCAGGTTGGGCGCATGCTGGCCTGCGCCATGAAGTCGGCGAGTTCGTCCGGCGTGGGCATCGCGGGGGCACAGCCGACGCGGGCCACGACCATCGCGGCGGCGGCGGATCCGCGCTGCACGGCCTCTGCCAGGTCGCGGCCTTCGGCCAGCGACGACAGGACGCCGGCCATGAAACTGTCGCCAGCGCCTGTGGGTTTCAGCGCCTCTGTCCGGTAGATGCCGGTGCGTGTCTCGCCCTCTGGCGTGAGGGTGATCGCGCCCTTTTCACCCATCTTGTAGATAACGATCTGCGCGCCCTCGGCCAGAAGGTACCGCGCCTTGTCCAGGCCTTTCCCCGCCGAACCGGCCATGAAGTCGAACTCCACATCGTTGCCGATCACGATGTCGCAGAGCGCCGCGGCGCGGGAATAGACGTCCGATGCCTCCTGCGCCGAGGCCCAGGAATAGGGGCGGTAATCGACGTCGAAGATCACCGGCAGCCCCTCGGCATTGGCCCGCTCGAACGCATGAAAGGCGGCGCCCCGCGAAGGCTCTGCCGCGAGCACCGTACCGGTCGTGACCAGCGCCGAAAACCCGGCGTAGGGCAGGGCCTCCACATCGGCCAGCGTCATGGCGAAATCGGCAGCCCCGTTGCGATAGATCACCGACTGCGTGTCCTGCAGCCGGGTTTCCACCACCGCCAGCGAGTTGCGCGCCTCACCGCCCACCGACCGCACATGACGGCGGTCGATTCCGTAGGCGTCCAGCTGGCCCAGGCAATAGCGCCCGATGGCGTCATCGGACACGCAGGTGACCAGCGCCGCGTCGCAGCCCAGACGGCACAGACCGGCGGCAATATTGGCCGACGATCCGCCAAGGGCTGCGGTGAATCGTGTGGCCTCTTCCAGCCGGGTGCCGGGCGGATCGGCATAGAAATCCATGCCCGCACGCCCGATGATAAGGAACCCCTTGCCCTGCAGGCGGGACAGATCTTTCATGGCCACCTTCGTTTCGAGTTGCACCGTTCCGATCCCGACGATACACATTTTGCAACCGGTTGCAAAGCCACGGGAGGGGCGACATGACCGAGATCGGAATCGGCATCGTCGGGGGCGGTTACATGGGCAAGGCGCATGCCGTGGCCATGGCGTCGGTGGGCGCCGTCTTTGGCACCGCCCTGCGACCCCGGCTCGAGATGATCGCCGCCTCCAGCGCCGAGAGTGCCGAGCGGTACCGCGCCGCTTTCGGGTTCGATCGCGCGGCCGCCGACTGGTGCGCACTGGTGGATGATCCGCGGGTCGAGGCGGTGATCATCGCCTCCCCCCAGGACACCCACCGCGCCATCGCCGAAGCCGCGCTGGCCCTGGGCAAGCCGGTTTTCTGTGAAAAGCCGCTGGCCGACACGATCGCGGATGCCCGCGCCATGGTCGCCGCGGCCGAGGCGTCGGGCGTGGTCACCATGACCGGCTTCAACTACATCCGCACGCCCGCGAGCCAGTTCGTGCGCCAGCTTTTGGCCGAGGGCGCCATCGGCGACATCACCTGGTTTCGCTCCGAACATACCGAGGATTTCCTGGCCGATCCCGACGCGCCCTTCAACTGGCGCTGTCGCGGGCAGGCCAACGGCAACATGGGCGATCTGGCCCCGCATCCGATCAACGCGGCACTGGCGCTCATGGGGCCGGTGGCGCGGGTCTGTGCCGAGGTGGAAACCGTGCACCGCGACCGCCCCGGCGGCACGGTCGACAACGACGATCACGCCCAGATCATGTGCCGCTTTGCGTCTGGCGTGATGGGGCACATCTATTCCAGCCGCGTGGCAACTGGGCGCAAGATGGGCTATGCCTATGAAATCATGGGTACAAAGGGCGCAATCCGGTTCGATCAGGAAGATCAGAACGCGGTCTGGCTTTACCTGGCCGACGGGCCCGAGGCGACGCGCGGTTTTCGCAAGATCCTGACCGGCCCGGCGCATCCCGACTACCTGCCGTTCTGCCAGGGGCCGGGCCACGGGACGGGCTATCAGGATCAGATCATCATCGAAGCCAAGGATTTCCTGACCGCCATTCACAGCGGTCAGCCGGTCTGGTCCACCTTCCGCGACGGTCTTGACGTCGCAGAGGTGATCGAGGCCGTGCATGCCTCGGCCGCGCGGGGCGGCTGGGTCAATGTCAGCGAGATGCAGGAGCGCACAGAATGACCATCCGGATCGGCAACGCCCCCTGTTCCTGGGGGGTTGAATTCGCGGGGGATCCGCGCAATCCGCCCTGGCGGCAGGTGCTGCGCGACTGCGCCGAAGCGGGATATACCGGCATCGAGCTGGGCCCTGTCGGCTATATGCCCGAAGACCCGTCGGAATTGGGCGAGGCGCTGGAGGAACACGGGCTGACGCTGATCGGCGGGGTGGTGTTCCGGCCCTTCCACGATGCGGCGAAATGGGATGACGTGGTCGATGGCGCGACCCGCACGGCGCGGTCGCTGGCCGCGCACGGGGCGCAGCATTTCGTGCTCATCGATTCCATTTCGCCCCGCCGCGCGCCGACGGCGGGCCGAGCCGATGAAGCCGAACAGATGGGGGCTGACGAATGGAAAGCCTTCGTGCAGCGCATCGAAACCGCGGCCCGGATCGGGACCGAGGATTTTGGTCTGACCGCGTCGATCCACGCCCATGCCGGTGGCTTTGTCGATTTCGAACCCGAGCTTGAGCG
This sequence comes from Thalassococcus sp. BH17M4-6, assembly GCF_049323015.1. Lineage (NCBI taxonomy): Bacteria > Pseudomonadati > Pseudomonadota > Alphaproteobacteria > Rhodobacterales > Roseobacteraceae > Thalassococcus > Thalassococcus sp. BH17M4-6. Next base: position 143,456 of record NZ_JBMPGU010000004.1, read on the forward strand.
GCTTTTGAACGAGGTCGATCCGGCATTGCTTAAAATCTGCTTCGACACCGGCCATCATTCCTATGCGGGCTATGATCCCGTGGCCTTCATGCAGCGCCATGTGGACCGGATATCCTACATGCATTTCAAGGACATCAACCCGGCGGTGAAGGCGGATGTCGTGGCCAACCGTACCGATTTCTACAAGGCTTGCGGGCAGGGCATCTTTTGCAACCTGGGTCAGGGCGACGTCGATTTTCCCGCCGTCCGGCAGGTGCTGACCGACGCGGGGTTCGATGGCTGGTGCACCGTTGAACAGGATTGCGACCCGACGCTGGACGTGCGGCCCATCGACGACGCGCGGCGCAACCGCGACTACCTGCGCGCGATCGGATTCTGACCCGCCGCGCGCGGGGGCATTCATGGAAAGGAACAGGCGTATGGCAAAGCTGCGTTGGGGCATGATCGGCGGGGGCGAGGGCAGCCAGATCGGCCCGGCCCACCGTCTGGGCGCGGGCCTGGACGGGCATTTCGACTTTGCCGCGGGGGCGCTGGATCACCGGCCCGACGCGGGCCGAGCCTATGGCCAGCGGCTGGGGCTGACCCCCGACCGCGCCTATGGCAACTGGCAGGAGATGCTGGCGGGTGAACAGGCCCGCGACGACCGCGTCGATCTGGTCACCGTGGCCACACCCAATGCCACGCATTTCGAGATCACGAAGGCCTTCTTGCAGGCGGGGTTTCACGTGCTCTGCGAAAAGCCGATGACCATGACCGTGGACGAGGGCGAAGAGATCGTGCGCCTCGCCGCCGACACCGGGCGGATTTGCGCGGTGAATTATGGCTATACCGGCTACAGCCTCGTGCGGCACATGCGCGCCATGGTGGCACGCGGCGATCTGGGGCGCATCCGGCTGGTCAAGGCCGAGTTCGCGCATGGCCATCACGCCGACGCCGCCGATGCCGACAATCCGCGGGTGCGCTGGCGCTATGATCCGGCACAGGCCGGCGTCAGCGCGCAGTTCGCGGATTGCGGTATTCACGCCCTGCACATGGCGTCGTTCGTGATCGGCCAGCAGGTCGAACGGCTGAGCGCCGACACCGTCAGCTGCATCGAAAGCCGCGTGCTCGAGGATGATGCGATGCTGAATCTGCGCTTTGACGGCGGCGCGGTCGGGCGGCTTTGGACCTCGTCCATCGCGCTTGGCAACCAGCACGGGCTGTCGCTGCAGGTTTTTGGCGAAAAGGGCGGTCTGCGGTGGGCGCAGGAACAGCCCAACCAGCTTTACTGGATGCCGCTCGGGGGCCGTGTGCAGGTGATCGAACGCGGAGAGGCGCACCTGTCGCCCGAGGCCGACCGCACATCCCGTGTCACCATCGGCCATGCCGAGGGCATGCCGCTGGCCTTTGCCAACATCTATGCCGATCTGGCCGAGGCGATCCGCGCGGACAAAGAGGGCAGGGCGATGGACCCCGCCGCGAACCTTTATCCCCGCGCCGAGGATGGGTTGCGGTCGATGGCGGCGGTCTTTGCCGTGGCCGAAAGCGGTAAGGCCAAGGGCACCTGGGTCGACGCCAGACCGCCGATGTTTCGCTAGCGCTTGGGCCGCAGCGTGCCGCGCTCGACCATCGTGCAGGGCAGGAGCACCATCTGCGGCGGTGTGTCGGGGGCCTCGATCCCCTGCCGGACCAGTTCGACCGACGTGGCGACGATGCGGCGGACCGGTTGCCGGATCGTGGTCAGCGCGATCCGGTCCCAGGCGGCCATGTCCATGTCGTTGAGGCCCAGCAGCCCCAGGCCGTCGGGCACCGTCACGCCCGCCGCGCGGGCCGCGTCCAGCGCGCCGATGGCGATCACGTCGTCGCCGCAGAACCACGCCTCGACCGTCGGATCGGACGCCAGCGCGTGGCCCATGGCCGTGCGGCCCGCGCCATAGGAATAGGCGGTGGCATAGCGCACCGTCGGGGCCATCCCGGCGGCGCGCAGTTCAGCGTCGAAGCCCCGCAGTCGGTCGCGGGTCGTCGCCGCATCCCGTGGCCCGCCCAGAAAGCCGACGCTGGCATATCCACGCTCCAGCAGCGTGCGCGCGGCCAACCGCCCGGCCTGGGCATTGTCGATGCTGACCCGCGCGGTCTGCGGCGCCTCGGACGACCAGCCGAAGGCATGGACCACGGGCAGGCCCGCGTCGTGGAACACCTTGGCAAAGTCGGGCGGCAGGGTCGATGACGCGACGATCACCCCGTCGACGTTGTATTGCCGCAGCATCGTCAGCGATTTCGCCGCGTCCTCTTCGGCGCTGAGGTTGATCAGCAGCGGGCGAAGTGCCGCCTCTTGCAAGGCGCGGGTCAGGTGGTCGAAGATTTCAAGGAAGTAGGGGTTGGTGAAGTTGTTCGAGATCAGCCCCACCAGCGCCGTGCGCCCGGTCGTGAGGCTCGACGCCAGGACGTTCGGCGAATAGCCGAGTTCGGCGGCGGCAGCCTCGACCTTGGCGCGGGTCTTGGCCGACACCGACGCGCCGGGCGTGAAGGTGCGCGATACCGCCGATTTCGACACGCCCGCGCGCGCCGCCACATCCTGAAGGGTGATTGGCATGGGGTCCTTTTGTGCTGATCCGCTCTGCCTATCTGACCGGGGGATGGCGATTTTTGCAACCAGTTGCAAATTCGGGGTGCTGGAAACGCCGGACCTGCCGAAAAGACATCATTCGTGATGAACTGCGTTCAGACAAATCGCGGGAGAGTTGGCATGGCACGGCGGGCCACGATCAAGGATGTCGCGCGGGCCTCGGGGCTCAGCACGGCGACCATCGACCGGGCGCTCAACGGTCGGGCGAACGTGCGCGAAGAGACCTTGCGCAATATCGCCGAGGCGGCGCGCGACGTGGGCTATCACGCCCGCGGGTTGTTGGACTATCGCATCGACGCCAACGTGCCGGAACTGCGGCTTGGGGTGCTCCTGCTCAAGGAACGGCAGCCGTTCTTTCAGGCGTTCCGGGACAAGATCGAGCGCGCCGTGGCTTCTCGCAGCGATATCCGCGGGCGGGTGACCATCCGCTTTGCACAGTCCCAGTCGCCGGCGGAATTCGCCGAGCTGATCGGCGGTCTGGGAGAGGAATCCCAGGCGGTCGCGGCCATGGCGGTGAACCACCAGAGCCTTGACAAGGTGGTCAGCGAATTGCGGTCGCGCGATGTGCCGGTGTTTTCGCTTCTGAACGACTTTGCGCAGGGAATTCGGCGCAGTTACATAGGGTTGAACAATCTCAAGGTCGGGCGGCAGGCGGCCTGGATGCTGACCCGGATCGCCCCGCCCGGGCGGTTCGCGATCTTCGTGGGCGGCAACCGCTGGCATGGGCATGACCTGCGCGAGGTCGGGTTTCGCGCCTTCATGCGCGAACACGGCTCGGGGTTCGAAACCCTCGAAACGCTGGTCAACCTCGAAACCCGGCAGGTCACCTACGAGGCAACTCTGAGCCTGCTCGAGCGCTACCCCGACCTGCGCGGCATCTATGTGGCGGGCGGCGGGATGGAGGGGGCGATTGCCGCGCTACGCCAGGTGCGCCCGCCCGGCAAGGTGAGCCTTGTCGTGAACGAGATCACCCCCGACAGCCGCGCCGCGCTGTTGGACGGCTACGTGCAGATGGCCATCGTCACGCCGCTGGACGAGCTGTGCCAGCGCATGATCGACCTGGCGATCCGGGCCGCGTCCGATCCCATGTCGACCTCGGTCGAACAGCATTTTCTGGAGCCGCGGATCATCCTGCCGGAAATCCTGTAGTGATGGAAAACCATCATTCTGCGCGCGCAGAAAAACATCATGGTTGATGCAAACCACGCGCCGCAACATTGACGGAATCACCCCGCGGCCGCACTGATTTCTCGGCACGGACAAGCCGCGCAGATGGGGAAGGGGGTGTGACGGCGATGAAATTTGCGCTCAATCATATGACCCTGCCACGGTACGACTTTACCGCGCTGCTGGACATGGCGGCGTTGCTGGGCTGCATCGGGGTCGAGTTGCGCAATGATCTTGACCGCCCGCTCTTCGACGGGCTTGCCGCGGGCGACGCCGGGCAGATGGCCCGTGACCGCGGGTTGCGCATCGTCGGGCTAAGCCAGGTGTACCCGTTTAATACCTGGTCCGATGCCATCGGGGCCGAGGTCGGGGCCCTGTGCGACACCGCCCGGGCCTGCGGCGCCGAGACGATCAGCCTGATCCCCCGCAACGACGGCACCGGAACCGGCAAAGGCGAGAGGCACGCCAACCTGCGCATCGCGCTCAAGCAGATCCGCCCGATTGTCGAGGATGCGGGCCTTGTGGCGCTGATCGAACCGCTCGGCTTTGCGCGGTCTTCGCTGCGCTCAAAGCGGGACACGGTGGAAACCATCGCGGCGCTGGATGCAGAGCATGTGTTCCGGATCGTGCATGATACGTTCCACCATGCGCTGGCCGGGGGCGGGCCGATCTACCCCAAGCAGACCGGCATCGTGCACATCTCTGGGGTGGTCGATCCCCAACTCACGCTCGACCAGATGAAGGACGCGCACCGCGTGCTGGTCGATGAGCGGGACAGGCTGGGCAACACCGCGCAGCTGCGCGCATTGGTGCAGGCGGGGTACGATGGGCCAGTGTCCTATGAATGCTTTGCGCCCGAAACCCACGCGCTGGCGGATCCCGAAACCGCGATCCGCGCGTCGCTGAATTTCATTTCTTCGCAGATCGGGGCCCAGGCCGCCTGAGCGAAGGGAAACCGCCCCCGGGGACGGGGGCACCGGCAGAGAATAATGGGTGTGCCGGCACCGAATTGGGAGGACGAAACTGATAAAAAAAAGACCCTTATTGCCGCAGGTCTCGTGTCGCTGCTGTCAACCACCGCGATGGCGGAAACCATCGGCGCGTCGATCGCGCGGTTCGACGACAACTTTCTGACCGTCATGCGCAACGGCATGGTGGAATATGCCGCCGGCATCGACGGTGTCGATCTGCAGGTCGAGGATGCGCAGGACGACGTGGCCAAGCAGTTGGACCAGATCAACAACTTCATCGCAAGCGGCGTCGATGCGATCATCGTCAACGCCGTCGACACCTCGGCCACCGAGGCCATGAGCCAGGCCGCTGCCAGCGCAGGCGTGCCGCTGGTCTACGTGAACCGCCAGCCGGTCAACGTCGACAGCCTGCCCGACAACCAGGCCTTCGTCGCCTCGAACGAGATCGAATCCGGCACGTTCGCGGCCTTCGAGGCCTGCAAGATGCTGCACGCGATGGGTCATGCGGGGGGGGTTCGGGCTATCTGATGATGGGTCAGCTGTCCAACCAGGCGGCGGTGCAGCGCACCAAGGACGTCAAGGACGTGATCGGCATGGACATGTGCAACTTCATTTCCCTGATCGACGAGCAGACCGCCAACTGGTCGCGCGACGAGGCGCAGGACCTGATGACCAACTGGCTGTCCTCGGGCGAGGAATTCCAGGTGGTCTTTGCCAATAACGACGAAATGACCATCGGCGCTATCCAGGCGATGAAGGCCAACGGCGTGTCGATGGAAGATGTCGTTGTCGTCGGCGTGGACGCGACGCAGGACGCGCTTGTCGCGATGCAGGCGGGCGATCTGGACGCGACCGTGTTCCAGGATGCCTTCGGCCAGGGCGAAGGGTCGGTCGACGCGGCGCTGGCGCTCGCCCGGGGCGAGGAGGTGGACCAGAAGGTCTATATCCCGTTCAAGCTGGTGACCCCGGCCAACCTGGACGACTTCCTCGACCGCAACTGATCCGCGCGGATCCGGGACCGGCGGCGGGGCGATCCAGCCCTGCCGCCATCCCTCCCGGCGCGCACAGCAGACCGCAGCAGACCGATCAGGAGTGTCAGACATGGCAGAGACCACGCACGGGACCGGTGGGTTGAAATTCGAAAGCTCCAAACGGCAATGGCCCAACGAGCTCAACATCTTTCTCGCGCTCGTCATCATCGTCGCGATCTTCGAGGCGCTGGGACAGTTGCTGCCTTACATGAACGGGCAAAGCTTTCTGTTCGACACCAACGACCGCTTTGACACCGTGTTCAACGAAGCGCGGCTGAGGATCATCATCCTGCAGGTCGCGATCATCGGGATCATTTCGCTGGGGGTGACGCAGGTGATCATCTCGGGCGGGATCGACCTTTCGTCGGGGCCGCTGGTGGCCGCGACGGCGATGATCGTGATGTCGTTTGCGCAGACCGAACTGGTCAACGGCAACCCCAACCCCAAGGCGGTCTTCGGCGCCTGGTCCTTCGACCTGCCGGTGATCGTGCCGGTGATGGTGGGGCTGGCCTTCGGCGCTTTCATCGGGTCGATCAACGGCATGTTCATCGCCTTTACCCGCATTCCGCCCTTCATCGCCACACTGGGCATGTTCCTGATCTGCCGCGGCATCGCGCAGTGGTGGACGCGCGGGCAGCCCGTATCCTTCCCGACAGACGGCTACGCCGCGCTTGGGGCGGGGATGATGCCGGTGGTTTGGTTCGCCCTGCTGGCGATCCTGTGCCACGTGCTGTTGCGCTACACCGTTTATGGCAAACACACCTATGCCATCGGATCGAACGAGGATGCGGCGCGGATGTCTGGCATCAACGTCAAGCGGCACAAGGTCATGGTCTACATGATCGCGTCGATGCTGGCGGCCTTTGCCGCCATCGTGCTGAGTTCCAAGAACCTCACAGCGCAGAGCGGCATGGGCCTCTTCTACGAGCTTTACGCCATCGCCATGGCGGTGATCGGCGGCGTCAGCCTTACCGGCGGGCGCGGGTCGATCATCGGTACGGTGCTGGGCGCGATGGTCTTTGGCGTGATCCAGTCCGGTTTCACCTACGTCAAGCTCGACGCCTATTTCCAGATCATGGCCATGGGCGCGATCATCATCAGCGCGGTCGTGCTGGACAAATGGCGTCAGCAACGCGCCGCCGCGCGATCTTGAGGAGACGGACAATGAGCGACATCATTCTGGAAACCCGGGATCTGACCAAATACTATTGCGGCGTGCATGCGCTCGAGGGCGCGAATTTCACTCTGCGCAAGGGCGAACACGTGGCGATCATGGACGACAACGGCGCGGGCAAATCGACCTTCGTGCGGCAGATCACTGGGGTCGAACAGCGCACCCGGGGCGAGGTGCTGTTCGACGGAAAGCCGGTGCATTTCGCAGGCCCGCTCGAGGCGCGCGAGGCGGGAATCGAGGCGGTGTTCCAGAACCTCGCGCTGGCCGACGACCTTGACGTGTCCGACAACCTGTTTCTGGGGCGTGAAAAGACCAAGTGGAACTGGCTCGGACCGTTTCGCCTGCTCGATTACAAGGCGATGCGCGCCGACACCATCGCGGCGCTGGAAAAGACCGCCGTGAAGATCCCCAACATCCGCAACACCATCCAGAACATGTCGGGCGGGCAGCGCCAGTGCGTGGCCATTGCGCGCACCGCGACGTTCCATTCCAAGCTCACGATCATGGATGAACCGACGGCGGCGCTGGGGGTGCAGGAAACCGCGCAGGTGGAAAACATCATCCGCACGCTCAAGGAACAAGGTGAACCGCTGATCCTGATCAGCCACAACATGCGGCAGGTGATGGACCTGGTGGACCGGATCGTGGTGTTCCGGCGCGGGCGCATCTGCGCGAACCTGCGCAAGGAAGACACCGACGGTCAGGATGTCGTGGCCTATATCACCGGCGCCAAGACCCAACCCGAATATGCCGACGCCGCCTGAGGCCGGCACATCCACACAGTAATCCGCCGTGCGCTGACGCCGCCCCGGCCGTTGGGGGCGGGCAGACGCGGGAAGAAAGGACACCCGATGACAGTCAGATTTGCGATCCTTGGCGCGGGCCGCATCGGCCAGGTCCACGCCCGCGCCGTCACGGCAAACCCTGGTGCCATACTGGTGGCGATCTCCGATCCGGTTGCAGAGGCGGCGACGGCGGTCGCCGACCGCTACGGTTGCGAGATCCGCAGCATTGACGACATCGCCGCCGCGGCGGATGTGGACGCGGTGGCGATCTGCACACCCACGAACACCCATGCCGACCTGATCGAACAGTTTGCCCGCGCGGGCAAGGCGATCTTCTGCGAAAAACCCGTCGATCTGAGCCTCGCGCGGGTACAGGACTGCCTGAAGACGGTCGAGGCCGAGGGTGCAACGCTCATGGTCGGGTTCAACCGTCGGTTCGACCCGGATTTCAGGGCGGTCAAATCCGCCATCGACGCGGGCAGCATCGGCGCGGTCGAGATGATCACCATCACCTCGCGCGATCCCGGCCCGCCGCCGCTGGACTACATCAAGGTGTCGGGAGGGCTTTTCCGCGACATGACGATTCACGACTTCGACGTGGCGCGCTGGTTGCTGGGAGAGGAGGTCGAGACCGTGACCGCCCAGGCGTCGGTCCTGGTCGATCCAGCGATTGGCGAGGCAGGGGACTACGACAGCGCCAACGTCATCCTGCGCACCGCATCGGGGCGGCAGGCCGTCATCACCAATTCGCGCCGCGACACCTATGGCTATGACCAGCGGATAGAGGTGCTGGGGTCCAAGGGCATGGTCAGTGCCCGCAACATGGCCGAGGCCAATATCGAGGTGGCGGGGAAGGACGGGTTCGGCACGCCGCCGCTGCTGAACTTTTTCATGACCCGCTATGTAGCGGCCTATGCCAATGAAATCGCAGCCTTTGTCGAGGCGGTGGAAAACGGCACCTCGCCGCCCACGACCGGGCAGGATGGCATGCTGGCGCTGGCGCTGGCCGATGCGGCGCTCGCCTCGGTCGCCGAAGGACGCACCGTGAAGCTGAGCGAAATCACAGGATAGACCACAGGGACGACACGCGAGGCGTGGGTACGGCCCGGACGCGTCACGAAGGAAACAGGACAATGGGCACAACCCTCCGATTGACGGCCGCACAGGCGCTGGTGCGCTATCTGGGCGCGCAGATGAATGAGGATGGCGATCCGTTTATCGCCGGGGTCTGGGCGATCTTCGGGCATGGCAACGTCGCGGGCCTGGGCGAGGCGCTTTATGGCGTGCGCGACACGCTGCCGACCTACCGGGGCCACAACGAACAGACCATGGCCCATTGCGCCATCGCCTATGCCAAGCAGTTGCGCCGCCGCCGGGCGATGGCCGTGACCTCATCGATCGGACCGGGGGCCACTAACATGGTCACCGCAGCGGCGCTGGCGCATGTGAACCGGCTGCCGGTGCTGTTGCTGCCCGGCGATGTCTTCGCCAATCGCGGCCCCGATCCGGTGCTCCAGCAGATTGAGGATTTCGGCGACGGCACCGCGACGGTCAACGACACCTTCAAGACCGTCAGCCGCTATTTCGACCGCATCACTCGGCCCGAACATCTGCTGACCGCGCTGCCGCGCGCCTTTCGCACAATGACCGACCCCGCCGATTGCGGCCCGGTGACCCTGTCGATGTGTCAGGACCTGCAGGCCGAGGCCTATGACTACCCTGCCAGTTTCTTTGAACCGCAGGTCTGGCACCAGCGCCGCCCGCGCGCCGATCAGCGCGAACTGGACCGCGCGGCGGACGTGATCCGCGAGGCCAAGAAGCCGGTGATCGTCGCGGGCGGCGGGGTGCATTATTCCCGCGCGACAGAGGAACTGCGCGCCTTTGCCGAGGCAACGGGCGTCCCGGTGGCCGAAACCCAGGCGGGCAAATCGGCGCTGCCGTGGGATCATCCGCTTAACCTTGGCCCCATCGGCGTGACCGGCGGCACCCCCGCCAATTCGGTCTGCGCAGAGGCGGATGTGATCATCGGCATCGGCACGCGGTTTCAGGACTTCACCACCGGATCCTGGGGCCTTTTCGCCAATCCCGCGCGCAGGATCGTCAGCCTGAACGTCCAGGCCTATGACGCCGCCAAGCACGGCGCGCTGCCGGTCATGGCCGATGCCCGCACCGGTCTGGCGGACCTGTCGGGCGCGCTCGATGGCTACCGGGTGGACGTTGGGGCAGGGCCGCTCAAATCCGACTGGTTCGCCGCGGTCGATCCCCTGACCGATGCGCCCAAAGACACCAACGCGCTGGCCACCGATATGCAGGTCGTGGGCGCGGTGCAGCGCGCGGCGACCGACGATACCGTGGTGATGTGCGCGGCAGGCACCATGCCGGGCGAATTGCACAAGCTCTGGAAGGCGGGCAAGCCCGGCAGTTATCACATGGAATACGGCTTCAGCTGCATGGGCTACGAGATCGCCGGCGCCATGGGCATCAAGATGGCCCAGCCGCAGGCCGACGTGATCTGTTTCACTGGCGACGGCACCTACATGATGGCCAATTCCGAAATGGCCACGGCGGCGATGATGGGGATCAGCTTTACCGTCGTGGTGACCGACAACCGCGGCTTTGGCTGCATCAACCGGTTGCAGATGGGCACCGGCGGGGCGGAGTTCAACAATCTGCTCGACCACACGGTGCACGCCCAGCCTTCGGCCATCGACTTTGCCACCCACGCCGCCTCCATGGGGGCAACGGCCGTCAAGGTCGGCTCCATCGCCGAGATGGAGGAGGCGCTGGCCAAGCGCCACGGCGTCAAAGGGCCTTACGTCGTGGTGATCGACACCGATCCCTATCCCAGCACCGATCCTGGCGGCACCTGGTGGGAGGTCGGCGCGCCCGAAGTGTCGGACCGGCCCGAGGTCAAGGCGGCGCGCGCGCAGTACGAGGCCAACAAGAAACTGCAAAGGGCCGACTGATGGCGGTGCGTCTGGGCATATCGCTGATCGCCTGGCAGAACGACGACCTGCCGCAACTGACGGCGGCGTTCACCACCGAAGGGGCGATGGAGGATGCCGCGCGCATCGGCTTTGCCGGGGTCGAACGCGGCCGTCGCATGCCCGGCGACACCGAGGGGCTGCGCGCCTACCTCGACCGCTACGGCGTGGCGCTTTGCGGCGGCTGGTGTTCGGGCAACCTCATGCGCGCCGCGCTTGACGAGGAAAAGGCCGCCGTGCGGTTGCAGGTCGACCAGTTCGCCGCCCTGAATGCGCCCTGTATCGTCTACGCCGAATGTTCGAACACCGTGCAGGGCGAAATCGCGACGCCGGTCAGCCAACGCCCCAAGCTCAGCCGGGACGAGGTGACGGGCTATGGGGCGAAGCTCACCGAACTGGCCAAGTGGACGGCGGGGCGCGGTGTCACGCTGGCCTATCATCACCACATGGGGTCGATGATCCAGGATGCCGAGGATATCGACTGGCTGATGGAGGGATCCGGCCCCGAGGTGACGCTGCTGTTCGACACCGGGCACCTGTGGTTCGCCGGGGCCGATCCGTTGGCGGTGCTGGACAAGTGGGGCGACCGCATCCACCACGTGCATTTCAAGACCGTGCGCCAGCAGGTGCTGGACCGGCTGCGGGCGCGCGACGGCAGCTTTCTGGACGGGGTGGCGGGCGGCGTCTTTTCGGTGCCGGGCGACCCCGAAGGCTGCATCGACTTTCAGCAGATCACCGACCGGCTGGCGGCCATGGGCTATGACGGCTGGATCGTGGTCGAGGCGGAACAGGACCCGGCCAAGTCCCCGCCGTTCGAATATTCGCGCATGGGCCATGACCACCTGCGCGAGATTTGCGCGCGCTCGAACCTGGCCATCGCCGACTGACGCGCGGCAGGTCACAGCACAGGAGGACCGCATGAAAGACCAATTGACCGGATACAGCGGCTATTTCGACGCTGATGCGGGCGATCTTGACGCGTTCAAAGCGCTGACCTCGCGCAGGCTGGACCCAGCCGAGGTGCCGCAGGCCGCGCGCGTCGAAAAGAACATCCCGCTGTACGTCATGACGACGCTGGCACCCGCGCTGGCGGACCCGGATCAGCGCCGTGCGCTGCTGGCCGAATGGAATCATGTCCTCAGCGCCTCTGCCGGGGTGATCGTGCTCAAAGCCGCCTATCCCGACACCGCCCCCATCGACCGCGCGTCCCAGGTGTTCCGCGCGATCATCGCCGAGGAACGCAGCCAGACCGCAGGCAAGGGCGATCACTTTGCCGCCGCCGGGGCCAACGACAGGATCTGGAATTCGTTGCAAAAACAATGCCTGCGCGACCCCGAAGGCTTTGCGCTCTATTTCGGCAATCCCGCCATTGCGGCAGCGTCCGAGGCCTGGCTTGGCCCGAACTACCAGATGACCGCCCAGGTCAACCAGGTGCGCCCGGGCGGCAAGGCGCAGAACGCGCATCGCGACTATCACCTGGGGTTCCAGACCGCCGAGGGGGCTGCCCGCTATCCGGCGCTGGCGCATCTGGTGACCGCGACGCTGACGCTGCAGGGGGCGGTGGCGCATTGCGACATGTCGGTGGAAAGCGGGCCGACCAAGCTCTTGCCGTTTTCCCAGCTTTACGGGGCCGGCTACGTCGCGATGCACGACAGCGCCCATGCCGACTGGTTCGAAGAGGCCTGCGTGCAACTGCCGCTCGCCAAGGGCGATGCGCTGTTCTTCAACCCCGCGCTCTTTCACGCCGCCGGCGCCAACCGGACCGGGGATGTGGAGCGGATGGTGAACCTGTTGCAGGTATCGTCGGCCTTTGGCCGCTCGCTCGAGGCGGTGGATCGCGCGGCGATGACGCGCGCAATCTTTCCGGCGCTCAAAGCGCTGCGCGGCGCGGGGCGGCTCACCCCGGCAGAGGTGGACGCCGCCGTGGCCGCCACCGCCGAGGGCTATCCGTTTCCCACCAACCTCGACACCGATCCGCCCATCGGCGGGCTGGCTCCGGCCAGCCAGGCCGATATCCTGCGCCGCGCGCTGGCCGAGGACTGGACACCGGACGCGCTGGATGCGGAACTGACCGCCCTCGCCACGCGCCAACGGCCCTGAGCGGGGCGACCACAGCACGAAAGGACCCTCATGCCCGAGCTTCTCAGAAAACCCTTCGGCACCCGTGGCAAGGTACACCAGATCACCCCTGAAAGCGCGGGCTGGCGCTATGTGGGCTTTTCGCTCTATCGCCTGCGTGCGGGCGACACGGCGGCCGAGGCAACGGGGGATCGCGAGGTGATGCTTGTCATGGTCGAGGGCAAGGCCGCGATCACCGGTGCGGGACAGGACTGGGGCGTGCTGGGCGACCGGATGGATGTGTTCGAAAAGACCCCGCCGCATTGCCTCTACCTGCCGAATGGCAGCGACTGGCAGGCCGTGGCGGAAACTGACTGCGTGCTGGCGGTGTGCAGCGCACCGGGCCACGGCCGACACCAGGCGCGCCGCATCGGCCCCGACGGCATCACCCTGACCGAACGCGGCAAGGGCACCAACACCCGCCACATCAACAACATCGCGATGGAGAACGAAGATTACGCCGACAGCCTGCTGGTGACCGAGGTCTTTACCCCCGCGGGCCACTGGTCGTCTTACCCCAGCCACCGGCACGACGAGGATGACTTTCCGCGTATCACCTACCTGGAAGAAACCTACTACCACCGACTGAACCCGGCCTCGGGGTTCGGCATTCAGCGAGTCTATACCGACGACGGAGGGCTTGACGAAACCATGGCCGTGAGCGATGGCGACGTTGTACTGGTGCCCCGGGGTCATCACCCCTGCGGCGCGCCATACGGGTTCGAGATGTATTATCTCAACGTGATGGCGGGGCCGCTGCGCAAATGGCGTTTCGTCCCCGCGCCAGAGGTGGAATGGATCATGCAGCGCGATGCGTGACCGGGCAGGGACGGTGCCGGATTGGAAGATGTCAGGATAGTGGTGACGGGCGGGACCATCGACAAGGTCCATGACGTCAGAAACGAAGGGCTGGGATTTGCGCCGGACGGATCGACGCATATCCCCGAGATGCTGCGCATCGGGCGCTGCCATTTCCCGTTGGTCGAGCTGCTGATGCTCAAGGACAGCCTGTATTTCGACGATGCCGACCGCGACGCGATTGCCGCTGCCGTGCGCGACGCGCCGGAACGCGCGGTGGTCGTGACGCACGGCACCGGCACCATGGGTGACACCGCGCGGTTCCTGCAGGGCAAGGCGCCGGACAAGACCGTGGTGCTGACCGGCGCGATGCGGCCCTTTTCGCTTTATGCCTCGGACGGGGAATTCAACCTGGGCGGTGCTGTGGTCGCCGCGCAGCTTTTGTCGCCGGGTGTCTGGGGCGTGATGAACGGGCGGGTCTTTGCCGCAGACAAGCTCAACAAGAACACGGCGCAGGGGCGGTTCGATGTCTGAGAGCAACCCCCTGCGCCTGCCCCGAAAGGACGCACGAACATGACGCGACACGGTGGGCAGCTTTTGGTGGAATGCCTGGGCGCGCTTGGCGCGACCAAGGCGTTTGGCGTGCCGGGGGAAAGCTATCTGGCGGTGCTGGACGCGCTGCACGACACGGCGGGCACCTTCGATTTCATAAACTGCCGGCACGAGGGCGGCGCGGCCTTCATGGCCGCCGCCTGGGGCAAGCTGACCGGCCAGCCGGGCATCTGCATGGTCACGCGTGGCCCGGGGGCAACGAACGCGTCCATCGGCGTGCACACGGCGATGCAGGACAGCGCACCGATGCTGATGTTCGTGGGCCAGATCGGCACCGGCATGCGCGGGCGCGAGGCGTTTCAGGAGCTTGATTACCGTGCCGTCTTCGGCAGCATGGCGAAATGGGCGGTCGAGGTCGACGACGTGGCGCGCCTTCCCGAAATCGTCGCGCGGGCCTGGAAAACCGCCACCACGGGCCGCCCCGGTCCGGTGGTCGTGGCACTGCCCGAGGATATGCTGACAACCCTCACCGACGCACCCGCGCTGACCGGCCCCGCCGCCTATCCCGAGGCGGAGCCGTCGGCGGAGGCGATGACGCAGGTGCGCGCGGCCCTGTCGGCGGCGGCGCGGCCGCTGATCCTTTACGGCGGGTGCAACTGGACCGATGCGGGCCGGGCGGCGCTGCAGGCCTTTGCCGAAGCCTCTGACATTCCGGTCGTGTCGGTCTTCCGCTATCAGGACCGGTTCGACAACTTCTCGCCCTGCTTCTGCGGCGAGGCGGGCGTCGGCATGATGCCCAACGTGCGCAAGCTGATGCAGGAAGCGGATGTGATCTTGGCGATCAACAACCGCTTTGGTGAGAATTCGACCGATGCCTGGCGGCTGCTTGACGTGCCTGTGCCGCGCCAGCGGCTGATCCATGTGCACGGCTCCGACGCCGAGCTGGGCAAGGTCTACCAGCCGGAACTGGGGATCTGCTGCGGCCCCAACGCCTTTGTCGCAGCCCTTGCCTCTGCCCCGGTCAGCGGTGGCTGGGCCGGGTGGCGGTCCGATGCCAAGGCCGCGTGGGAGGCAGGGTTCGACATCGGCGATCTGCCCGGGCCGGTGGACATGGGCAAGGTCACCGCGCATCTGCGCAAAGTGCTGCCCGACGATGCGATCCTGACCAACGGCGCGGGCAATTTCGCGGTCTGGCCGAACAAGTTCTACCGCTTCGGACCGCAGGCGCGGCTCCTGGCGCCGCAGTCGGGGGCCATGGGGTACGGCGTGCCCGCGGCCATCGCCGCGCGGCTTGCGGACCCGGCCCGCCGGGTGATCTGCTTTGCGGGCGACGGCGATTTCCAGATGACCGGGCAGGAACTGGCGACCGCTGCGCAATACGGTGCGCAGCCGATCATCCTGATCGTCAACAACGGCATCTACGGCACCATCCGCGCGCATCAGGAACGGCATTATCCCACGCGCGTCTCGGCGACCGAGATGAGCGTCAATCCGGATTTCACCGCCTTGGCAAAGGCTTACGGCTTTCACGCCGAACGGGTTGAGGCGGCGGACGACTTTGCCGCGGCGTTCGAACGCGCGCTGGCGTCGGACACCGGCGCGGTGCTTGATCTGGCCGTGTCACCCGAGGCGCTGACCCCGCGCCAGAGCCTGACGCAAATCCGCGACGCGGCGCTCGCGGCGCGGTCGGACAAAGGCTAGGCAATGTCTGATCGCTATGACGTGGTGATTGTCGGCGGCGCCGTGATCGGCTCTGCCATCGCCTATTACCTGACGGCGAACCCGGATTTCGACGGCCGCGTGCTGGTGGTCGAGCGCGACCCGACCTATGCCCGGTCGTCCACCGCGCTGTCGTTTTCATCGATCCGCACGCAGTTTTCCAACCCGATCAACGTGCAGATCAGCCAGTACGGGCTTGAGGTCATTCGCGATTTCGCCGCCATGACGCAAGTCGGCGACAACCGGCCCGATCTGCAGTTCCAGCCCGGCGGGTACCTGTTTCTGGCCCGCGACGCCGACCAGGTGCAGGTGATGCGCGAAAATCACGCGGTGCAGCGGGCCTGTGGGGCGGATGTCGTACTGTGGAGCCGCGATGACCTGGCCGAGGCCTTTCCGCATCTGCGGGTCGAAGATGTGGCGCTCGCCTCTTACGGCCGGTCGGGCGAAGGCTGGTTCGACAACGCCGCGATGATGGCTGGGTTTCGGCAAAAGGCCCGGGCGCAGGGGGCGGAATTCCTGACCGACGAGGTGACGGGGATTTCGCGCGAGGGCGACCGCGTCACCTCGGTGAAGCTTGCCTCGGGCCGGGTGATCGGCGCGGGCATGCTCGTCAACGCCACGGGTCCGCGCGCGGCGTTCACCGCGCGGATGGCGGGGCTCACGATTCCGGTCGAGCCGCGCAAGCGGACGGTGTTCGTCTTCGATTGCGCGAAATCGCCCGAAGGCACGGCGCGCGTCAACGGTGGCCGTCTGCCGCTGATGATCGACGCGGGCGGCGTGTTCAGCCGCCCCGAAGGCCGGTATTTCATCGCCGGGTGCCCCCCCGTTCAGGACACCGCCGTGGATTATGACGATTTCGATCCCCGCCACGATGAATTCGAAGAACTGGTCTGGCCCGCGCTTGCCGCCCGGTCCGAAGCGTTCGAGGCGATCAAGGTGGTGGGGCAGTGGGCCGGGCACTATGCGTTCAACACGCTCGATCACAACATGATCGTCGGCCCGTCGCCCGAGGTGGGCAATTTCCTTTTCGCCAACGGTTTTTCCGGGCATGGGCTGCAACAGGCCCCGGCGGTCGGACGCGGGGTGTCGGAGCTGATCCTTTACGGCGGCTTCCGCACGCTGGACCTGAGTCCGCTGGGGTTCGAGCGGATCGCGCAGAACCGCCCGTTCCTGGAACGGGCGGTGATCTGAGCCGGTATAGCGGGATGCGGTAGGATTGAAACGGCCTTGAGTGGACCTTGCGCAAACAGGGTGAGGTGTCGCGCCATTGCAGTCGCGCGCGGATGCGATCAGGTCTTTCCGCTCAGGCGCTTTATGCCAGCCAAACCGCACGCCACCCCGGCGATTTACCAAGCTCAGCCTAATCGCAGCCGCGTGGGGGCGCGACTGCGATGGCGCGGCGGCCTTCGGCCTTGAGGCCGCGCCGGGAGCTTTGCTCGTACGTCCGCTTCAGGCGGCTCGCGCGCGATTCAAATTGTCAGCATCCCGCTTTACACCATGATCCTTCGGGGATCGGCGATCAGCCCCGAAAGGTAGCTGACGAACCGTGCGGCATCCGCGCCGTTGATCACCCGGTGATCATAGCTCAGATCAAGCGGCACCATCGGCACCGGACGCGGCGTGTCGCCGTCCCAGACGGTCACCGTCTCGGTGCGGGTGATGCCCAGGATGGCCAGTTCCGGCGGGTTGACGATGGGCGTGAAGCCGATGCCGCCGATGCCGCCCAGGTTCGACACCGACATCGACGCGCCGCCCATTTCATCGGGCGTGATCTTGCGGGCCTGCGCCCGCGAAGCGAGGTCCGACAGCTCTGCCGCGATCTGCCACAGGCCCTTGCGATCCACGTCGCGAATGACCGGCACCATCAGCCCGTGCGCCGTGTCCACCGCCACGCCGATATGGACATAGTCCTTGAGGATCAGCGTCTTGCCGTCCGCACTTAGCGACGCGTTGAAGCGCGGGAATTCCCGCAGCGCCCGCGCCAGCGCCTTGAGGTGAAAGACCAGCGCCGTGAGCTTCACGCCGCGCGTCTGGGCCTCGGGCTTGAGTGTCGCGCGCAGCGCCTCGATGGCGGTGACATCTGCGCGGTCGTGGTGGGTGACCTGCGGAATCAGCGCATTCGCCGCCGACAGATTGGCCGACGCGATCTGCGCGAAGCGGCTCATCGGCTCTTCGCTGACGGGCCCGTACTGCGCGTGATCGACCTGCCAGTACGAGGTGTCGCCCTTAGGCGCGGATGCGGCGGGCTTGGCCGACTGCTCCAGATCCTCGGCCCCGATGGTTGTGCGGCCCAGGTCGCGGGCCAGCGCGTCGATGTCGATGCCCTTTTGCAGGGCCATGGCGCGAACCGTGGGGGCGGCTTTGACGTTGCTCATCTGCGCCTCACCAGCTGGCCGAAATGTACTGGGTTTCCATGAACTCAAGCATGCCCTCATGCCCGCCTTCACGGCCCAGACCGGATTGCTTGGTCCCGCCAAAGGGGGCGGCGGGGTCGCTGACCAGCCCGCGGTTGAGCCCGACCATGCCGTAATCCAGCCGTTCGCAGACCTGCATCGCACGCTTCATGTCGGCGGAGAAGACGTAGGCCACCAGCCCGTATTCGGTGTCATTGGCGCGGCGGATCGCCTCTTCGGTGTCGGAAAAGGTCTGGATCGCGGCCACCGGGCCAAAGATTTCGTCATGCACGCAATCGGCATTCTCGGGCACGTTCGACAGCACCGTGGGCGGGTAGAAATAGCCCGTCCCGTCGGGCGTCTCACCGCCGCATTCCACCTTGGCCCCCTTGGCCACCGCATCGGCCACGAAGGCCGCCACCTTGTCGCGGGTGTCGGCATTGACCAGCGGGCCCACATCGACCGACGGGTCGCTGCCGTCACCGACCTTAAGCGCCGCCATCCGTTCCGTCAGCCGGGCCGTAAAGGCGTCGGCGATGCTTTCGTGCACGTAGATGCGGTTTGCGGCGGTGCAGGCCTCGCCCAAGTTGCGCATCTTGGCCAGCATGGTGCCTTCGATGGCGGTGTCCATGTCGGCATCGTCCAGCACCACCACCGGCGCGTTGCCGCCCAGTTCCATCGCCGGTTTCAGCACCTGATCGGCGGCGCCTTTCAAGAGCTTGCGGCCGACACCGGTGGAGCCGGTGAAGCTGACCACCCGCACGCGCGGGTCGTGCATCATGTGATCGACCAGCGCGCCGGTCTTTTTCGACGGCAGCACGTTGACCAGCCCCGGCGGCACGCCGGCCTCTTCCAGAAGCGGCATCAGCGCCAGCATGGTCAGGGGCGTTTCCGAGGCGGGTTTGATGATCACCGCACAGCCTGCGGCCAGCGCGGGCGCGATCTTGCGCGTGCCCATGGCGGCGGGGTAGTTCCAGGGCGTGATCAGCACTGCCAATCCGGCGGGCTTGTGCTGCACGATGATCCGCGCGCCGGACGCGGGCGCCCGGGTGATCAGGCCATCTGCGCGCACCGCTTCTTCGGCGAACCAGCGAAAGAATTCGGCGGCATAGGTCGCCTCGCCCATGGCATCGGCGCGGGCCTTGCCGTTTTCCAGCGTGATCAGTTTCGCGAAATGATCGAGCCGCGCGGTCATCAACTCCCACGCCTTGCGCAGCACTTCGGAGCGTTCGCGCGGCGTGCGCGCGGCCCAGTCCGCCATCGCCGCTTCGGCGGCGTCGAGTGCGGCATCGGCATCCTTGATATCGGCCGAGGCGACCGAGGCCAGAACCTCTTCGGTGGCGGGGTTGAGCACGTCAAACCGTTCGTCGCTGCCGTGCCATTGGCCGTTGATGTAGAGATCGGTGAAGTCCATGTCGTTCTCCAGTTCTCAGAGCAGGTGGCGGAGCGGCTGCTCCATCCGGCCTGCGAAGTCGGAAAGAAGGGCGAGCGCCGCGGCGGGCGCCAGTTGCTCGGCGGCGCATTCCAGCGTGATCGACAGACCATCGCCCTGTGGTGTGAGCGTCATCACCGGCGCATCCTCGGGGCCCTGTGCCACGGATGTGATCCGGCTCAGACGCAGATCGCGCAGGCGCAGGTCGGGCGTGTCCGCCTCGGTCTGCGCGATGCCAGACAGAGGCCCGGCCGGAACCGTGTACGCCTTTGTGCCACCGGGGGTTTCGACCGCGACCGTGGCGGTGTCAGCGCCCAGGCTCGCCGCGGCCAGACCGGCCAGAAGGGCGGCCGGATCGCCAAGACCGGCCTCTTTCGCGGCCCATGTGGCGAAGGCGGCAAAGCCGTCCTGCGGCACGGAGGCCGTCAGGCGGCGGGCAGGGGTCGCCGCCGCGCCGACCGGCGCGGGCGCGTCGGCGGGCAAGGATCGCAGCACCTCCAGATCGGCGACGTGGAAGGGCTGGGGATGGCCTGCCTGCACCAGGCGGGCGAGGTCCAGTCCCTGTTCCAGCGCCAGCCTGCGCGCCTTGGGCGAGGCGAGGATGCGCCCATCGGCGCTGGCCGCGGCGGGTTTCGGCCCGGGGGCGGGGGCCTTTTCGGCTTTACCGGTCTTGGCGGGCGCCGGAGACTGCGCCTCTTCCTTCGGCGCGGGCGCGGAGGCTGCTTTCTTGACAGAGCGTGTCACGGGCGCGTCGGGTTTTTCGACCGAGATGATCGCGACCGGATCGCCCACCGGCACCTCTTCGCCCGCTTGCGCCAGCGTCGCGGCCAGGTAGCCATCGCTGCCGGCCTCGACTTCCATCGTGCTCTTGTCGGTTTCCACCTCGAAAAGCACGTCGCCCGCGCTGACCGCATCGCCGGGTGATTTCAGCCAATTGACCAGCAGCCCGGTATCCTGGGCCATGCCAAGCTGCGGCATGGTGACGGGGTTGCCTTCGGGAAGGTCCTGCGCGCCTTCGGCATCGGGCTCTTTGGCAGGGGCGGCTGGCGCGGGGCTGTCCTCTTCGGCGCTGTCCGAAATCTGGGCGATCACCGCGCCCACGGGCACGTCGTCGCCCGCCTGCGCGGTCACGCCGGTCAGAAAGCCCGCGGCCTGCGCCTCGACCTCCATCGTGGCCTTGTCGGTTTCCACCTCGAAAAGTGCGTCGCCTTCGGCCACCGGGTCGCCGGGCGCCTTGAGCCAGGCGACGATCTTGCCCGCGTCCTGGGCCATCCCCAGCTGCGGCATTGTCACGTCACGCGGCATGGATCATCTCTCCAGACATCAGCCTGCGGGCGTTTTCGACGACACCTTCGGGCGTCGGCACTGTCACATCCTCGAGCGCCGGGGAAAACGGAATCGGCACATCCATGGCCCCCATCCGCAGCACCGGCGCATCGAGATGATAGAACGCCTTTTCATTAAGCCGCGCTGCGATCTCTCCGGTCACGCCATAGCTTTGGTGGCCCTCGTCGATGACGATGGCGCGGCTGGTCTTTTTCACGCTCTTGAGCAGCGTTTCCTCATCCAGCGGCACGATGGTGCGCGGGTCGATCACCTCGGCCTCGATCCCCTCTTTGGCGAGCATTTCTGCCGCCTTTTCAGCCACCTGCACCATCGACGACGTGGCGATGAGCGTGATGTCTGATCCTTCGCGCTTGATGTTCGCGACACCGAAGGGGATCAGGTATTCCTCTTCCGGCACGGGCGCCTTGTCCTGATACATCAGCTTGTCTTCGAAGATCACCACCGGGTTGTCATCGCGGATCGCGGTCTTCATCAGGCCCTTCGCCTCGTAGGCCGACGACGGCATCGCGACCTTGAGCCCGGGGATATGCGCCACCAGCGCGTGCAGCGATTGGCTGTGCTGGGCGGCTGAGCGGCGCGTGGCGCCAAGGTTGGTGCGCAGGACCAGCGGCACGCTCAGCTTGCCCCCGGACATGTAGTGGGTCTTGGCCGCCTGATTGCAGAGCTGATCCATGATCAGATACAGGAAATCGCCGAACATCAGGTCGACCACGGGCCGTGTGCCGGTCATGGCGGCGCCTACGGCGATCCCCATGAAACCGGGCTCGGCAATGGGCGTGTCGACCACGCGGTCGGTGCCGAATTCCTCGACAAGGCCCGACAGCACCTTGAAGGGCGTTCCGGCCTCGGCCACGTCCTCGCCGATGATGAACACCGTCTCGTCGCGGCGCATCTCTTCGGCCAGGGCCTCGTTCACGGCCTGGGACAGGGTAATCTCTCTCATCGCGGTCTCCTCAGGCCAGGGCGTGTTCGACGTCGGTGTAGACATGCATGTCCACCTCGGACGGATCGGGATATTTCGCGTTCAGCGCATAGTCGACGGCGGCGGCGGCATCTTTCTTGACCTCTGCGTTCATCGCCTCGATCTCGTCCTCGGTGGCGATGCCCTGTTCGACAAGGTAGCCGCGGAAGCGGATGATCGGATCGCGGTTGTCGCGCCAATCCTTTTCCTCGTCCTTGGACCGGTAGTATTCGCGGTTGATGTCGCCGACGTGGTGACCGTGATAGCGGTAGGTCTCAAGCTCCATGAAAAATGGGCCTTCGCCCTTGCGCGCCCGTGCCACCAGCTTCTGCGTCAACTCGTTGACCGCCAGAACATCCTGCCCGTCGACCTTGTGCGCCTCGATCCCAAAGGCTTCGGCCCGGGCGGTGATCGATCCGGCGGCGATTTCTTCGGTCTTGGTGTATTCGGAATAGCCGTTGTTTTCGCAGGCATAGATCACCGGCAGGTTCCAGAGCGCGGCCATGTTCATGACCTCGTACATCAGCCCCTGCGCGGTCGCCCCGTCGCCAAAGAAGCAGACTGTGACGTCGTCGCGGCCCAGCATCTTGGCGGTGAAGGCCGACCCGGTGGCGATCCCCATGGACCCGCCCACGATGGCATTGGCGCCGAGGTTGCCGTTCGACTGGTCGGCGATGTGCATCGATCCGCCCTTGCCGCGGCAGTAGCCTTCTTCCTTGCCCAGCAGTTCGCAGAACATTTCCTTGAATTCCGCACCCTTGGCAACGCAGTGCCCGTGCCCGCGGTGGGTCGAGGTGATCTTGTCCGTGACCTCGAGCGCCTCGCAGATGCCCACGGCCACGGCTTCCTCGCCGGAATACATATGGGTAAGGCCCGGCATCTTGGCGTCGAGGTACAGCCGGTTGGCATTGTCCTCGAAGGTGCGGATGCGGACCATCTGGCGGTACATGCGCAGGTAATCTTCGGTGTTGGTCTTGGCTTTGGCCATAATGTCCTCTTGCGGCAGGTGGGTTGGAAACCCACCCTACGCAGCCTGCGCAGGGCGGGTTGATGACCCACCGCTCAGTAACGGTTGGCGATTGGCAGTTCTTCGGCGGGGAATAGGCTGATCACCTCGCAGCCGGTTTCCGTCACCACGACCTCTTCCTCGATCCGTGCGGCGGAATATCCGTCGGCGGCGGGGCAATAGGTTTCCAGCGCGAAGACCATGCCGGTCTTGATCTCCATCGGGTGATCGAGGCTGATCGCACGAGAGATGATCGGACGTTCGTGCAGCGCCAGACCCAGGCCGTGGCCGAACTGCAGGCCAAAGGCCGCATCCTCGTTCGGGAAGCCAAGCGATTCCGCCGTCGGCCAGACCTCGGCCACCTTGTCGGTGGTCACGCCGGGCTTGATCATTGCGATCGAGGCATCGATCCATTCGCGCGCCTTCACGTAGGCGTCGTTCTGCGCAGGCGTCGCGCGGCCCACGTTGAAGGTGCGGTAGTAGCAGGTGCGATAGCCCTGATAGCTTTGCAGAATATCAAAGAACGCCTGGTCGCCGGGGCGGATCAGCCGGTCGGTGAAGTTGTGCGGATGCGGGTTGCAGCGCTCGCCCGAGATAGCGTTGATCGCCTCCACATCGTCCGACCCCATTTCATAGAGCAGCTTGTTGGACATTGCGACGATGTCGTTCTCGCGCACGCCCGGCTTCAGCTCTTCGTAGATCATGTGATAGACGCCATCGACCATGCTGGCCGCCTGGGTAAGCAACTGGATCTCGTCCCAGTTCTTGATCTCGCGCGCCGCCAGCATGATCTGCTGGCCGTCCACAACGTTGATACCCTCGGCGATCAGCGCGTGGAACATCGCGGTTTCGGCATAGTCCACGCCCACCGGCATGTCGGCCATGCCCGCATCCTTGATCAGTTGTGCGATCATCTTGGCGTATTTGGTCATCAGGCCGAAATCCGGCGGGATGGTGCCGCGCATGCCGACCACACCGGCCAGGCAGTGATCAGGCTCCAGCCAGTCGGAATGCCGCTTGTGATGCACCGCCGCCGAACCGAAATCCCAGACGTAAGGGGAATCGTCGCCGGTCAGCAGGCAGAAGCGGCACATCTTGTCCCGTTCCCATTCGCCGATCTTGGTCGCCGTTACGTACCGGATGTTGTTCACGTCAAACAGCAGCAGCGATCCGGCCTTTGAGTTCTGCAGCGACTGGCGCGTCCGCGCCAGCCGGTAGCGGCGAAGGCGGTCATGGTCGATCCGGCGTTCGAAATCGACCGAGGTGTGGCCCCAGGCCGGCAGACGTTCCCGCCATTCCCAGTTCGGTTCCAGATCCTGCGGGGTCAGCAGGTTGGGCATCAGGGCGCGTGACATGTGGTTCTCCTCCCGGGCGGCGCAGTCGCGGCCCATGTCTAAGTTTTCTGATTTTGAATCAGGTGGTTACTTGGTAACCCAGCCACCGTCGATCGAGATCATCTGGCCGGTCATGTAATCGCTGTCGTCGGATGCGAGGAACGACGCGGTGCCGATGATGTCCTTGGGATAGGACACCCGCTTGATCACCAGGTTGCTTTCGACGATGTCCTCGTAGGCCTGGCCCTCACGCTCCTTGAAGCCGATTTCGACCAGGTCCTTGTCAAGCTGTTCCCAAAGCGGGGTGACCACCACGCCGGGGGCGTAGCCGTTCACGGTGATGTTGTGTTCGGCCAGACCCAGCGCGCCGCATTCGGTCAGCGCAAGGCAGCCGTATTTCGACGTGCAGTAGACGGTCACATCCACCAGCGGCTTGCGCGATGCGATGGAGCCGACGTTGATCAGCTTGTAGGGGTGATCCTCCATCGGGCCCTGCTTGATCATCTGGCGGGCGGTTTCCTGCATGCCCAGCCACATCGCCTTGGTGTTGACGTTCATGATCATGTCCCAGTTGTCTTCGTCGATATCCATGAAGAACCGGGGTTTGTTGAGGCCCGCATTGAAAAGCCCCACGTTGATCGAGCCGAAGGCGTCGACGGTCGCGGCCACGGCGGCGGCGTTGTCCTCGCGCTTGGTCACGTCCATCCGGACCGCGATGGCCTTGCCGTTTCCGGCGTCGTTGATGCGGGCGGCGGTTTGCGTCGCCTCGTCCAGATCAAGGTCGCCCAGACACACGTTGGCGCCCTGTGCCGCAAAGGCTTCGGCGTTGGCGGCGCCCATGCCGCGGGCGGCCCCCGTTATCAGGATATTCTTGCCCTTGAGGCGATTGGCGTCCATGACTGTGTCCTCCCTTGATCACGCAGACCCGTTTTCGGTAAACACCACCTCGGCCCGGGTCTGGGCCTGGCGGATCGCTTCGCGCGGCGACTGGATGCCGCGCAGCATGTCGTGAAATTCCTCGCCGCAGATCTGGATGATCTGGTTGATTTCCGGCACCGGCGGGCGCGGCCAGAACTGCAGCTCGTCGCGCCAGGACATGCCGTCCACCGCTTCGAAGATGCCGGAGGCGCGGCGCACCTCGGGGTCGGCCCCGACCGAATAGCGCGGATTGGTGCGGCTGCCGTTCTGCACGTACATCTTCTGTGCCTCTGGCGAGGTGAAGACGCACAATGCCTCGACCGCGGCGCGCAGCCGGTCCGCCGGCAGGTTGGCGGGGATGCCCATGACGTAGCCGCCGACCGGGGCCACCGGCGACGCGCCGGGGCCTGCCGGGTGGGGCAGGTAGCCGGTTGTGCCGAAGGCGGGCGAGGTTTCGTCGGATTCGAAGTAAGGGGCCAGCAGGGTGTAGCCATAGGCCATGGCGATGCGCCCCTGCGCATAGGGGCGGACGCGTTCGTACCAGGACATCGACAGGATGTCGGGCGGCGAATAGCGCAAGAGCTCCAGCAGGTATTCCGCGGCGCGCAACCCGGCCTCTGTGTCGATGGTGGGCCGGTAGCGGCGCGAGGCGAGATCGTCGATGTCGTATCCGCCCGCAATTTCGCGCAGGTCGAGCACCGGCTGGCCGAAATCGGCCATCGTCATCAGCACCGTATGCCCCAGCGCCGTGCCGCGCGCGGCGTTCCAGGCGATGCCGTAGCGGCCCTTGAGCGGGTCGTGGAACGCCGCCGCGGCCTTGAGCAGCGCGTCGGTCGTGGCCGGCGGCTCCAGCCCCTCCTTTGCGAAAAGATCCTTGCGATAGAAGAGCAGTTCCGGCGTGGTCTGGGCCGGAACGCCGTAGGGCCTGCCGCCCCAATGCGCCGCTTTCCAGCCTGCGGTGTGAAAATCCGCCGGATCGAGCCGCGCGATGTCCATCGCCTGGTCCAGCGGCATCAGCACGTTTTCCGACGCGAATTCCCCGACCCAAGGCAGATCGACCGCGATGATGTCATAGCGGCTGGTCTTGCGCAGGGCATTGCGCCGCGCTTCGTCCCGCAGGCGGTCGATGGAAAAGGCGCGCTGGTGAATGTCGGTGCCGATGACCTGTTCGAACTGCCGCTTGAGATTGTCCATGACCATGAAGGTCGGATCACCGTGCACCAGCACCCGCACGCCGCCCGCCACCTTGATCGGCTCGGCCAGCACCTGCAACGGCGGGATCGACTGCGCCGCCATATAGGACGCCGAGAAATAATAGTCCTGCGTGTCGCGCCCGGTCTCGGCCCCGCCGAACTGGGCCTCTGACAGGCGCCGCACGCGGCCCGACAGCTGCATCCACTGCTCCATCAGCTTTTCGCTGGGGTGCAGCGAAAAGCTCTTGCCGCTGGCGGTGCGGGGGCGCTGTTCGATCAGCTCCGCCTCGATCATGTCGCGCAGGCGGCGGGTACCTGTGGCATAGGGCACGCGGCTGGCCCCAATGAGCGAGGTGGGCGTCACGATCCGACCATCCAGGTGGCCACGGATAAGGTGCAGCGCCATGCGGAAATAGGGGTTGGGCGCGAAAAGCTCGATCGTGTCCTCAAGCTCGTTTCCGAAATCATCCAGAAAGGACAAAATCTGAAGCATATCGGTCTTCGCCTGTGGCGAAACCGGTCGTGCTTCGGTATGTCCTGTCATGGCATTCATCGGGTTTTGCGGTTTCTTTGTCTTTCGGCGCGCCGGTCTGCGCCTCGCTTTGTCCGGTTTGGACGAATCTTGGCCGGTCATTGCGTTGGCCTCCTTCAAAATGTTCAAATTGATGGAGGGAGCGTATCGGGAAATCGTCCATATTGGACAATAAATTATCCAAAGTGGACAAATCAGCGCCGCAAGCGTGGCGACGAACCCGTCAGACTTGGCCCAGTCGCCCGCTACAACGGGCACTGATTCCCTGCAGGAGGATGCGGGGACACCAAGGATGAAACGGGATACCCGGGAGGAAACCACCTATGAAAATGCGCAATATTCTTGCTGCGACCACCGCAACCGTCGCGCTGGCCGGAACGGCATTTGCCGCCGGTCACGAGACCATGAAGATCGGCATTACCCAGAACAACGTGGGCGTCGACAGCTATCAGACCACCTATGAGCAGGCGTTCATCGCCGCCGCCGAAGCCAATGACGCGGTTGAAACCGTCGTTCTGGACGCAGGTGGTGACGTGGCACGCCAGATCGCCCAGATGGAGGATCTGATCCAGCAGGAAGTCGACGCGATCATCATCTGGCCGACCAACGGCGAGGCGGTCATTCCCGCCGTGCGCAAGGCGCATCAGGCCGACATTCCGGTCATCGTCACCAACTCCAACATCGCCGAGGCGGGTTTCGACTTCGTCAGCTCCTTCTCGGGCCCTGACAACATCACCCAGGGCGCCCGTTCGGCCGAGATCATGTGTGACAAGTTCAAGGACATGGGCATCGAAAGCGAAGCGCAGGTCGTGCACATCACCGGCCAGCCGGGCTACACCACCGCCATCGAGCGCGCCAAGGGTTTCGAGGATCGTCTGCCCGAGGTCTGCCCCGACGTGACCGTGGTCGATACGCAGCCGGGTGACTGGAACCGCGAGAAAAGCCAGAAGGTCATGGAAGCGTTCCTGGTCAAGTACGACGACATCGACGGCGTCTATGCCGGGGATGACAACATGGGCGTGGGCGCCCTGAACGCGGCCAAGGCCGCCGGACGCGACGGCATCATCTTTGTCGGCGCCACCAACTTCGCCGTCGGCTACGAGGCGATGGAGCGCGGTGAATACTGGGGCTCGATCTATCAGTCGCCGGTCGATGACGCCGAAGCGGCTCTGCAGACGGCCATCGACGTGCTCAACGGCGAAGAGGTGCCGTTCCTGAATTACTTCGACACGCCGAAGATCACCCAGGACAACATGGGCGACTACACCAAGCCGGTCTTCTAAGACGGCAGTGACAGCGGGCGCGGCCTCACCGTCGCGCCCGAATTCCATCTCAAGAACTACACGGGAGGGGGCCATGGCACGGGTTGCTGGCCGTTCCTGCATCGTGACCGGTGCAGCGCGTGGAATCGGGCGCGCGATAGGCGAGGCGCTGCTGGATGAAGGCGCTGACGTCTGTTTCGCCGATATCAACGGGGCGCTGGTGCAAGAGGTCGCAGAGGCCAATGCCGGACGGGCCGAGGCGGGCGGCGGACAGGTCGCCTGGGCCGCGGTGGACGTGGCGGAGCGCAGCCAGGTCCGCGAGATGATCGACAAGGCGGTTGATGCTTTCGGCAAGCTGGACGTCAAGTTCAACAATGCCGGCGTGAACAAGCCGATGAACTTTCTCGACGTGACCGAGGAGAACTGGAATTTCATCATGCGGATCAACGGGCTGGGCTGCCTGATCGGCATGCAGGAAGCGGCCCGGCAATTCATTCGCCAGGGCACGCCCGGCAAGATCGTCAACACCGCCTCCATCGCCAGTCGCCAAGGGTTCGACAATGTCGCCCCCTATTGCGCAAGCAAGTGGGGCGTGGTGTCCTTGACGCAATCGGGCGCGCGCGACCTGGCCAAGCATGACATCACCGTCACAGGCTTTGCCCCCGGCGTCGTGGCCACCGAGATGTGGGAAGAGGTCGACCGCGACCTGATGCAGATCGGGGCGGCCGAACGGCCCGGCCAGGCGATGGAGGAGTTTTCGTCGGAAATCCTCAAGGGGCGCGTGGCCAAGCCCGAAGATATCACGGGAACGACGACGTTCCTGGCTTCGAAAGACAGCGACTACATGACCGGCCAGATCGTGATGATCGACGGCGGCATGACTTTGGTCTGACATCGCACCGCCCGGGGAGGGGCGGCGCGCGCACCCGCAAGGCGGGCAGGGAGGAACGAATGGCGGCGCTACAAAAGGAACAGATTGGCCGGTTCATGGCCAAGCAGGGCATTCTGGTGGCCTTTGCGGTCTTCATGATCGGCTTCACGCTGGCCAACCAGCGGTTTGTCGATCCCGACAACATCATGGGCGTGATCCGGTCATCGGCCATTCTGGGCGTCATGGCGCTTGGCGTGACCTTCGTGGTGATCAGTGGCAACCTCGACCTGTCGGTGGGGTCGATGATGTCGTTCTCGACCATCGTGGTGCTGGACCTGCACGATCAGATCGGCCCCGCGCTGGCGATCCCGGCGATGTTCGCCATGACGCTGTGCCTTGGCGCCTTCATCGGGTTCCTTGTGGGCTATCTCAAGCTCAATTCGCTGATCGTCACGCTGGGCATGCTGTCGGCGATCCACGGGCTGACGCTGACCTATTCGGGCGGGCAGAACATGGACATCGCCGACAAGGAAGGCACCTGGTTTTCGGTCTTCGGCCAGGGCGCTGCCCTTGGTATCCCTGTGCCGATCCTGATCTTCGTGGCCCTCGCGGCGATCCTTGGCCTGCTGCTGGCAAAGACGCCATTCGGGCGCAAGGTCTATGCGGTGGGCGGCAACGGCACGGCGGCGACGTTCTCGGGCATCCGCCGGGCGCGCGTGGTCTTCATGTGCTATCTCATGTCGTCCTTCTGCGTGGCCACCGCGGGGCTGATCCAGGCCAGCCGCAGCCTCGGTTCGCAAAACACCGTCGGGCAGGGGCTGGAGCTTGAGGTGCTGGCCGCCGTCATCCTGGGCGGGGCGTCCCTGCTGGGCGGGTCGGGCACGATCTTCAAGACCGTCATCGGCGTGCTGATCCTGGGCTTTATCCAGAATGGTCTGCTGCTCGTCGGGCTGCAGTTCTACGTCCAGTACGTCGTCACCTGGGTCATCATCATCCTTGCTGTCTGGCTCGATATCGCGGCCAAGCGCGGCAAGCTCTGGTCCCCAATCGCGTAAGGAGAGAAAGACATGAAACCGGGCACGCTTTCCACCTTTCTCAAGCGCGGGGCCATCTGGGGCTTTATCGTGCTGGAGCTGATCTTTTTCACCGTGGCGGGGGAATTCCTCAGCCTGAGTGAAAAGGCCTTCATGGACGTCGACAACATGCTGCTGCTTTTCAAGCAGTCGGCGCCGATCGGCATCATCGCCATGGGCATGACCATCGTCATGGTCAACGGCAACATCGACCTGAGCGTCGGGGCCATCTATGCGCTTTGTGCCATCGTTCTGCTCGACAGCATGTCCTGGCCGGTCTTCGCGGGGCTGGGCGACTGGGTGATCCCGGTGTCCTGGCTGCTGGCGCTGGCGGCGGGCACGGCGCTTGGCGCGCTCAACGGGCTGATCGTCTGGAAGACCGGCGTCGATGCCTTCATCGTCACGCTGGGGTCGATGCTGGGCTATCGCGGCCTGGTCTTCATGTACAACGGCGAACAGCCCACGAGCGAGCTGAACTGGACACTGGTCGATTTCGCAGAGGCGCAGTTTCTGGGCCTGCACACGGCGACCTGGTTCCTGCTGGCGGTGACCGTGGCGATCTGGTTCCTGATGAACAAGACCGTGCATGGCCGCAACGCCTATGCCATCGGCGACAACCGAGAGGCGGCGGTAAACGCGGGCATTCGCGTCGGGCCGCACATGATGATCAACTTCATGATCATCGGCTTTCTGGCGGCGCTTTCTGCGGTGGTCTTCTATTCCGAAAGCGGGTCGGTCAATCCCAACGACGGTGAACTTTACGAGCTGTGGGTGATCACCGCGGTCGTGCTGGGCGGCACCAAGCTGACCGGTGGCGCGGGCTCCATCATCTCGACCTTCGGCGGGGTGCTGGCGATCCAGCTCTTGCGCAAGGGGCTGGCGCATATCGGCGCCGACACCTCGACCGTGAACCTTGTCATCGGTCTGATCCTGATCGCGGTGCTGTTCCTGGATCGACAGCTGAACGTCAAAGGCAAAGAGGAGTTGAAGGTATGACCACCCCGGCGCTGAGACTGGAAAACATCGTCAAGACCTTCCCGGGTGTGCGCGCGCTCGACGGCGTGTCGCTCGAGGTCATGCCCGGCGAGGTGCACGCCCTGATGGGCGAAAACGGCGCGGGCAAATCCACCCTGATGAAGGTGCTGGGCGGCATTCACCAGCCCGACGAAGGCAAGATCATCGTCAGCGAAGAGCCGGTTGTCATGCGCTCCCCGCTCGAGGCCAAGGCCAAGGGCATCGTCTTCATCCATCAGGAACTGAGCCTGGCCGAGGAACTGACGGTGGCCGAGAACATCTATCTGGGCGAACTGCCGCGCAAGCGCTTCGGCCTGGTCGACTGGACCAAGCTGGAGGCGCAGACCAATGCGATCCTCGAGCGGCTGAAGGTCGGGTTCAATGCCCGCACCCGGGTGGGGGATCTGTCCATCGCCAACCAGCAGATGGTCGAGATCGCCCGCGCGCTGACCGTCGATGCCAAGGCGGTGATCTTCGACGAGCCGACCGCCTCGCTCACCGACGCGGAAAAGGTCGTGCTGTTCGAGGTGATCGCGGGCCTGCAGGAGCGGGGCGTAGGGATCATCTACATTTCGCACCGGATGGAAGAGATCTTCAAGATCACCGACCGGATCAGCGTTCTCCGCGACGGCAGCTATCGCGGCACCCTGACGACGCGCGACACCAACGAGGAAGAGGTGACGCAGCTGATGATCGGCCGGTCGCTCGACCTCAGCCGCAGCCCCAGCACCCACGAGATGGGCAAGGTCGCGCTCGAGGTGCGCGGCCTGTCCTGCGGCGATCTTTTCCACGACATCAGTTTCGAGGTGCGCTCGGGCGAGGTGCTGGGCTTTTACGGCCTCGTGGGCGCGGGCCGGACCGAGATTGCCGAAACCATCTTTGGCCTGCGCGACCCGTCTGCGGGCAAGATCCTGCTTGAGGGCGAAGAGGTGCGCATCCATTCGCCGGTCGACGCCATCGCGCGGGGCATTTCGCTGGTGCCAGAGGACCGCAAGGGCCAGGGGCTGGTGCTGGGCATGAACTGCCGGGACAACATGACCCTGCCGCAAGTCGATGACCTCAAGGCCGGGCCATTCGTGGCCGAAGGGGCCGAGGTGTCGATCTTCGATCAGTATCGCGACCGGCTGGACATCCGCACCCCGGGCTGGAAGCAGCTTGTCGGCAACCTGTCGGGTGGCAACCAGCAGAAGATCGTCATCGGCAAATGGCTGTCGATGCATCCCAGCGTGCTGATCGTGGACGAACCGACCCGCGGCATCGACGTCGGATCGAAATCCGAGATCCACAACCTGATCCGGGAACTGGCCGCGCAGGGCTATGCGGTCATCGTCATCAGCTCGGAAATGCCCGAGGTGCTGCACGTGTCGGACCGGATCGTCGCGATGTATTCGGGCCGCATCATGCGCACCTTCACCTCGGAAGAGGTGACCGAGGACAATCTGATTCAGGCAATCTCGGGTCTGGGCGGCGACAAGGCGGCCTGAGATGCACGTCGGTTTTGCAGGGCTGGGGCGCATGGGTGTGCCGATGGCCCGAAATCTGGCACCGGCCGGGTTTGACCTGACCTTGTGGAACCGCTCCGCCGACAAGGCGCGGGCTCTGGCGGAGGATCTGGGCTGCGCCGTGGCCGACAGCCCGCGCGCGCTGTCGGATGCGGCGGATGTGGTGGTGACGATGCTGGCCGACGATTCCTCCTCGTGGGCTGTGCATGTCGGGGCGGACGGGCTTTTTGCCGGATCCGCCCCGATCTATCTGGAAATGGGCACGATGAGCCCGGATCATATTGCGGCGCTGGCCGAAAAGGCCCCCGCGGGCGTCACGGTGATCGACGCGCCGGTGTCGGGCGCCACGCAGGCGGCGGCGGATGCGCAGCTTTTGATCATGGCGGGTTGCACCCCCGATGACGCGGCCCCGGTCAGCAGGGTGCTGGAGGCGCTGGGATCGCAGACCATCTGCCTTGGCACACAAGGGGCCGGCACGGTGATGAAGCTGGCGGTCAATTCGCTGATCCACGGCATCAACCAGACCCTGGCCGAGGCGATGACCCTGGCCGAGGCGGCGGGCATCGCGTCCGACGCGGCGTTTGACGTGATCGAGGCATCGGCGGCCTGCGCGCCGATGCTGCGCTACCGCCGTCCGCTTTACCTTGATGAGGCCGCGCATGACGTGACCTTCACCGTTGCGCTGGCGCGAAAGGATATGGAGGTGACCGCCGATCTGGCGGCGCGTCTGGGCACGGCCATGCCGCAGGGACTGACGACCCTCGACCAGCTGCGCAAGGCGGAAACCGCAGGGTATGCCACGCGCGACATGGCGTCGATGCTGGCTTTTGCACGAAAGGAAGAGCGATGAAAGCAGCGCTTTTTGTCGGTGGCTGGGAAGGCCACACCCCCACCGCCTTTGCCGATTGGTACCGCGATCTCTTGCAGGACAACGGGTTCGAGGTCGTGGTCCACGACACGCTCGAGCCGCTGGAGCGGCCCGCCGATCTGGCCGATATCGACTTGATCACGCCGATCTGGTCCTCGGCCCGGTCCGGCCACCAGGCAGAGTTCGGCAACATGACGAAACCGCAGGAGGATGGCCTCTTGCAGCTGATCGGCGAAGGCTGCGGCCTCGCCGGTTGGCACGGGCATATGGGCGACGCGTTCCGCGACCGCCCGACCTATCATTTCCTGATCGGTGGGCAGTTCGTGGCGCACCCGCCAGGCTGGCCCGACAACCTGCAACCGGCCGAGGATTACATCGACTACGATGTCACAATCTGCCGCCCCGACGATCCGATCGTGGAGGGGATCCGCAGTTTCCGCCTCAAATCAGAACAGTATTACATGCTGGTCGACCCGTCGAACGAGGTGCTGGCGACCACGACATTCTCGGGCGATCATCTGTGGTGGATCGAAGGCACGGTGATCCCGGTGGTCTGGAAGCGCCGCTGGGACAAGGGTCGGGTGTTCTATTGCTCCATCGGGCACGAACTGGATGACCTCAAGGTCCCGCAAGTGACCGAGATCATCCGCCGCGGCGCGCTCTGGGCGGCGCGAGGTGGCTGAGAGGCTCTGGCTTGGCGCCGCGCAGGGCGCGGCTTGAGTCCAAGCCAGCCTCCGCAGCTTTGCGCTTTCAAGAGCGTGTCGTCCCCAAACCCAATTGCATTAGCGTCTTGCGCAGTGGTTTGACGCCATAAAGCGCGTTCAACCCTGCCGCTCGCGCATCGCGCAAAAGCGGGTTCGACTGCATCGACGTGCGGTTCAGCAGGTCGATCCCGGCAATCCGGGTGCGGATGTCGGCAAACCGCGCGCGGTGATAGGC
This sequence comes from Thalassococcus sp. BH17M4-6, assembly GCF_049323015.1. NCBI lineage: Bacteria > Pseudomonadati > Pseudomonadota > Alphaproteobacteria > Rhodobacterales > Roseobacteraceae > Thalassococcus > Thalassococcus sp. BH17M4-6. Next base: position 178,005 of record NZ_JBMPGU010000004.1, read on the forward strand.
CTCGAGCATATCGGCATCGCCGATCTGATCGGGCCTGTCGCGGACAAGATCGCGCAGCACCCGCAAATCCGCGAGGCTCATGTTCAGCCCCTGCGCCCCGATGGGCGGCAGCACATGCGCGGCTTCGGCCATCAGCGCCACGCGCTCACCGCTCATCCGGTCGGCATGCTGCGCGATGATCGGCCAAATCGTGCGCTTTGATGCCAGCGTCAGCGGACCGAAGAGGTGGCAGGACCGTTCGGACATCGCCGCCTCGAACGCGGGCACCTCCAGATCCATCAGCGCCTGCGCCTTCGGGCCTTCCTCCATCCAGACGATGGCGGAACTGGGCCGCCCGTCGTAATCGGGCAGCGGCACAAGCGTGAAGGGCCCGCCGGTGCGGTGGATCTCGGTCGAGACATTCTCGTGCGGGATCGGATGGGTCACGGCAAAGGCCAACGCTTTCTGGCCATAGCGCTTGGTGGTCACGCCGATGCCGGCGGCCTGCCGCATCGGCGATCCGCGCCCGTCGGCGGCAATGACCAGCGACGTGCGCACCCGGCTGCCGTCGCACAGCCCCACGCGCGCCTCCGCCTGCCGGGTAAACAGCGTCTTGGTGGCGGTACCGGGTCGGTAATCCACGGTCGGAAGCTTGGACAGATAGGCGGAAAATTCCCGCCGCAGCAGCCAGTTGGGCAGGTTCCACCCGAACGGCAGGTCCGAGATATCGGCGGCATCAAAGGATTTGGTGACACGCGGCTCCGGCAGATCGCCGCCCGCATCGACGATCCGCATGACCTGAAGCGGCATCGCGTGTTTCGCCAGACGGTCCCACAATCCGGCCTCGGCCAGAAGCGCCTGCGCGGGCTGCAGAAAGGCGGTGCTGCGCGGATCTGCGCCGTCGGCATCGCGGTCGGTAACCGGTGGCGCGGGATCGACGCAAAGCACCCGCTTGCCATCGCTGCCAAAGGCCGCCGCAGCCGCAAGCCCGGCGATGCCGCCGCCCGAAATGACGATGTCGAAATCCATGATCGCTCTCCTTGGCGGTCAACTTAATTCGCCTACCGCCGACTGCACCGGGGCCAAGCGCCGCAGGTCAGGTCAGCCGGGCCAGGAACGCCGCCAGGTCGTCGGTGTGGTGATGGATATGTGGGGCGGCCTGCGCCTGCGGTGCCACGTGCACCGTGCGCATGCCCATTGCATGGGGCGCGGCGAGGTTGCGCATGTCATCCTCGAACATCGCGGCGCGGCGTGTGTCGGTGCCGTCGCGGGCGAACACCGCCTCGAACGCCGCGCGTTCGGGTTTGGGCGCGAAATCCGCGTGTTCGACGCCATAGATCGCGTCGAACGCGGCCTCCAGACCGCGCGCCCGCAGCACCTGCGCCGCGTAAGGTGCTGTGCCGTTGGTATAGACGATCTTGCGCCCCGGCAGGCCCCGGATCAGCTCCGCCAGATGCGGATCGGGCTGCAGCGCGTCGAACGATATGTCGTGCACGTCGTGCAGATAGGGCCCGGGATCGACACCGTGTTCGCGCATCAGCCCCGCCAGCGTCGTGCCGTAGGTCTGCCAGTAGTGGGTGCGCAGATGATCGGCGCGGTCGTGATCCACCCCGAGCGCCTGCATGACGAACCGGGTCATCCGCACCTCGATCTGGTCGAAAAGCCGCACAGCGGGCGGGTACAGAGTGTTGTCGAGGTCGAAGACCCAGTGCCGGACGTGATCGAAAGCCGCTTTTACCATGCGCCCTAGCTAGAGCAGCGCGCCCGTCGCGGCAATGGCGCCGCTTGCTTGCGGGCGCGCGCTGCGTCTATCCTGCGGCAAAGCGGGGGGAGTGCTGCATGAACCAGATCAAGCCACAGCAAAAGGATGCCTATACGCTGATCCTTGATGCGATCGACGTCGGCACCTTTCGCCCCGGCGACCGGCTGGTGGAAAGCGACCTGGCCGACCGGTTCGGCGTGTCACGCACCCCCATCCGCGAGGCGTTGCAGCGGCTCGAAACCCAATCCCTGCTGACCCGCGACGGGCGGTCGCTGATCGTGGCGTCGCTCGACCACAACCAGATGGCCGAGCTTTACGTGGTCCGGACCGAGCTTGAGGGTTTGGCGGCGCGCTTGGCCGCGCGCCACGCCACAGAGGAAGAGGCGCAGGTGCTGCAGGACATGGTCGAGGAAGACCGCGCATTGCTGGGCGATCCGTCGGCGCTGGCCCGCGCCAACCGGCGGTTCCACAAGCAGATTCATCTGGCGTCGCACAACCGCTATCTGGTGCAGCAGCTGGACCTCGTGCACCGGTCCATGGCGCTGATGGCGACCACGTCGCTGGCCGCGCAGGGGCGTGGAGAGATCGCGCTGGCCGAACATCAGGCGATTGTCGATGCGATTTCCAAGCGCGACGAGGATGCGGCCTACAGCGCGCTGCGCGATCATATCTCGGTCGCCTTCGTGACGCGATTGAAGCTTGATTCTCACGCGAAAGCAGTGGGGTAGGCGGCAGTCCTCAGGTTTTGGTTGAGGCGCTATTCAGCCTCTGGCGTTTCCGCGCCGGGCGTATCGGGCTCTGACCGGCCGTGGCTGGTCTTGTCCCAGTAGAAGGGTTTCAGAACCATCTCGATCAGCGCCTTGTAGGCGGCGACGATCCCCAGCGGGAAATAGAGCAGCAGCGTCGGCACCCAGATCAGCAGGCCTTGATGCGGGCTGCGGGCCACGGCAGCGATGGAGAGCAGGACCGACACCGCCTCCGACATCAGGAAAAGCGCCAGGACCGCCGCAAGTGTTGCGGGGCCCCAGAGATCGCTCAGCGGATGCCAGACCCCGAACAGCACCAGCCAGAAGGACCAGAGCGCGGGGGCGAGGGTGAATTGCAGGATGGTCGTCAGGAACAGGATCTGAAAGCCCAGGAACTGCCGGGCCCCAAGGTCGCGCCACAGCCGCCCGGGGCGGCGCATCTGCACGAGGTAGGTCATCATGTAGCCCTTCAGCCAGCGCGAGCGCTGCCGGATCCAGGGCCACGCGCGGTTGTTCGCCTCTTCGCGGGTGACGGTGGCGACAACCTCGGTCCGGTAGCCGTAGCGCGCCAGCCGCATGCCCAGGTCGGCGTCTTCGGTCACGTTGTGCGCATCCCAGCCGCGCACATGCTCCAACGCCGTGCGGCGGAAGAACACCGTGGTGCCGCCCAGCGGGATGGCAAAGCCCAGCCGGACCAGACCGGGCAGCAGGATGCGGAACCAGGTTGCGTACTCAATGGCAAAACACCGCGACAGCCAGTTGGCGCGCGGGTTGTAGAAGTCGAGAATCCCTTGCAGGCAGGCGACCTGCGGCGGCGCGCGGCTGAAATGCGTCACGATCCGTTCGATCTGGTCAGGGGCAGGAGCGTCTTCGGCGTCGTAGATACCGATCACCTCGCCGCGACAGAATTTCAGGGCGTAGTTCAGCGCCCGCGGTTTGGTGGTGACCTGCCCGGCGGGCACTTCGACCACCCGCATCCAGGGTGGCAGCTGCGCGTGCTGCAGCGCCGCGCGGGTCTGCTGGTCCGCCGCCTCGAGGATCAGCACCACATCCAGCCGCGCGCGCGGATAATGCAGCCGTTCCAGGCGCTTGACCAAGGCGCCTGCGATGTTTTCCTCGCGGAACAAAGGCACCAGCAGCGACACGGTTGGCCGGGGCAGGTCGGTCAGGGGCGGGGGCGTCGGCGACGGCGTGCGGCTGGCGAAAAGCGCCGCGATCTTGAGCGTCTGCGCGCAGACAAGCGACAGCGTGGCGAGCGCCACGACCGCGGCGAAGAACATCGTGGGGGCAAGCGCCAACAGGCCCAGGCACAGAAGCGCAAAGGCCAGGCCCAAAGCCATCCGCCCCGGTGTCAGCGCGTTGATGTCGCGGCAGCTTTCATCCGAGCGGACCCAGTTTTCCGCCGAATGGCACAGCGCGGGGGCATGCCGGGCCGCGATTTCCGCGTGAATGTCCGCCTCTGTCGCCAGCGCCATGATCACCGGGCCAAGATGGTTCGGCAGCGTCTGACGCAGATCGTCGAAAAGCTCGGGCCGGGCGGTGGCGATGACCAGCGTGTCGCCAAGGCGCGTCCAGGGCAGGATCGCATGTGCCAGGCACAGATCGGGCGGCAGCAGATCCGCAAGCGCAGGGTCCGGCGGGGTCGCGCCACGGTCCAGCGCCATGGCGCCCCAGTGCAAGGCCTGCGCCCTGAGGACATCGGCGGGTGAGGCCAGATCTTCGGCCAGAACGACGCGGTCGAGTGGCGCTTCCGCCGTCCGGGCCGCGGCCAGTGCCGACACCAGCGCCCCCGGGGCCAGCGCGCCTTGCGACATCAGCACCCGGCCCAGCGGCTGAACGCGGGGCGACGCGGCCTGCGCCAGGTGCATGTTTTTCCGATCAAGACGCGGTGCCCGCATCGCCGTTCCCCCTGAATGACAGGAGGATTCGGCGTGCGCGAGGTTAAGATTTGCTTAATTCCGGCCCGTCAGGCGTGAATACTCAGGCTGTTGCCATTGTGTTCGCGAATCGTTCGAAAAGATAGAAGCTGTCCTGCGGTCCCGGGCTCGCCTCAGGGTGGTGCTGAACCGAGAAAACCGGCCGGTCGGCCATGCGAATCCCACAGTTCGACCCATCGAAAAGCGACACATGGGTTTCCAGCACGCCGGTCGGCAGGGTCTGGCTGTCGACGGCGAAGCCGTGGTTCATCGAGGTGATTTCGACCTTGCCGGTCTCGACCTCCTTGACCGGGTGGTTGGCGCCGTGATGGCCGTGGTTCATTTTGATCGTGCGCGCGCCAAGCGCCAGCGCCAGCATCTGATGCCCCAGGCAGATGCCGAAGATCGGCAGGCTGGTCCGGTCGAGCAGATCGCGGATCATCGGTACGGCATATGCGCCGGTGGCCGCCGGGTCGCCCGGGCCGTTGGATAGGAACACGCCGTCGGGGTTGCGGGCCAGCACCTCTTCGGCGGTCGCGGTGGCGGGCATCACGGTCACGTCGCACCCGGCCGAGGCGAGGCAGCGCAGGATATTGCGCTTGGCGCCGTAGTCGATGGCGACAACCTTGTGTTTGGCGGCGGTCTGGCGGGTGTAGCCTTCGGGCCAGGCCCACCGCATTTCATCCCAGCTGTAGCTTTGCGCGCAGGTCACGCCGCGCGCGAGGTCCAGGCCGGTGAGGCCCGGAAAGGCGCGCGCCTTCTTTACCAGCGCGTCGATGTCGAAATTGCCGTCGGGATCATGGCTGAGCGCCACATGCGGCGCGCCCTGCTGGCGAATCGCGCGGGTCAGCCGCCGCGTGTCGATGCCGCCGATGGCGATCCGCCCGCGCGCCGCCAACCAGTCGCCCAGTTCCTGAACCGCGCGCCAGTTCGACGATTGCGTCGGCATCCATTTGACGACCATGCCCTCGGCCACCGGATCGCCGGTTTCGTCGTCGTCCGGGTTCACGCCGACATTGCCGATATGGGGAAAGGTAAAGGTCACGATCTGCCCGGCATAGGACGGATCGGTCATGATCTCCTGGTAGCCGGACATGGCGGTGTTGAAACAAAGCTCTGCCACCGTGTCGCCGGTGGCGCCGAACCCCTGGCCGTAAAAGATCGTCCCGTCGGCAAGGGCGAGGCAGGCGGTGGGCTTGGGGCTGTCCTGACCGGGCATGGGGCGAGTCCTTTCTGGGGCAAAATCTGCCGGAACGTAAGGCCGCAGCGATGCAGGGTCAAGGGGAGTCCCGTTTTGCGATATCTTTTCAAATCAATGACTTGCCCTAGATGCGGCGCAGTTGCACAGGCCCGCGCTTTTGAGTAGTGTCCGGGTTCGCGCACACCATGAATGGGGATCGAATGGAATTGCGAACGCGGATCAATACGGCGATGAAGCAGGCGATGCGGGACAAGGCGTCCGATCGGCTGTCGACCGTGCGTCTGATCAACGCCGCCATCAAGGACCGCGATATCGCGGCCCGTGCCGATGGCAACGACGACGGGGTCAGCGACGACGAAGTGCTTGCGATCCTTGGAAAAATGGTCAAGCAGCGGCGCGAGAGCGCGCGCACCTACGAAGAGGGCGGCAGGCTTGACCTGGCCGAACGCGAACTGGCCGAGATCGATGTGATCGAGGAGTTTCTGCCCAAACGGCTGTCCGACGACGAGGTCGCCAAGGCCGTGGACAGCGCCGTGGCCGAGGTCGGCGCAGAGTCGATCCGCGACATGGGCCGCGTGATGGGCGTGCTCAAGGCGAAATACACCGGACAAATGGACTTCGGCAGTGTCGGGCCGATGGTCAAGGATCGCCTGTCTAACGGCTGAGCCTGTGGCCTGTTCGGTGCCCCCGGGCGGCGGTTTTGGGAGGGACCGCCGCCCTTTTTATGCCTGGTCGGTCGTCTGGCGCGGGTTCTGGCCCCCCGCGTTCAGGGGGCCGGAAACTCCGCCGCAATGGCCGACAGGGTAGCCGGATCGCTGATCCGGAACCGCTCCACGAACCGCGTCTTGAACCCGACCCGGCCGCGCCGCGCGCCGAAATTCTCGCCATGGTTCAGCACGTAAAGCACCGATGGCCTGTGCAGGGCGCTCAGCCGCAGCCCGGCGAGCCTGGCGAGATAGGGAAACATCCGGTGCTCATGCGCGGTCATCGCGCGCAGGAAAGCGGCGCTTTCGGGCAGGGCGGGGTCGTGAAAGAGCGCGGCACAGGATCCGCAGAGCTTCCAGAACGGTTTGCGCAGCGGCGCGGCCAGCCCCGGCGCATCGGCCAGTGCCACGGCACCCGTTGCGTGGTCCATCACGAACCCGGCCTGCACCAGGTATCCGCCCTTGGCCTGACGGTTCAGCATTTCCGCCACCGTGCCCTGGCGCAGCAGATCGTCGGCATCAAAGCTCATGACATAGCCCGGCGGCAGGTCCAGCCGGGGCAGGTGATCACAAAGCGCTGCGAGCTTGCGCCATTTGTCGTTGCCGGGGGTGGGGTCGTCAAAGGGCAGGTGGGTGATGCGCGGATTGTCGGGCAGGGGCGGGGTGTGCTGGCACGCGATGACAGCCCGCCAGCGCGGGTCGTCCTGATCCAGCAGGCTTTGCAGTGTCTGGCCCAGCCGCGCGGTCACAACGTCCCAGTCGCCGACATCGTCGGGGCCGACCAGCGGGATCAGAAAGGTCACGGTTTCGGCCCGTGGCCGGGATGCGGGGAGGGCGGCGCGCAGGTCAAGGGCGGCCCGTTCGGAGGCGACCAACGCCTCTCCCCGGCGTGCGATGCGGGGACCGACAACCGCTGTTGCCGCCAGCAGCGCCGCGCGTTTCAGCTTGGACGAGGCGGGGGCTTGCACCATCAGCCCTGCGGCTGCAGGCGGGCTGTGGCCATGCGCAGCCGGTCGGACAGATCGCTGTAAAGCGCCTTGCGTTCCTCCTCGGACAGAAAGGCGCCGATCTCGACCTCGCGGCCCGCGCCGGACAGGGTCACGTAATGCGGCACCGGGCCGCCGTCTTCGTGCATGGCAAGCTTGGTCCAGTAGGTGTTGCACTGCCATTCCTGGTTCCCGCCGCGCGGGTTGTGACGCACCAGGCGCACGTCCTCGGGTGTCAGCGTCAGCACCTCGAGGATCTGCCGGTCTCGGTCATTGCGGCGCAAGGCGTAGTAGACACCCGACAGCGCCAGCAGGACAAAGGGCAGCAGCCCCCACAACAGGGCGGTGCCCAGCAGCGCATACAGCGGGATCGTCGCCAGCGTGAAGGTTGCCAGGATAAAGGCCGCAAAGCCGCGCGGCGGCAATGACTGGTGGGGCCAAAGCTGCAATTCCTGCGATGGGGCAGAGGTCGGATAGGTCCAGTTATACGGCATCGTGACCCCTGTTCTAGCATTCGCACCGGGGGTGTCGAAGGGGAATTTGCCGCAGGGCCGGACCGCGTGCCGCCAGGGCAAGCCCGCTTGCCCCCATCGCGCTGCCGGGTCATCCTGCGGCGGACAGAAGTGAGAGCCCGCAATGCCCGCAGCCCGAGCCACGCCCCACGACCGCGCCCTGCGTCCGGTGCTCGCGCTCATTGGCGCGCTGGCCGGTCTCGCGATCTGGCTTTTTCCCGAACCGGTCCGCGAATGGGTGCCCGATCCGCATGTCTATCTGCTCCTGTCCACCTTCGCCTTCGGCTTTTTCGCGATGCTTCTGGCACTGGTCGGCCCCGCGCGCGCCACTCCGGCGCTGCCCTTCGCGGGGGCGGTGTCGCTGGGGGTGGCGCTGCTGGTCTGGTGGGCCTCGTACCGGCACAGCGATGTCGCGGCCTTTCTACGGCTGGGCTATCCCGTGGCCGCCGCCGGGCTGATCCTGCTGGTCGCAACTCCCTTTGCCGCCGCCGCGCTGCGGTCGCGGGCGGACTGGCGGCATTACCCCACGCTCTTCGAGCTCAGTTGGCGCATCCTTGTCCGCTATGCCTCTGCGGTGATCTTCACCGCGCTCTTCTGGGGGCTGATCCTGCTGTCGGACGCGCTGTTGCAACTGGTCCGGGTCGGGCTTCTGGCCATGCTGCAGCGCCACGACGCGGTGCCCTGGCTGCTGACCGGCGCGGTTTTCGGCCTGGCGCTCGCGGTGGTGCACGAGATGCGCGACTACCTGTCGCCCTACCTTGTGCTGCGGCTTCTGCGGCTGTTCGTGCCGGTGGTTTTGGGCGTGGTGGCGGTCTTCCTGCTGGCGCTGCCCTTCAGCGGGCTGTCCGATATCGTCGGCTCGCTCTCGGCCGCCGGCACGTTGCTGAGCGTTGGGCTCGCCGCCATCGTGCTGGTGACCGTCGCCATCGACCGCGATCCGGTCGAAGAGGTGCACGATGGCTGGCTGCGCCGGTCGGTGCAGGCGCTGGCGCTGGTGATCCCGCTGCTGGCGGCGCTGGCGCTTTATGCCATCGCGATTCGGGTGGGACAGTATGGCTGGACACCGCAGCGGTTGATCGCCCTCAGCGTGGCGCTGGTGGAGCTCGCTTATGGGCTGGCCTATGGCATCGCGATCCTGCGCGGTGGGCCTTGGGCACGGCGCATCCGGGCCGCCAATGTGGGCATGGCCCTGCTGATCGTGGCGCTGAGCGTGCTGTGGCTCAGCCCGGTTCTGGTGCCTGAACGCATCGCCGCGCGCGATCAGATGGCCCGCTTCGCCGACGGGGTGCTGCCGGTGGCCGACCTGCCGCTGCGCGAACTGGGAGAGGACTGGGGCCGCCCGGGTCGCGACGTGCTCGAGGCCCTGCGCGACACGCCCGAGGTGGCGGCGCGGATTGCGGAAACCGGCGTCGGCACGCCGACGGACGATGTGGTGCTGACCGGCGACGCCCTGCGCGACGCGCTGATCGAGGCGCTGCCGGTGTCCGGCGGGGCGCTGACGCCGCAGATGCTGGCCGAACTGCCGGACCGCGATCTGCAGGACTGGCTGCGCGCCTGCCGCCGCACGGTCCCCGACGGGCCGGGCTGCTTTCTTGCGCTGGCGCGGTTTGGGGACGATGCCGCCGATCTGCGCGGGGTGCTGATCCTGAACACCGGGGCCGGCTGGGTCGAGACGCGCGGGCTGGTGCAAAGCGGCGGGCTGATGCGCGTTGACGGCTTTGTGGTGGACCTGCTGGGCGGCACGACCAGTAACCTCACCCCCGATGTGCTCGGCGCGCTGCACCGGGGCGAAGGCCGCATTGCACCGGCGGGCGTGTCCGTCCTGCAGGTCGGCCCGCACGGCTTTTATCCCGAAAATTAGAGATGTTTGTCGGCTGTTAAGACCGCCGATGTCAGTCTGCGCCCGGTAACTGGGGATGGGCCGTGTATGCTGGGACTGGTCAACAAGACGCTGCAGGGGTTTCTGACAGACACCTATGGCGCGGCCTGCTGGCGGCAGGTGGCACAGCGCGCGGGCCTGGCCCATGCGGAATTCGAGGCGATGCTGCACTACGATGTGGCCATCACCGAAGACGTGGTTGCCGCGGCAGAGACGGTGCTGGACAAACCCCGCGCCACGGTGCTCGAGGATGCGGGCACCTACTTGGTGTCGCACCCAAATACCGAGGCGCTGCGGCGGCTCTTACGGTTTGGCGGGGTGGACTTCATCGAATTCCTGCATTCGCTCGACGATCTGCCCGACCGCGCGCGGCTGGCCGTGCCCGATCTGCATCTGCCCGACCTGGAACTGCAGGACCACACCGGACAGGAATTCGGCCTGCTGTGCCGTGGCCCGGTCGACGGCTTTGGCCATGTGCTGGTGGGGGGCCTGCGCGCCATGGCCGACGATTACGGCACCCTGGTGATGCTGGAGCATGCGGGCCGCAGCGCCGCGGGCGAATTGATCCTGATCACCGTGATCGACACCGCCTTTGCCGAGGGGCGCAGCTTTGCGCTAGGCGATTCCGGGCGCGATAGCGCGCGCGACCGGCGCGGGGTGCCGACATGACCGTGGCGCTGCCCGATCTGCTGGCGCAGCTCTGCCCGATGCACGCGCTTTTGTCGCCGACCGGGCATATCCGGCACACCGGCCCGACCCTGCGCAAGCTGCGGCCGGGTCTGGAGCTTAACGGCCGCCGGTTTCTCGAGGTGTTCGAGGTGCAGCGCCCGCGCGGCGTCACCGACATGGCGGGGTTGTTGGCGCTCGCGGGCCGCAAGCTGCACCTGCGGCTGCGCGATGCGCCGCGCACGCAGCTCAAGGGCGTGCTGGTGCCAGATCCGTCGGGCGGGGCGATCGTGGACCTGTCCTTTGGCTTTGCCGTGGTCGATGCGGTGCGCAGTTTCGACCTCACCAGTTCCGATTTCGCGCCCACCGACCTCGCGGTCGAGATGCTGTACCTGGTCGAGGCGCAGAATGCCGCGATGACCGAATCGCGCAAGCTGAACCTGCGGCTGCAGGGCGCGCGCATCGCGGCGGAAGAGCAGGCCTTTACCGACACGCTGACCGGTCTGCGCAACCGCCGGGCGTTGGATCACGTGCTGGCGCGGCTGACGGATGCGGGCCGCCCCTTTGCGCTGATGCATGTCGATCTGGATTATTTCAAGGCGGTGAACGACCGGCTGGGCCATGCCGCGGGCGATTTCGTGCTGCAGAATGTGGCGCAGATCCTGACCGGCGAAACCCGGCAGAACGACATCGCGGCGCGGCTGGGGGGCGACGAATTCGTGGTGATCGTCGATGGCGCGCAGGACCGGCGGACGCTGGCGGATATCGCGGCGCGAATCATCATCGGGCTGGAACGGCCCCTGGACTTCGGCGGTCAGCCCTGCCGCATTTCGGGCAGCATCGGCATCGCCTGCGCGCCGGGCACCGCCGCCACGCCCGAGGCTCTGATGGCCGCGGCGGATGCGGCGCTTTACACCTCCAAGCGGGCAGGGCGGGGGCGCCACACCTTTTTTGAACCGGGCATGGCGATGGACCCGGGCGATCCGGCCTCGTCTTCGGGGCCGCGCCAGGCACCCGGCGTCACGGAGCCCCCGGGCACGCGGCCCGGTTGAACCACGCCGCTGCACGCGGTTTTTCCTTGTGACCGGCGCGGGCAGCTTTCATTCTGCCGTCAGTGCCATGAACGAGGGCCCGTATGCGCCGGTTATTGCTGTTGATTCCATTGCTCCTGATTGCATTCGCCGTGGCCCGCCCGGCGCTGGCACAGGACACCAGCCAACCCACCGGCACCATCGGGATCGAGGACAGCGCCGAACGCGACGCCGCCATCGCCACCCGCATCCGCGAAATCCTCGCGCAGCTCGACGGCTACGACGACGTGACCGTGACCGTCAGCTCCGGCATCGTCACCCTGCGCGGCACCACGCTTGACGGTCCCGCCGCCACCCGGCTGAGCGAACTGGTGGGCCGGGTCGAGGGCGTCGTCGCCATCGAAAACGAGGTGAGCGAAACCACCGACGTGGCCAAGCGGCTGAACCCAGCGATGCAGCGGTTCAGCAAGCGCATGCAGCAGCTTGTGGCCTACCTGCCGCTGGCGGGCGTGGCGCTGGGGGCGTTTCTGGCGGTGGTGCTGTTGGGCTTCTTTCTGGCGCGGCTCAAGCGGCCGTGGAACCGGCTCGCCCCCAACGCCTTTATCGCCGACATCTACCGGCAGATCATCCGGCTGACGTTCTTCGTGGCGGGCATCGTCGTCGCGCTTGATATCCTCAACGCCACGGCGCTTCTGTCGACCATCCTGGGAGCGGCGGGGATCATCGGCCTGGCCATCGGTTTCGCGGTGCGTGACACGGTCGAAAATTTCATTGCCTCTATCATGCTGTCGATCCGCCAGCCGTTCCGTCCCAACGACACGATCGAGATCGGCGGCGACATCGGCAATGTCATCCGCCTGACCAGCCGCGCGACCATCCTGCTGAGCTTTGACGGCAATCACATCCGCATCCCCAACGCCACCGTGTTCAAGAGCCGGATCGTGAATTACACCCGCAATGACGAACGCCGGTTCCTCATCGACTTTGGCGTGGCTTACGGCACCGACCTCATGGCGGCGCAGAAGATCGCGCAGGACACGCTCGAATCGCTGCCCTTCGTGCTGGATCGGCCCAAGGCCAACGTCTGGATCGAAGCGCTGGAGGACAGTTCGGTGACGCTGCGCTGCACCGCCTGGATCGCCCAGCACGAAAGCAGCTACGTCGCCGCGCGGGGCGAGGCGATCCGCGTGGTCATGGCGGCGCTGACGAACGCGGGCGTGGAAATGCCCGAACCCACCTTTCGCATCCTCGGCCCCGGCGGCGCAGAGCCTGCTTCGGACCGGCCTGCGGACAAGCCGCCCGTCGCGGTCCAGCCGACGACGGCGCAAAGCGTGGCAGCCGACATGGAGAACCAGTTGGAAGAGTTGGTCGAGGGCGAACGCAAGAACACCCGCAAGGATCTTCTGACCGACAAGGCCCTATCGGAATAACCCGTCCTTTTTTGCAAATCCGGGTCTTGATCCGCCCGAATTGTCAGCGTAAGTAGCCGGTCAGTTGGGGTGTAGCCAAGCGGTAAGGCATCGGTTTTTGGTACCGTGTATCGTAGGTTCGAATCCTACCACCCCAGCCAACCACCTGCTTTTACTGATCTTCATAGCCCTCGCCGATTGGCGTTGCTTACGCGAGCCATGTGGCGTAGTCGCTGACCAGCAGGTGCGTCGGGGGCACGTCTTCTTCGATGGTGGAAAAACGGCCGATGGGTTCGCGAAAGATGTTGTCGGTCTCGTCGTCGTTGACGGTCGACACCTCGCCGATCAGCACGTCGCCGCCTTCGCCCCAGAAGGCATGCCAGTCGCCGGGCATCAGTGTCACGCTTTCGCCGGGCGCAAGCTTCAGTTTCTCGCCCGGGGCATAGTCGACGCGGATGCCGTCGCAGTACACGGTGCCGCCCTTGTCCTCGGCAAAGCCGCCCTGATCGTCCGAGCCGTAAAGCTCGATCACCAGCGTCGCGCCGCCACGGTTGATGATGTCCTCGGCCTTGATCACATGGGTGTGCATCGGGCTGAGCTGGTCCTGCCGTGAAATCAGCAGCTTTTCGGCATAGCACATGCCGCCGCCGCGCTGCAGATCCGCAAGCCGGCCGTTGCGCAGGGTAAAGAGGAAAAGGCCCAGCGTGTCGAACGCGCCCGCGCCGTAATCGGTGATGTCCCAGCCGCAGCGCGCGTCGATCACATGCCGGGCCGCGTCCTTGCGGGCGGCAAAGGTGTCGGGCGACCAGTTGGCAAAAGGCGGCAGGACAAAGCCGTGTGTGCGGATGAGATCATGCGCCTCTGCCATGATCGCGTTGATTCTTGACCGTTTCATGCTCAATCCCCCCCGGTGTTCCGCTGGACTCTATGACCATGGCGGGCGGGCCTGTAAAGGCGGGGTGCGTGTTCAGTTGATTTCGGGCTCGGGCACGGGGCCGCCGAAATCGGAGCGCAGAAAGTCGAAATCGCAGCCCTTGTCGGCCTGTTCCACGTGTTTGCTGAAGGCATAGCCCCAGCCGCGTTCGTAACGCGGCGCGGGCGCCGTCCATGCCGCGCGGCGGGCGGCCAGCTCTTCGTCCGAGACCCGCATGTTGAGACTGCGTGCCGGGACATCAAGCTCGACCATGTCGCCGGTTTGCAGCAGAGCCAGCGGCCCGCCGACAAAGGCCTCTGGCGCGATGTGCAGGATGCAGGCGCCGTAAGAGGTGCCCGACATCCGTGCATCCGACATCCGCAGCATGTCGCGGTGGCCCTGTTTCAGCAGCGCACGGGGCATCGGGATCATCCCCCATTCCGGCATCCCCGGACCGCCCTGCGGCCCGGCATTGCGCAGGACAAGGACGTGGTCGGGCGTCATCGGGTAATCCTCGTCGTCGATGATGGTTTTCAGCGCGTCATAGCTGTCGGCGACGATGGCGGGGCCGACATGCCGCTGAAACCGCGGTGCCATCGCCGCCGGTTTGATCACCGCGCCATCGGGGGCCAGGTTGCCGCGCAGCACCGCAAGGGAGCCTTCGTGATAGACCGGGTTCGACAGCGGGCGGATCACGTCGTCATTGTAATTCACGGCCCCCGCGATGTTGTCGCCCAGGGTATGCCCGTTCACCGTCAGCACGGAAAGGTCGAGCTTGTCGCCAAGTTCTTTCATCAGGGCGGGCAGGCCGCCGGCGTAAAAGAAATCTTCCATCAGGTATTCGCTGCCCGAGGGGCGCAGGTTGGCCAGCACAGGGGTCGTGCGGCCGATGGCATCAAGATCGTCCAGCCCCAGGTTCACCCCGGCGCGGCGGGCCATGGCGATGAGGTGGATGATGGCATTGGTGGAACAGCCCGTCGCCATCGCCACCGTGACCGCGTTGCGGGTACTGGCGGGTGTCATGATCTTGTCCGGCGTCAGGTCTTCCCACACCATATCGACCACGCGGCGGCCGCAGGCGGCCGCCATGCGCTTGTGCCCCGCATCCGGCGCGGGGATCGACGATGCGCCGGGCAGGGTCAGGCCCCAGCCGTCGGCGATGCTCATCATCGTGCTGGCGGTGCCCATGGTCATGCAGGTGCCATAGCTGCGCGCGATCCCGCCCTGCACGCCCATCCATTCTTCCTTGCCGATCGTGCCCGCGCGGCGCTCGTCCCAGTATTTCCAGACATCGGTGCCCGAGCCCAGCTTTTGCCCCGCGTAATGCCCGCGCAGCATCGCACCTGCCGGCATGAAGAGGAACGGCAGGCCCATGCTGACCGCGCCCATGACCAGCGCCGGGGTGGATTTGTCGCACCCGCCCAGCAGCACCGCGCCGTCGACAGGATGGGCGCGCAGCGTCTCTTCGACCTCGAGCGCGCCCATGTTGCGGTAGAGCATCGAGGTCGGTTTCAGGAACTGCTCAGAGAAGGAATGCACCGGCAGTTCGACCGGCAGGCCGCCCGCCTGCCAGACGCCTTTTTTCACGAAGTCCGCGCGGTCGCGCAGATGGTGATGGCAGGGCGACAGGTCCGACCAGGTGTTGATGATGGCGATGACCGGCTTGCCTTCCCAGTCCTCGCCGTCCAGCCCCATCTGCATCGCCCGCGACCGGTGCCCCATGGAGCGCAGGTCGTCCGGCGCGAACCAGCGGGCAGAGCGCAGGTCTTGGGGTGTCTTGGGCATGGGTGTCTCCTTGGCCGGGCGATCGGTCGGGGCGGGGCGCCCCGGGGCCGATCTTCGGTCAGCCCCGGGATCGGCGCAAGCGTCGCGATGGCGGCCGGTCAGGCCGCGCCCAGATAGCGGCCCGCGGGGTCGAGGCGGATCGCATGCGCAGCCTCCCCGGGCTGAAACCGGCCGGTGCCGCCTCGATGGCGCAACAGCCGCGCGGGCCAGTCCGTGGCCATGGCGAACGCGGTGGCCTGCGGCACGCCCACATCCTCGGTCAGCACCCGCAGCGCGGTGCAGAACTCCAGATCCGCGCCCGCCAGCGTGCCGTTCTCCAGCGTGAGCCGCCCGTCCCGGCGCAGCACGCGGCGACCGTTGAGCGTGAATTCGGTGATGTCGGAGCCGACAGTCGACATGGCGTCGGTCACCAGAAAGATCCGCCCCTCGGCATGTTTCGCGTCGAGCGCGGCGCGGATCGTCGCGGCGTGCACGTGGATGCCGTCAGCGATCAGACCGGCGGATACGCCGGGCGTGGTCAGCGCCGCGCCCACCAGCCCGGGTTCGCGGCTGCCCAGCTGGCTCATTGCGTTGAACAGATGCGTGACACAGGCCGCCCCCGCCGCAAAGGCCGCGCGCGCGACGTCGATGCCGCAATCGGTATGGCCCAGCGACACGATCACCCCAGCCTCTGCGAGTCGGGCGATTTGGTCGGCGGTCACGTTCTCGGGTGCGACCGTCACCATGAGGTTGGGCAGGCGCTGCGCCGCTTCCGCCAGCAGCGCCTCGTCCGCGACCGTCATCGGGCGGATCAGGTCGGGGTCATGCGCGCCCTTTCGCGCCACCGACAGGTGCGGCCCTTCGAGGTGCAAACCGATGATGCCGGGCACGCGCCTTTCAATGGCCGCTTCGGCGGCGTCGATGGCCGCGCGGGTGCGGTCGGGTGTGTCGGTGATCAGCGTGGGCAGCAGCGCCCGCGTTCCGGTGGTGGCATGTGCCGCGGCGATGGCGGCAAGGCCGTCTGCGCTGGTGTCGTCGTTGAACATGACGCCGCCGCCGCCGTTGACCTGCAGATCGACAAAGCCGGGCAGCAGCGTGACGCCCTGCATGTCCTGGGCCTCAAATCCGTCGGGGATGTCGCTCGCCGCGACGATCCCGGCACAGATGTCGCCCTCAAGCAGCAGGGCATGGCTCTGCCGCAGGCTGTCGCCGTCAAAGATCGCGGCCCCTGTCAGTGCGCGCCGGGTCATACGGTTTCGGTCACTTTGCGCAGGTGCCGCGGGGTGTCGGGGTTGATCCCGCGCGCCCGCGCCACGGTTTCGACCATGGCGTAGAACGACACGATGAGCGAGATCGGATCGGTCAGCGGATGCGCGCTGCGCGCCACCGGCAGGGCTGTCGCCTGCCGCGCCGCGTCCGAGGTGACAAACACCTTCGCCCCTTTTTCGGCCATCTGGTCCGCCACATCGACCAGCGGCGCCTCTGCCGCATCCGCCGCCGTCAGCGCGATCACCGGAAAACCGCGCGCGACGATCGACACAGGCCCGTGCAGCACCTCGGCCGAGGAATAGGATTCTGCGTGCAGCTGGCAGGTTTCCTTGAACTTGAGCGCCGCCTCGTTCGAAATCGCAAGCGCCGGACCGCGCCCCAGGCAGAAAAGCGACGGGCTCGCCGTGACCTCACCCACCAGCGCACCCCAGTCCTGCCGGGCGGCGGTGTCCAACACTTGCGGCAGGGCGTGGATCGCGGCGAGAAGCTCTGCATCCTGCTGCCATTCGGCCAGCAGCCAGATCGCCGACACGACCGAGGTGACAAAGGTCTTGGTGGCGGCGACGCTGCGTTCCTCGCCCGCGTGCAGGTGCAGCGTGTGGGTGCTGACCCGCGCCAGATCGCTGTCGGTGTGGTTGGTCAGCGCAAGGCTCAGCGCGCCTTGCTCTGCCGCCATCTGCGCCATGCGCACGATATCGGGGCTTTTGCCCGATTGCGACACGGCCAGGCAGGCGCTTTGCTCCAGCCGCAGCGTGCGGCCATAGATCGACGCGACGGACGGGCCGACCGATGCTACCGGCACGCCGGTCAGCAGTTCGCTGGCGTATTTGAAATAGGTGGCGGCGTGGTCGGACGATCCGCGCGCGACCGAGATCATGAAAAGCGGGTCCCGCTTGGCCAGGGCTGCGGCGGCGGCCTTGATCGCATCCGCGCCCTGGGACAGCAGATTGTCGACCGCCGACGGAATTTCGAGGATTTCGCGGCGCATGTGGGTCTGGTCTGACATGGCTATTCCTTTGACAGTCTGAGTTCGGCGACAAAGTTGTAGGCGTCGCCGCGATAGAGCGATTGGGTAAACTCCGCGACCCGGCCCGAGGCGAGGTAGGACGTCCGCTCGATCCTGAGGCCCGCGTCACCGGGCGCGATCATCAGCAGATCGGCGTCGGCAGGGGCGACGTTGATGGCCGAGATTTTCTGCAAGGCCCGCACGGGGCGGTGCCCGTCGCGTTCCAGCACTTCGTAAAGCGAGGTTTCGACCGCGAGCGGATTGGGCAGGATGTCGGTTGGCAGCGACGCGCGTTCGATGGCGATGGGTTCGCCATCCGCCAGCCGCAGCCGCACGATCCGCGCCACCGAATCCTCGGACGACAGACCGAGGGAGGTCATCTCATCCGGGGAGGGCATGAAAAGCCCGCGTTCGAGCCAGCGCGAGGTCGAGGATTTGCCGCGCCGCGCCATATCCTCGGAAAACGAGGTCAGGCGCGACAGTTTCTGTTCGATCTGCTCGGGCTTCGATGAGATGAACGAGCCGGAGCCCTGTTTCTGCACGATGGTGCCTTCCTCGGCCAGGGCCTGGATCGCCTTGCGCACGGTGACGCGGGAAAATTCGGTGATCGACGCGATTTCGCGTTCGGGGGGCAGGGGGCTGCCCGGGGGCAGGATGCCGCGCGCCACGCCATCGCTGATGCGCTGGCGCAGCTGGATATAGCGCGGACCGCCGTCGGGGCGGAACCAGTCCTGCGGTGCCAGAAATTCGGTGACGGTCATTCTGCATCTTTCCCTTGTTGGGCTGCAAGGTCACGGGCCAGCCGCACCGCGCCATCCAGAGCAGTGCCCTGCGGCGGCGCGATCCGGTGCCCGAGGTCCGGGCCGAGGTAGCTGGCGTAATGCGGCCCGATGCCGCCGCTGAGCGTGATGACATCGCCGTCGCGCAGATCGGCCTGTGCGAAGCAGTCGGCAAGATATGCAGCACCGGCCTGCATCAGCGCCAGGCCGTGCGCATCGCCTGCGGCGGCGGCGTCGATGATCTGGCGGGCAAACCCTGCGTGATCGCGGGGCTGCGCGGTGCGGGCAAAGTTGACGATCTGCACCGGGTCATTGTCGAAATGCGCCATGAGATCGCGGATGAGGTCGCTCCCCGGGGCCAGCCCGTCGTGCACCAGCAGGCAGGTCTCCAGCGCGCCGCGTCCCAGCCATGCGCCCGAGGCCTGATCGCCGACGCGCAGGCCCCAGCCGCCAAAGTAGCGAATCGACTCTCCGCGCCGCACTGCGACGAAGGACCCGGTGCCCACAGCGGCCAGCGCGCCATCGCGCGGCCCCAACGCGCCGACGGCCGTGGTCAGCCGGTCGTCGGACACGGTGATCGCGCCAAAGGGCAGGGCGGCGGCAACGGCGGCCTGATCCGCGGCGGTCATCACCCCGGCCAGCCCCACATGCGCGGTGCAGCGCGTCAGCACGTCACTGGTCAGGCCCGCATCCGCCGCCGCCTCCATCGCGGCGAGCCGGACATGCGTCAGGGTGGCCGCGGGGTCGGAGGTATAGTTCGCAGCGCCCCCTTTGGCCTGCCCCAGGGGCGTGCCCGCAAGGTCGCACAGCGCCGCGCGGCAACCGGTGCCGCCGCCATCAATGCCCAGGATAAGGTGTGCTGCGATCATGTTCATGAAATACCTATATCATACCAATACGGCTGTTGAAAGCCCCAATTTGAGGCCAAAAACACGGAAATCGCAGCTATTTACCGGCCAATTTAGCGTCTCAAAGAAATTGGTAGACAATAGGTATTGTTTCGGTATTGTGGTGTCGAACCGAGGGGGATTCGACGTGACGCAACCGCATATACCAGACGGCCAGGGCCAGCCCATCGACGCGCTTTCCGCGTCGGATGCGCTGTCCGCGATGCTCGCATCGCATAAGGCGGCCTTGCTGGCGGTAGAGGAGGCCTTGCCCGCGATCGAACGTGCCGCGCAGCTGGTGGCCAAGGCGCTGTCGCAAGGCGCGGTGCTGCACTACGCCGCGGCGGGCAGTTCCGGCCTGATGGCGCTGTCGGATGGCTGCGAAATCCCCGGCACCTTCGGCGTGGCGCAGGGACAGATCCGCATCAGCATGGCGGGGGGCGTTCCGGCCGATGGGCACATGCCCGGCGATACCGAAGATGACGAAGGGCATGCGCTGCGCGATGCCGCCCCTGTTCAGGCGGGCGATGTCGTGATCCTAGTCAGCGCCAGCGGCACCACACCTTATGCTCTGGCCTTTGCGCATGCCGCCCGCGCGGGCGGCGCGGGGATCGTCAGCGTTTTCAACGTGGCGACGGCCCCGCTGGGGGACCTCGCCGATGTCGCGATCAGCCTGCCCACGGGGGCAGAGGTCGTCGCCGGCTCCACCCGGCTGGGCGCGGGCACGGCGCAGAAGGTCGTGCTCAACTTGATCTCGACCCGGGCGGGCATTCTGCTGGGGCATGTGCACGCGGGGCTGATGGTCAACCTCAAGCCGGAAAACCTGAAGCTGCGCCGCCGCGCCGCCGATATCGTGGCGCGCATAGCGGGGGTGTCACGCGACCGCGCGGCGGATATCCTGGAGGGCACCGGGCATGACACCAAGCTGGCCACGCTTGTTGCCACGGGGCTTGCACCCGACCGGGCGCGGCAGTTGCTGACCCTACACAACGGGCGGCTGCCCGACTGTCTGGATGCCGCGGCCACGCCATGACGATAACACCGACCACCATAACAGAGAGGGAACCAACCATGAGACACATCACACTGAAAGGCACCTTGCTGGCCACGACGCTGCTGGGCGCGACCGCCGCCAGTGCGCAGGATGCCGAACTGGTCATCGAAAGCTGGCGCAATGACGACCTGGCCATCTGGCAGGACAAGATCATTCCCGCGTTCGAGGCCGAACATCCCGGCATCACGCTGAAATTCACCCCCTCGGCCCCGGCGGAATACAACGCCGTGCTGAACTCCAAGCTCGATGCCGGATCGGCGGGCGACATCATCACCTGCCGCCCCTTCGACGCGTCTCTGGCGCTGTACGAGGCGGGGCACCTGACCGATCTGAGCGATCTTGAAGGCATGTCGAACTTTTCGGATGTGGCGAAATCCGGCTGGTCCACCGACGACGGCAGCGCAACCTACTGTGTGCCGATGGCCAGCGTGATTCACGGCTTCATCTACAACAAGGAAGCGTTCGAAGAGGTCGGCGTCGAAGTGCCGGAAACCGGAGAGGAATTCTTTGCCGTTCTCGAGAAATTCAAGGAAGACGGCAGCTATATCCCGATGGCCATGGGCACCAACGATCAGTGGGAAGCGGCCACCATGGGGTACAACAACATCGGGCCGAACTACTGGAAGGGCGAAGAGGGGCGCAACGCGCTGATCGCGGGCGACCAGAAGCTGACGGATGAGCCCTGGGTCGCGCCGTTCCGGCAACTGGCCAAATGGGGCGACTATCTGGGCGACGGCTTTGAGGCGCAGACCTATCCCGACAGCCAGAACATCTTTACCCTCGGTCGCGCGGCGATCTATCCGGCGGGCCGCTGGGAAATCTCGGGCTTCAACGCGCAGGCGCTGTTCGACATGGGGGCCTTCCCCCCGCCGGTGCCCGCCGCGGGCGACACCTGCTATATCTCGGATCACACCGACATCGGCATCGGCATGAACGCCGCGACCGAGCATCCCGAGGCGGCGCGGACCTTCCTCAACTGGGTGGCGTCGTCGGAATTCTCGAACATCTTCGCCAACGCGCTGCCGGGGTTCTTCCCGCTGTCCAATGCCGAGGTGACGCTCGAGGATCCGCTGGCGCAGGAGTTCATTTCCTGGCGCGATGACTGCGAAAGCTCGATCCGGTCGACCTACCAGATCCTGTCGCGCGGCACGCCGAACCTGGAAAACGACACCTGGAACGCCAGCGTCGCGGTGATCAAGGGCGACGAGGCGCCCGAGGAGGCGGCCCAGCGTCTGCAGAACGGCCTGGCCAGCTGGTACGAACCCCAGCAGTAGGCACCGGCCCTGACGCATCGGGCGGCCCAGCTGCGGCCCGATGCCCCCCGATCCCGCCGATCCGATCCCCACATCACCAAGGAGACTTCAGATGGCTTTGCCTTCCCGAAAACCGTTCCGGTGGCACATCGCCGTGTTCCTGGCGCCTGCCGTGTTCGTCTACACCGCGGTGATGATCTATCCGCTGTTCAACACCCTGCGGTTGTCGCTCTATTCGCGGGTGGATCAGGAACGTGTCTGGGTCGGGCTCGACAATTTCCGCAGGCTTTTCGGGGATGCCATCTGGTCGGACCAGTTCTGGAACGCGCTCGCCAACAACACCTGGTTCTTCGTGATCCATATGCTGGTGCAGAACCCCATCGGCGTGGCACTGGCGGCGATCCTGTCCTCGCCCCGCCTGCGCTTTTCGGCCTTCTACCGCTCGGCCATCTTCATCCCGACGATCCTGAGCTTCGTCATCGTGGGCTTTGCCTGGAAACTGATCCTGTCGCCGATCTGGGGCATCGCGCCGGGGATGCTCGACGCCATCGGGCTCAAGTTCCTCTACGCGCCCTGGCTCGGGAAAGAGGAATACGCGCTGACCACGCTCAGCCTCGTGTCGGTCTGGCAATACGTCGGCATCCCGATGATGCTGATCTATGCGGCACTGCTGTCGATCCCGGACGAAATCCTTGAGGCCGGGGAATGCGACGGCATCACCGGCATGAGCGCCTTCTGGAAAATCAAGCTGCCGCTCATTCTGCCCAGCATCGGCATCATCTCGATCCTGACGTTTGTGGCGAATTTCAACGCTTTTGACCTGATCTATGCCGCGCAGGGTGCGCTCGCGGGGCCGGATTTCAGCACCGATATCCTGGGCACCTTCATGTACCGCACGTTCTTCGGCTTCCAGTTGCAGCTGGGCGATCCGCACATGGGGTCGACCATCGCGAGTGCCATGTTCGCGATCATCCTGGTGGGGGTCTGCATCTACCTTTTCGGTATCCAGCGCCGTTTGCGCAGCTACCAGTTCTGAGGAGTGGGAACGATGAACAAGGCACGCCGCACACCCGGAACGACGATCGCCGCGCATGGTGTTCTGATCCTTTACACGCTGATCGCGCTGTTCCCGGTTTTCGTCATCCTGATCAACAGCTTCAAATCCCGCCGCGCGATCTTTCGCGACCCGCTGGGCCTCCCGGATGCCGAGACATTCTCGCTCATCGGCTACGAGACGGTGCTCAAGCAGGGGGATTTCTTCCTCTATTTCCAGAACTCGATGATCGTCACCGTCGTCTCGCTGACGCTGATCCTGCTTTTTGGGGCCATGGCGGCCTTTGCGCTGGCGGAATACCGGTTCAAGGGCAACACGCTGATGGGGCTGTACCTGGCGCTAGGAATCATGATCCCGATCCGCATCGGCACGGTGGCGATCCTGGAAATGATGGTGTCGACCGGGCTGGTGAACACGCTGACCGCGCTGATCCTCGTTTATACCGCGCAGGGCCTGCCGCTGGCGGTGTTCATCCTGTCGGAATTCATGAAGGGCGTCAGCGACGATCTGAAGAACGCGGGCCGGATCGACGGGCTGTCGGAATACAAGATCTTCTTCCGGCTGGTGCTGCCGCTGGTGCGCCCGGCTATGGCGACGGTGGCGGTCTTCAACATGATCCCGATCTGGAACGACCTGTGGTTTCCGTTGATCCTGGCCCCGGCCGAAGAGGTGAAGACCCTCACGCTCGGCAGCCAGGTCTTCATCGGGCAGTTCGTGACCGACTGGAACGCGGTGCTGTCGGCGCTGTCGATGGCGATCCTGCCGGTGATGATCCTGTACGTGATCTTCTCGCGTCAGCTCATTCGCGGCATCACCAGCGGGGCGGTGAAATGATCAAGATTCTCATCGCCGGGCTTGGCAACATGGGTCTGTCCCACGCGCTGGCCCACCACCATCACCCGGGCACCGCCATCGTCGGGCTGGTCAACCGGTCGGGCCGCGTCGATCACGCCGATCTGGCGGCCTATCCGGTCTTTACCGATTTCCACGCTGCGCTGGCGGATACGCAGCCCGATCTAGTGGTCATCGCAACGTACACCGACACCCACGCCGATTTTGCGGTCGCGGCGATGGAGGCGGGGGCGCATGTCTTCGTCGAAAAGCCATTGGCGGGCACAGTGGCCGATGCGCGGCGCGTCATCGAGACGGCCAAACGGCTGAACCGCAAGCTGGGCGTGGGATATATCCTGCGGCATCACCCCAGCTGGCAGCGCCTTATTGCCGAGGCGCGCGGGCTGGGCGGGCCGTATGTGTTCCGGCTCAACCTCAACCAGCAGTCCAGCGGGGTGACGTGGGAGACGCACAAGCAACTGATGCAGACCACATCGCCGCTGGTCGATTGCGGCGTGCACTACGTCGATGTCATGTGCCAGATCACCGATGCCGCCCCGGTGCGCGTCAACGGCATGGGGCTGCGCCTGTCGGACGAGATCGCGCCAGACATGTACAACTACGGCCAGTTCCAGGTCAGCTTCGATGACGGTTCGGTCGGCTGGTACGAGGCCGGCTGGGGCCCGATGATGTCGGAAACCGCGTTCTTCGTGAAGGATGTGGTCAGCCCGAACGGCGCGGTCAGCATCACCGATGCCGACAAGGGATCGTCGGACGATGTGGACGGCCATACCCGTGTCGGCGGGCTGCTGGTGCACCGCCCGGACGGCGACACGCTGATCGACCTGCCGGATGAACCCGGCCATCAGCAGCTGTGCGAAGCCGAACAGACCTGGATCGTCGACGCGATCCGCACCGACGCCGACCTTGCCCGTCACATGCGGGACGCCCTGCAATCGCTGGCGATCTGCCTTGCCGCGGATGAAAGCATCCGGACCGGCCGATCCATCACATTGGGAGAGATGACATGACCGCGCTGAAGCTTGAAAACGTGAACAAATCCTTCGGGCCGGTGCATGTCCTGAAGGACATCAACCTGACCGTGGAAGAGGGCGAATTCGTCGTCTTTGTCGGCCCCTCGGGCTGTGGCAAGTCCACGCTCCTGCGGGTCATCGCGGGGCTTGAGGACGCCAGTTCCGGCACCATCGCCATCGGCGGTGAAGAGGTGAACACCGTGCCTCCCGCCAAGCGCGGGATCGCGATGGTGTTCCAGTCCTACGCGCTTTATCCGCACCTCACGGTCAAGGACAACATGGGCCTCGGTCTCAGGCAGGAGGGCCGCGACAAATCGGTGGTCGAGGAACGCGTGGCCAAGGCCAGCGCGATGCTGGACCTCGACAGGTATCTGACCCGTCGACCGGCGGAACTCAGCGGCGGCCAGCGCCAGCGCGTCGCCATCGGCCGCGCCATCGTCCGCGACCCGAAGCTTTTTCTCTTTGACGAACCGCTGTCGAACCTCGACGCGGCGCTGCGGATGAACACCCGGGTCGAAATAGCGGCGCTGCACCGCACGCTGTCGGCGTCAATGATCTATGTGACCCACGACCAGATCGAGGCGATGACGCTGGCCGACAAGATCGTCGTGCTGCGCGACGGGCGGATCGAGCAGGTGGGCAGCCCGATGGAGCTTTACAACAACCCCGCTAACCGCTTCGTGGCGAGCTTTCTGGGCTCTCCCTCGATGAACTTCCTCGAACGGTCCGTGCCGGGCCTGCCTGCGGGCCAGACCCTCGGCATCCGGCCCGAACACCTTCATTTGGCCGAGGACGGCCCGATCAAGGGCGAGGTCACGCATGTGGAACGGCTGGGCGGCGACACCAACCTTCTGGTGCGCACGGATGAGGATGAGACCCTGACCGTGCGGCTTTTCGGGCAGGACATGACGCCCGTGGGCGCGCGCGTGACACTGGGGTACAAGGCCACCGATGCGTTCTATTTCGACGCAGAGGATGCGCGGTTGCAGCCTGAGGCGGCGTAGAACCGGATGCAGACCGAGTGAAGCGCGCGCGAGCAGCCTGAAGCGGAGCTTGGGCATTGAGTTGAGGAGCCGCGCCATTGCAGTCGCGCGCGGCTGCGATCAGGTCCTCCCGCTCCGCGCTTTATGCAAGCCAAGTCCGCACGCCAGCCCCGCGATGCACCAAGCTCAGCCAAATCGCAGCCGCGTTGGGGCGCGACTGCGATGGCGCGGCGGCCTTCGGCCTTGAGTCCGCGCCGGGTGGTTGGCTCGTACGTCCGCTCAGGCTTGGCCGTCCGGGCCGTCGATCCCGCGCAGATCGCTCAACCCGGTCTGCGCCATCGCGATGCTCAGCTCGGAACTGAGCACCTCGAAAAGCCGCTGCAATCCTTCCTCGCCCGCTGCGGCGATGGCGAATTGCCAGACCCGGCCCAGAAAGGTAAAGCCTGCGCCCTGCGTCAGCGCCTTCAGTACATCCTCGCCACTGCACAGTCCGCTGTCGAAAAAAAGCGGCACGCGGCCCGCCACGGCGGCGGCGATGTCGGGCAGGGCAGCGATGGGGGCCGGCGCGCCCTCCAACTGTCGCGCGCCGTGGCTCGATACCTGGATCGCATCCACGCCGCACTGCGCCAGTCGCGCCGCGTCCTCGGCATCCAGTACCCCCTTCACGACCAGTTTTCCGGGCCAGGCGTCGCGCAGGCGCGCCAGCGTGTCCCAGTCGGCGCGGGCGCGGCTTTCGGTGCGGTCGAAGGCATAGCCATCTTTGAGAAAATTCGCCATCTGCGGACGGCCCCGGGCCAGCGTCGACAAGGACCACTGCGGATGCAGGGCAAAATCCAGAAACTGGCGGGGTCCGATGCGAAAGGGCATGGTGAATCCGTGGCGTAATTCGCGCGGGCGGCGGCCCACCTCGGGCACGTCGGCGGTCAGGATCAGCACCTCGTACCCGGCGGTGCGGGCGCGCTCGACCAGTTTGAACGTTCCGGTGCCGTCGCCGCTGAAATAAAGCTGGAACCAGGCGTGTCCCTCCGCCGTGTCGATCAGCTGCTCCATCGGGGTGGAGGCGACAGTGGACACCCCCAGCGGGATCGTCTCCCGCGCGGCCAGCCGCGCCAGCATCAGATCCGCCCCGGGTCCAGACAGGTTGCACATGCCCATGGGGGCGATGCCGAAGGGCCGCCCCATGTCCTGCCCGAAGACCGGCACCGACAGCGACCGGTCGTGCACATCCCGCAGGATGCGCGGGCGCAGCGTCAGCGCATCAAGCGCCGCGCGGTTGCGCCGCGCGCCGGCTTCGCCGCCCGCCGCCCCGTCGATATAGTCAAAGACCATCCAGGGCAGGCGGCGGCGGGCCAGGCGGCGCGCGTCCTGGGCCGAGTGGATGCGCGCCGCGCGGCCCATGCCCTCAGGCCTTGACCGCTTTCATGAACCGGTCGCGGATCACCACCGGGTCCATGGTGATGACCGGCATCTTGGCGTTGCCGCTGTCGCATTTCACCACCATCACCGTGCCGCGCCCGGAATCGAGCGCGGCCTGCAACGCCTCGCCGGTGTCCTTGTCCTGCACCTCGACCACGTTGTCGCAGCCCGCCGCACGGGCCATGCCCGCCAGATCGGTCTTCATGCCGGTATAGGTCGGTTGATCGCCCGTGGAGCCATAGGACCCGTTGTCGATGATCATCAGGATGTAGTTGTCGGGGCAATTGTTGCCGATGGTGGGCAGCGTGCCGAGGTTGGTCAGCACCGACCCGTCGCCGTCGATCACCACCACAGGCTTGGGCTGCGCCAGCGCCAGCCCCAGCCCGATCGAGGACGCAAGACCCATGGTTCCCAGCATGTAGAAATTGCTGGGCTGGTCGTCGATGGCGTGCAGTTCCTGGCTGGGGATGCCGATGTTGCAGATCACCAGTTGGTCACGAAGGATGGGCGCGATCTCGCGCAGGATTTCGGAACGGATCATTGGTCGCCGTAGCCTCCCCAGAAATTGGCGTCGGTCAGGATCGCCACGGGTTTGTTGCACATGAAGGTGTATTTCAGGATGTTGTCGAATTCCTCGACATCCCTTTGCCAGTGAAAGTGGTAGGTGGGGATGTTGAGCTGCGCCAGCAGCGCCTTGGTATGCACGGCCATTTCCACCTGGCAGGCCACCGGTTCGCGCAGTTCGCCACGGTAGGAAATGATCATCGGCAGCGGCATCCGGTAGAACTGGATCAGTGTCGCCAGCGTGTTGATCGTGACGCCGATGGCGGTGTTCTGCATGATGATCGCCGGGCGCTTTCCGCCCATGAAGGCGCCGGCGCACAGGCCCATGCCTTCATCCTCCTTGTTGGAGGGGATGTGGAAGATGTCGTCGCGCTGGTCGATCTCTGCGATCACCCCGGCGAGTTGCTTGCAAGGGACGGTGGTGACGAAGGTGACGTCATTGGCCACCAGGTCGTCCGCGATTTTCTTGTCGATGTTCATCAGGGCGGGGTCTTTCGTTGGTTGGAAATGGCGATGGATCAGGGTCAGCCGGGGCTGCGGTGCACGTGCACGGCGCAGCCCGCGTGGCGCACGACCCGCGCGGCGGTGGAGCCGAGGAAGAAATCCGACAGCCCGGGTTTATGCGATCCGATGACGATGCAGTCGATGCCGTTGGCGTGGGCGTAGTCGATGATGGCGCGCGCGGAATGGCCCTTGACCATGGCGGGCGTGACCTCGGGGTGGTCCTGCAGCTTGGCGGCCATCTCGGCCTTGGCGCGCTCATAGCCGGCCTTCACCGTCTCTTCGTCCAGATAGGCGCTGACCGATCCTTGCGGGGCCTCATAGACATGCAGCGCCACGATCTCTCCGCCCTGGGTCAGCAGCGCCCGCGCGATGCCAAGGGTGTGCGGCGACACGCCGTGATCCAGCGCCATGGGAACAAGTACCTTTGCGTACATCCTGTCCTCTTTCTATCCAGTGACCGCGGGGCTAGGACCACGGGTCGAGCATGATTTTCGGCGCCGCCACCCGGCCTGCGCGCAGATCGGCAAAGGCTTCGGCTGCCCCAGACAGCGGACGCGCTTCGGTCCAGTCGAGCGGCCCCAACCGCCCGTCGAAGATCGCCGCCGCTGTGTCGCGAAAGTCCTTGGCCGTGTAGGTATAGGTGCCGATGAAGGTGATTTCCTGTAGCGTCATGCGCCGGATATCAAGGCCGCCCGCATCCTCGCCCAGCCCCACATGCGCGATGACCCCACCGGGGGTGGCAAGGGCCGAGGCCGCGGCGCGCGTCGCGCCATAGCCGACCGCGTCGATCACCAGCGGCGCGTTCTGGGTTGCGGTGTCGGTGACGGTCTGACCGCAGACATCAGCCAGATGCGCGCGCCGCGCGGCATTTGGCTCCGCGATGGTCACGTCCTTCACCCCCATCGCCCGCAAGGCCAGCGCCGCCGCGAGCCCGATCGCCCCGCCGCCCAGAACCACCGCACGGTCCGAGCCGCCGGGCAAAGCTGCCAGAGCCAGCCGCGCCGCGTGCCAGCTGACGGCAAGCGGCTCGGCCAGTGCCGCCTTGGCCAGCGGCACGTCTTCGGGCACCGTGACAAGGTTGCGCTCAGGCATTGCGACGAACTGCGCGAACGCGCCTTCGCGCGGCGGCATCGAGATGATCTGACGCTCTGGGCACAGGTTTTCGCGCCCCCCGGTGCAGGCCGGGCAGGTGCCGCAGGTCACCAGCGGGTTGATCGTCACCCGTTCGCCGTCGCGCGGCCCGCCTGTGACGGTGCCCGCCGCCTCGTGCCCCAGGATCAGCGGCGCGGGCCGGCGCACGTCATGGCCAAGATAGGCGTGCATGTCCGACCCGCAGATGCCCGATGCCGCCAGCCGGATCAGATGCTCGCCCGCATGCGGCACCGGATCCGCGACCTCTCGCAGGGCCAGGGTTTCGACCCCTTCGTAAACCAGCGCCTTCATTTCGCGGTGAACCCCCCGTCGACCATCAGGATCTGCCCCGTGACGTAGGCCGAGGCGTCCGAACACAGAAACAGGAGCGGCCCGTCGATATCCTCAAGCCGGCCGTTGCGGCGCAGGCAGGTTTGCGCCGCGTTGCGCGCGGCCCGGTCGGCGTCGGCAAAGACCGCCGCCGTGAGTTCGGTCGGGAAGAACCCCGGCCCAATCGCGTTGGCGGTGATGCCGTGTGGCGACCACGCTTCGGCCATGGCACGGGTCAGTTGACTGATGCCGCCCTTGCTGGCGCCATAGGCTATGCCCGCCGGAAAGGCGCGGCTGGATTGAAGAGAGGCGAAGTTCACGATCCGGCCCCAGCCCTTTTCCTGCATCGCAGGCAACAGCGCGCGCGACAGAAAGAACGGTGCCGAAAGGTTCAGCGCCAGCGTGGCGTCCCAGGCCTCCTCCGTCACGTCCTGTGCGGGCTGGCGCGGGTTCAGCCCTGCGGCATGCACCACGATGTCGGGCGCGCCGAAGGGGGCGGTGATGGCGGCGCAAAGATCGGGCAGGGCGGCGCGGTCGGCCACATCCGCCGCGACCGTCGCCGCCGCGTCGCCGACCTCGGCCTGCCAGTCGGCCAGCGCATCGGCCCGGCGCGCCACCCCCACGACCCGCGCGCCTGCCGCGGCCAGCACCGTGGCCGCACGTTGTCCCAGGCCGGAACTTGCCCCGGTGACGCAGGCCACCCGGCCCGTCAGGTCGAAAAGGGTGCGCGGGTCAGCCATCTGCCGAGAGATCAAAGTTTTCCCCGGGGAAATATTTGGCCAGCCGCACGTCGGCGGCGCGGGCGTGCCCTTCCATCCCTTCGAGCCGGGCGATCCGCGCCGTCGCCTCGGCCACCGGACGGGATCCTTCGCGGGTGGCGCGCTGCCAGGTCACGATCTTCATGTACTTGTGCACCGACAGCCCGCCGGTATAGCTGGCCGCCCCGCTGGTGGGCAGGACGTGGTTGGTGCCCGTGGCCTTGTCGCCGTAGGACACGGTGGTTTCCTCGCCCAGAAAGAGCGACCCGTAGCAGGTCAGCCGGTTCAGCCACCAATCCAAATCCTCGGCCTGCACGGTCAGGTGTTCAGGGGCATAGCCGTCGGAACAGGCGGCCATTTCCTCGCGGTCGGTGCAGAGGATCACCTCGGCATAGTCGCGCCAGGCGGCAAAGGCGTTGTCGCGGTTGACCTCGGGCAGGTCGTCGATCAGACCCGGCACCATCTGCATGACCTCTTCGGCCAGCGCGCGGTCGTCGGTCACCAGCCAGACCGGAGAGTTGTAGCCGTGTTCGGCCTGGCTCACGAGGTCTGTGGCGACGATATGCGCATCCGCGGTGCCGTCGGCCAGGATCAGGCTGTCGGTGGGGCCTGCGATCATGTCGATGCCCACGCGGCCGAAAAGGATGCGCTTGGCCTCGGCCACGAACTGGTTGCCGGGTCCGACAAGGATGTTGGCCTTGGGCAGACCGAAGAGGCCGAAGGTCATCGCCGCGACCCCCTGCACGCCGCCCATGGCCAGGATCTTGTCGGCGCCGCAGTAATGCGCGGCATAGATGATGGCCGGGTTGACCCCGATGCCGGGACGCGGCGGCGAACACGCGGTGATATGGCGGCATCCCGCGACCTTGGCGGTGGTTACGGTCATGATGGCGCTGGCGATATGGCTGTAGCGACCCCCCGGCACATAACAACCCGCAGCATCCACCGGGATCGCCTTTTGCCCGGCGATCATGCCCGGCACGATCTCGACCTCGACATCCGACACGGTGGCTTTCTGCGCCTCGGCAAAGCGGCGGACGTTGTCGTGGCTGAACCGGATATCGGCCTTGAGCTTTTCGGGCACCAATGCGGCGGCGGCGGCGATGTCCTCGGCACTGAGCAGCACGTTGCCCTCGTACTGGTCGAACCGGGCGGCGTAGTCCAGCGCCGTCGCATCGCCGCCCTTTTCGATGTCGTCGAGAATCGCGACGACGGTTTCATGCACCTCGGACGCGTCGGATTTCGCGGTCAGGGTGGCTTTCTTCAGGTATTCGAGGGCCATCGGTACAGTGTCCTACTTGTAGATATCGGGCAGCAGCGTGGTCGACAGCGCCGGGATATAGGCGATCATCAGCACGACGACGAACATGCACAAGACAAACGGCACCGCGCGCGCCGCGATCTTGAGGATGGATTCGCCGGTGATGCCAGAGACCACGAAAAGGTTGAGCCCCAGCGGCGGCGTGATGAAGCCCACGCCAAGCGCGGTGATCATCATGATGCAGAACTGGATTTCGTTCATGCCGATGTTGTCGGCCAGGGGTTTCAGAATCGGGGCGAGGATGACGATGTTGGGCGTCGTCTCCATCACGCAGCCCGCGGCGATCAGGATGCCGATCATCAGCAGGATCAGCAGCCATGGCTCGTCCGTGAGGCCAGTGACCGAGGTGACGAAACCCTGCGGCACGCCCATGATCGCCAGCGCCTCGGCCAGGGGGGCGGAAAAGGCGATGATCGGGAGGATGACGCCGTTGACCTTGGCCGAACTCAGCAGCATCGCCGGGAAATCGGCCAGGCTGAGCGTGCGCAGGATGAACCCCATGATGATCGTCACCACCACCGCCGTGGCCCCCGCCTCGGTCGGGGTGAGGCGACCAGAGAAGATGCCGTAAAAGATGATGCCCGGCACGATGAAGGCGTACCAGCCGGATTTCAGCGACCGGCCAAGGTTGCCCAGCCATTCCGACATGGTCATCTGGCCGCCGCCTTCGTAGGCGTAGATGCGGTTCACGATCAGGTTGGTGATCAGGATCGAGATGAGGATCGCGAGGCCCGGGATGAGTGCTGCCAGAAACAGGGTGGAGGCGGAAATCCCCAGCACCAGGCCAATGATGATATACGCGATCGACGGCGGGATCAGGATGCCGGTGCAGGCGCCCGCGGCCACCAGCGCGCAGGCATAGGGCCGCGGATAGCCCGATTCCACCAGCCGCGCGATGGTCATCCGGCCCACTGCCGCAGCCCCCGCCGCGTCCGAGCCCGAGATCGCCGCGAACATGCCGCAGACCAGCACCGTGGCCGACCCGAAGCCGCCCTTGGTGAAACAGGTCAGCGCCTCGGCCACGTCCAGGAACTTGCGGCTAAGGCCGGTGCGCACCAGCACGTCACCGGTCAGGATGAAAAGCGGCACCGCCGTCAGCGCAAAGGCGTCGATGCCGGAAAACAGGCTTTCGCCGACCAGGCTCAGCGGCAGGTCGCCCGACATCACCAGCATCAGGATCGCCGAGGCGCCGATGGCCGCCCAGACCGGCACCGCCAGCGCGATGAGGCCCACGAAGATGATCACCGGCAGGTAGAAATCCCAGCCCAGTTCGACCGTCTGATTGAGTTGTTGCCAAAGCATCGCCGGGTCCTCAATCGAAGAGCTTGTCGCCCTCGTAGACGGGTTTGCCCGTCCGCAAGGCGTGGACATCGCGCAGGAAGGACTGCACCAGCCGCAGGATGATCAGGGAAAAGCCGATCGGGACGGCCATCAGGAACCAGACCTTGGAAATCCGCAGCCCGTCGGTCACCGATCCGAACTTGGCCGACACGTGCACCGCCTCGAACGACCAGTAAAGCGCGATCACCGCGACCACGAACATCACCAGGTCGCCAAAGATATACAGCAGCGCCTTGGCCCGTGGCCCGAGGTAGTGCATCAGCACGTCGATGCGGATGTGCCCGCGTTCCTTCACCGCCGCCGCGGCCCCGATCCAAGCGAGGTAGATGAAGGAATAGCGCACGATCTCTTCGCCCCAGATCGACGAAAAGGCAAAGACCTCGCGCCGCAGCACCTCGATCGCCATGGTGATGACCAGCATCACGTAGAAGGTCAACAACAGCCAGCGTTCGGCGTTGCGGTCGATGCTGCGCAAAAGGTCCATCGCGTGCCTCTTTGGGTTGGCCACCCGCCACCGGCGCGCCGGGGCGCGTCACTGCGGCGGGGCAGGGGTGCGGGGCCCGAAACAGGCGCGCCCCGCCTTTGGGTCAGGCGTCGTGGACGTAGTATTTGCCTTGCGTGCCGGCGGCCTCTTCCATCCGGGCGAAGGCGTCCATGGATCCGGCAAGCTCGGTCTTGAACTCGTCCCATTCGGGCCGCTGGTAGCCGCCAGCCTCTTTCCATTCGCCCAGCTGGTCGTCGCTCAGGCTGTGGAATTCGACCCCGGCCTTGGACAGCTCTGCCATCGCATAGGCGCGTGCCGACGGCACCTTGGCCAGGTTCTGGTGTGCCGTCATCTCGGACGCCCACATGATCCCGTCCTGCACATCGGCGGGCATGGAGTTGAACCATTCGAGATTGCACGAATAGACCTGGCTGTCCGGCACCGCCTGGGTAAAGGTCACGTGGCTCAGGATGTCCTTGAACCCAAAGACATAAAGCGCGCCCACAGAGGGGTCGAGCGCATCGGCCACGCCCTGTTTGATCGCCGACGGGGTTTCGCCCCAGGCCACCGGTGTCGGGTTGGCACCCACCATGCGGTAATACTGCTGCAACATCTTCGATCCCGGCACCCGGAACTTGACGCCCGACAGGTCCGACGGCGACAGGACCGCACCGGCACCGCCCTTGCGCACCGCGACGACGCGCGGGTCGATGTTGACGTAAAAGAGCGCCTTGAACCCCGCTTCCTCGACCTTGGGGTGCACTTCGCTGTTCCAGAAGTCCGAGGTGACGAGGTTGGTGAACCGCTGGTTCGACCCGCAGAGATAGGGCATGTTGATCAGATCGACGGTCGAGGCGAACGGCGCGAAGTTCGACAGCGAATGCTGTGCCGCCTGGATGGTCCCGCCCTGCACCTTCTGCACCAGGTTGCCGCCCGACCCAAGCTGCCCGCCGGGGGCCAGCTTGACATAGACCTTGCCGTTGGTGGCGTTCTGGATGTTCTCCTTGAAATCCAGCTGCATGATCGGATAGCTGCGCGTCGCCCCCAGTACATAGGCGGTGGCGATGGTCATCACGTGATCGGCGGCCTTTTCGCGGTCCCGCTCTTCGTTGGCGGTCTGGGCCACCGCTTCGGACGACCACAATAGCCCCCCGGCCCCTGCCACCATCGCGGCGGTGAATCCGCCTGTGGCGGCCAGTTTCATGAAATTCCGGCGCTCTGCCGAAGCGAGTTCCTTGCGGTCTTGGTCCATCTGGTTTCCTCCCGTTGACGCGTCAGCCGCCGTTCTTGTTTTTTCGGTCGGCCTCTCGTTTCAGAATCGCGACGACGAACAGGATGGAGGCCGCAAAAAGCACCAGCATCTCGCCCACGTCCCCCAGAAAGGCGGCACCCGCGAAAGCCCCCAGCGCGACATTGACGAAAAACACGACAAAGACGATGGCAGAGGCGGCAAGAAACATGCGGCGGGTCCTGCAGAGGTTGCGGTTCTAATAAGAGTGTAAGCGCTTGCATTCGATTCTTGCAAGCGCTTACATTTTCGCCGTGCAGTTTTCGAATTTCGGAATTAGGGTGTCCTGAAAGCTGAACTCACCCCTTCGGACCGTGTCGCAAGAACCCGTCATGCTGACCAAGCAACCCGCCCCGACCCTTGACGATGTCGCCCGCGCCGCAGGTGTGTCGACGGCCACGGTGTCGCGCTGCTTGAACACGCCACAGCGGGTGCAGCAGGGCACCCGCGACCGGGTTCTGCAGGCGGTGGACCGGCTGGGATATACCCCGAATTTCGGCGCGCGGGTGATGGCGGCGCGCCGCACCTTCACTATCGGTGCGATCATTCCTACGATGGAAAATGCCATATTCGCCCGTGGCTTGCAGGCCTTTCAGGAAGCGTTGCATGAAGCCGGATACACGCTGCTGGTGTCCAGCACCGCCTACCGCCCCGAGGCCGAGGCCGAACAGATCCGGTCGCTCGTGGCGCGCGGGGCCGACGGGCTTTTGTTGATCGGTTATGACCGCGATCCGGCGGTCTACGACTACCTCGCGCGCCAGACCGTGCCGGTGCTTCTGGCCTGGGCCTATGCGCCCGACACGCCGCAGCCCTGCGTCGGCTTCGACAATCGCGCCTCGATGCGGGCGCTGGCCGATCATGTGCTGGACCTGGGGCACAGGCGCATCGCCGTCATTTCGGGGGTGGTGGCGGGCAACGACCGCGCGGCGGACAGGGTGCGGGGCATCCGTGACGCCGTGGCCGCGCGTGGCTTGGATGCAGAGACCCTGCCGGTGATCGAAACACCCTACGAGATCGAAAACGGCGCGACGGCCTTCGCCCGGTTGATGGCGCGGGCCGAGCCGCCCACGGTGGTGATGTGCGGCAACGACGTTCTGGCCGTGGGGGCGATGCAGGGCGCGCGGGCGATGGGGCTGCGGGTGCCCGACGATATATCGGTCACCGGATTCGACGACATCGAACTGGCCCGCATCGTGACGCCGCAACTGACCACCGTTCACGTGCCCCACCGGGACATGGGCCGCCGTGCCGCCAGCGCGCTGGTGCGCATGGTCGAAGAGCGTGGCACCGGCGGCTCGGAACAGCTGCGGGTGTCGCTGAAACTGCGCGGATCGCTGCGGGCGGTCTAGCCTGGTGCGCAGGGCTGCCGCGCGGGGGGTCAGCCTCGCATCCGCGCGCCCAAGGGATCATAGGGGCAGGGAGGGATCACCTTGGCCCCGACCCGCGTGCCGCAGAGATCAAGCTGCATCGTGGTGCCGGGCTGCGCCAGATCGGGGCGCACAAAGGCGTAAGCCAGGTTCATGCCCACCCGATGCCCCCAGTCGCCCGACGTCACGGTGCCCACCACCGCGTCGCCCAGCATCAGCGATCCGCCGGGCCAAGCGGGGGCATGGTCCGCGTCGATCCGCAGGCTCACCAACCGCGCGCGGGGGCCCTCTGCATGCCGCCGCAGCAACGCCGCCTTGCCGATGAAATCGCCCTTGTCCAAGGCCACAAACCGCTCCAGCCCTGTTTCGAACGGATCGAATTCGGTCAGAAGATCGGCTTTCCAGTGCAGAAACCCTTTCTCCATCCGCATCGAGTCAACCGCGCGCGCACCGAACAGACGCAGGCCGAACGCCCTGCCTGCCTCGCGCAGCGCCAGATAGGCCGCATAAAGCGCTGCGTTGGGCACATGGATTTCATAGGCCAGTTCGCCCGAGAAGCTGACGCCCATTACCGTGGCTGGGGCGATGCCCACGTGGCATTCGCGCAGGCTGAGCCAGGGGAAGGCCTGCGCCGACCAGTCGCCGCGCGCGCAGGCCGACAGCACATCGCGCGCCCCGGGCCCTGCCAGCACCAGGATCGTCTGGTCGTTGGTCAGACTGCGCAACTGCACATCCTCGCCCGGGTCCAGATGCTGCGCCAGCCAGTCCATGTCGTGATATTCGGATGCGGCGGCTGAACCGTACCAGACCCGGTCGGCACCGCAGTGGCTGGCAGGCAGGTTGGCGATGGTCGCCTCGGCCTTGATCCCGCCCTGATGGTTCAGAAGATAGCTCAGACCCACGCGCCCAGGCCGGGTCTGCACCCGCCCGCAGGCCATCCGGTTTAGAAAGCGGTGGCGGTCCGCGCCGGTGATCTCGATCCGGTTGAAGCCGCTGACCTCGCACAGCCCCACGTGGTCCTGCAGATGCGCGACGTCAGAGGCGACAAGGTCGAACACCCCGTCGAAGGCATAGCCGGGCGCGTGGTGGAAATCCGGTGTGGGCCGGATGTAATCCACCCGCTCCCAACCGTTGACGACGGTAAATTCCGCGCCTTCCGCCGCCAGCACCGGGGTCAGCGGCGTGGTCTTGGCGGGCCGCCCGGCGGGGCGATGTTCGTGTGGGAAATGAAAGCGGAATTCGTTCTGGTAATCCTCGATGGCCTTGAGCGCCGTCAATTCCACATTGGCATGGCCGGTGAACCGGCGCGGGTCGATCACCCAGGTGTCGTAACAGGCCTCGCCCTGCACGATCTGCTGGGCCAGCAGCCAGCCGTGCCCGCCGCCTTCGCCCAGACCGGCGCGCAGCCCGATGATGCAAAAGGAATTCCGCTTGCCCGGGATCGGCCCAACCAGCGGCGCGCCGTCGATGGTATAGGTGATCGGGCCGTTGACGATGGTATGGATTCCCGCCTCCATCAGCGCGGGCATGCGGGCGAATGCGCCTTCCAGCACGTCGGTCACCCGGTGCAGGTCGTCGGGGCAAAGCGCGTTGCTGAACTTGGGGTCGATCCCGTCCATCCCCCAGGTCTTGCACCCCTGTTCATAGAACCCCAGCAGCAGGCCGTTCCTTTCCTGGCGGCAGTAGTAGTCGCTGATCGGGCAGCGCAAGAGCGGCATCCGGTGTCCCGCGTCGCGGATGGCGGCGATCTCTTCGGTGACGAAATACTGATGCTCCATCGACGCGACGGGATGCTGCACACCCATCATCGCGCCCACCTCGTTCACGCGGTAGCCGCAGGCGTTCACCACGATGTCGCAATCGATATCGCCCTTTTCGGTCTGCACGGTCCAGGTGTCGTCGCGATGCTGGGTCAGGTCCGTGACCGGCGTGTGGCGGTAGACCTCGGCCCCGGCGGCGCGGGCACGACGGGCGAGCGCCTGACACAGCTGCGCCGGGTCGATGTCGCCATCCAACGGGTCCCAAAGCCCGCCCAGCAGGTTGTCGGTGGAGATGAGCGGATGCCGTCGGGCGCATTCCGCGGCGTCGATCACCTCGAAATGCACGCCCATGCCGCGCGCCATCGACGCGAAGTGCCGGTAGCCCTGCATCTGCGCCTCGGTATTGGCCAGCCGGATGCCACCGTCGCCGTGGTGGTAGTTGATCGGATAGTCGGGATCTTCGGCAAGTTCCTTGTAAAGGTTGATGGAATGGGTCTTGAGCCCCACCATCGTCTGGGTCATGCCGAAGTTGGTAACCTGTGCCGCCGAATGCCAGGTGGTGCCGCTGGTCAGTTCGTCCCGTTCGACCAGCACGACGTCGGTCCAGCCTTCCTGCGTGAGGTGATAGAGCGTTGAACACCCCGCGATGCCGCCGCCGATCACCACCACCTTCGTGCGCGATTTCATGTTGGCCCCCCAGTTCCGTTATGGGGCAGGCTACGCGCGCAAAGCGGATCGCGTCATCTTTTTTCGCTCAAACCGCCACGAACGCGCTACGACTGGCGCAAGGGGCTGGCGCAGGGGGGCCAAGTGAAACGATCGGGCCGCGAGGCAAGGCTGGCACGGCGCGCGGCGAAACCGGCATTTGATCCGTGCGCGCCGGGGCAGGCCGGTGGCCGCTACCGCCCGCTTTCCGACGACGATCTGCGGCGCATCTACCGCACCGCGCTCGATCTTCTGGCGCGGCTGGGGCTGGGCACGGTGCCCGCGCGCCTGCGGGCCGATCTGCTGGCGGCAGGCGCGCAAGACAGCGGCACGGGCCGGGTGCTTTTCCCCCAGACGCTGGTCGAAGAGGCCATCGCGGGTGCGGCGCGATCCTTCGTGCTGCACGGGCGGGACGAAGACCGGTCGATCACCGTGGGCGGTGACCGGGTGCATTTCGGCACTGGCGGCGCGGCCGTGCAGACGCTCGACATCGACACCGGGCTTTATCGCCCTTCCACCTTGCAAGACCTGCACGATTTCACCCGGTTGCAGGACACGCTGGCCAATGTCAGCTGGTTCACCCGCTGCTGCATCGCGACGGATGTGCCGGGGGTGTTCGATCTTGACGTCAACACCGCCTACGCGCTGATCCGCAACACCACCAAACCCACGGCCACCGCCTTTAGCCTGGCCGAACACGTCGCCCCCGTCGTGCAGATGCTGGACATCGTGGCGGGCGGCGAAGGGGCGTTTTCACGCAGGCCCTTCATGAAGGCGCATATCAGCCCGGTGATCTCGCCCATGCGGTATGGAGAGGACGCGGTCGACGTGCTTTACGCCTGCATCCGCCACAACATCCCCGTATCCTGCATCACCGCCGCGCAGGCCGGGGCGACGGCCCCTGCGACACTGGCCGGTTTCCTGGCGCAGTCGCTGGCCGAAACGCTGGCCAGCCTTGTGATGGTGCACGCCATCAAACCCGGCCACCCCATGATCTTTTCCAACTGGCCGCTCGTGGTGGACCTGCGCACCGGCGCCTTTGCGGGCGGCAGCGGCGAAACCGCCGTGCTCAACGCCGCGTCGGCGCAGCTGTCGAACTGGCTGGGCCTGCCGTCCGGGGTGGCCTGTTCGATGACCGACGCCAAGACGCTGGATGCGCAATACGGCATGGAAAAGGGGCTCACCTCGATGGCGGCGGCGCTGGCGGGGGGCAACCTGATCTACGAAAGCTCGGGCATGACGGCCTCGTTGCTGGGCGCGAGCTTCGAGGCTTTCGTGCTGGACGACGAGATGCATTCGCACACCTACCGCGCGCTGCGCGGGATCGAGGTCAGCGACGAGAACCTCGCCTTCGATGCCATCGTCGAGGCGGTGCTGGGCGAAGGGCATTTCCTGGGCGGCGCGCATACCATGCGGGCGATGGAGCGGGATTATTTCTATCCCGCGCTGGCGGACCGCAGCCCGCCGCGCACCTGGGCGGAAAACGGCGCGCAGGATGCCTGGACCCGGGCGCGGGCCAAGGCGCGCGCGGTGTTGGCCACGCACCGGCCAGACTATCTGACTGCGGCGCAGGACGCCGCGATCCGGGCGGCGTTTCCAGTGCTTTAAGGTGTTTCGTCGGCCTTTGCGTCGATCCGGGCGGCATCTGCCCGGGCGCGCGCCAGGTCGTCGGCGGTGGTGATCTTGTAGCTTTGCTCGGAGCCCTGCACGAAGGTCACCTCGATCCCTGCGTCCCGCGCGACGGCCACGTCATCCGCGCCGGTGCCGTCATGCTGTTCATGCGCCGCCAGAATTCTTGCGAAATCAAAGCCTTGCGGCGTCTGCGCGCGCCAAAGCCCGTCGCGGGGCACAGGTGTATCCGCGCGATTGCCATCCGCCCGCCAGAGCGCATCCACGACCGGCAGCGCGGCGCAGGCGCCGACGCTGATCTCAAGCGCAGCGATGACATCCGCGATCACCTGAGGCGGCACGAAAGGCCGCGCGGCATCGTGGATCAGCACCAGATCGGGCGAGGCGCTGCGCAACGCCTCAAGCCCCCGACGGACCGATGCGGCGCGGGTGTCGCCACCATGCACCGGCGCGTGCAGCCGCGCGTCGGTCAGCCCCGCCATCGCCGCATCGTAAAGCGCGCTGTCGTCCGGGTGGATCACCGGCACCACGCAGGACACCGCTTCGATGCTCAGAAACAGCCCGGCCGACCGCCGCAGCGCGCAGTGCCGCCCCAGCGCCAGGTATTGCTTTGGCGTCTCGCCGCCCAGCCTGCGTCCGCGCCCGGCGGCGACCAGCACCACGCCCACGCTGTGGCGCGCTTTCGGCTGCGATGTCTCCGGCATGCTGACCCCCTGCATTCCCCACACCGGGGTCTAGTCCTTTTGCCTGCGCCGTTCCATGGTTTTCAAGGTCTTGGCAAGGCGGATCGCGGCTGGCACCGGCGTCATGGCTTGATGCCCGGGCGAATTTCGGGGAAACCTGCCCTGTCCGGGACAAACCACGGGCACAGGGATAAAGCATGAAGACCGTATCCATTCTGGGCGCGACCGGCTCAATCGGGCAGAACACCATCGACCTTATCGCGCGTGCCCCCCAGGCGTATCGTGTCGTCGCCCTGACCGGCGGGCGCAACGTCGCGCAACTGGCCTCGGATGCCCGCCGCCTGCGGGCCGAGGTTGCGGTGATCGCCGACGAGGACGCGCTCGATGATCTGCGTGCCCTGCTCGACGGGTCGGGGATAGAGGCCGCGGCGGGGCGCCACGCGTTGCTCGAGGCTGCGGCGCGACCGGCCGATTGGGTGATGTCGGGCATCGTCGGGTCTGCGGGGCTGGAGCCGGGATTGCAGGCCCTGCGCCACGGCAGAACACTGGCGCTCGCCAACAAGGAAAGCCTCGTCTGTGCCGGGCCGCTGCTGCTGGCCGAGGCGCAGCGCCACGGCACCACGGTCCTGCCTGTGGACAGTGAACATTCCGCCATCTTCCAGGCGCTGGTGGGCGAGGATATGGCGGCCGTCGAACGCATCGTCATCACCGCGTCGGGCGGGGCCTTTCGCGACTGGCCGCTGGACAAGCTGAAAAAGGCGACGCTGGCCGAAGCATCGTCGCATCCCAACTGGGCGATGGGCCAACGGATCACCATCGACAGCGCCAGCCTCTTCAACAAGGCAATGGAAGTCATTGAGACCAAGGAATTCTTTGGCATCTCGCCAGACCGGATCGAGGTGGTGATCCACCCCGAATCCCTGATCCACGCGCTGGTCGGCTTCCACGATGGCGCGCTGATGGCGCATGTGGGCGCGCCCGACATGCGTCACGCCATCGGCTACGCGCTGAACTGGCCCGACCGCCGCGCGCTGCCGGTCGAGCGCGTCGATCTACTGCGCACCGGCACGCTGAGCTTTCGCGACCCCGACGAGACCCGGCATCCGGCGCTGCGACTGGCGCGCGAGGTCATGCAGGCGGGCGGGCTCAACGGCGCGGCCTTCACCGCCGCCAAGGAACAGGCGCTGGACGGTTTCATCGCAGGCGAGATCGGGTTCCTGGCCATGGCCGAGGTGGTCGAAGAGGTGCTGACCCGCATGGTGCCCGAAGGCATCGCCGCGATGGACACAACGCTCGACGCGGTGCTGGGCGTCGACGACCGCGCGCGCCAGATCGCCCGCGACGTCGCGGCGGAAATGCGATAAACGGGGCAGGGGGCAGGGCATGAGACATGTGACAGCGACACGGACAATGGGCAGCGGTTGCACGCCGGCCGGGGGCGCACATGTTTGACCTGCGGCACCCGTTTTTCAACCCGCTCTGGCGGCGGGTTCTGACGGTCGCGGTCTGCGCGGGCTGGGCGCTGGTGGAATTCAGCCAGGGCAACACCGGCTGGGCGGCGGTCTTTGGCGGCCTGGGCCTTTGGGCCGGGATCGTTTTCTTCTACAAATGGGAGGATCAGCCGCCGGTTGACCGGGGCTGACACGCGCGCCAGCGAAAAGCGTCCGGCTCAGGGAAGTGCCACGCTGGTCTTGCTGTCGCGTCCGTCGCGTCTGGCGTTCCTGTTCCAGCGCAGGGAGCGATGCGCAAACTCCCCCGGCAGATTACTTGACGCTTTCGAAGGGATGACTTACCACGCTTCCAACGTCGTGCGGGCGTTGTGTAATGGTAAGACCTCAGCCTTCCAAGCTGATGATACGGGTTCGATTCCCGTCGCCCGCTCCACGCTCCCCCTTTGTTTTCGTAGCGCCGCGCAGGCTCCGCGCCCGCGATTCCCCGGGATTTCCGCCCGACTGCGGCGACGGGGCGCTTGACCCCCGGGACGAGCGTGTCAAAACATCCTGACAGTTTTTCATGAGGAGGGCGCATGGCCCGGGAAACGGCACCCGACAGCGGCAAGGACGAGCGCGCGAAATCGAAACGGATCGGATCGCTGGGCGCGCTCTGGCCGTTCATGTTGCCCTATCGCGGTCTGCTGATGGCCGCACTGGTGGCGCTGGTGCTGACCGCCTGCGTGTCACTGATCCTGCCCCTTGCGGTGCGCCGCGTGGTGGACAATTTCGAGGACGGGTCGGGCGCGCTGCTCAACCAGTATTTCGCCGCCGCCTTCGTGATCGCCGCGCTTCTGGCCGTGGGCACGGCGCTGCGCTATGCGCTGGTGACGCGGCTGGGCGAACGGGTCGTGGCCGATATCCGCATGTCGGTCTTCGACCGGGTCATCGGCCTGTCGCCGGTGTTCTACGAAAAGATCATGACCGGCGAGGTGCTGAGCCGGATCACCACCGACACTACCCTGATCCTCAGCGTCATCGGGTCGAGCATCTCGATCGCGCTGCGCAACGTGCTGATCTTCGTGGGCGGGCTGGTGCTGATGCTCTTCACCTCGTGGAAGCTGACGCTGATGGTGCTTCTGATCGTGCCCGCTGTGATCGTGCCGATCCTGACCTTGGGCCGCCGCCTGCGCAAGCTCAGCCGCGAAAATCAGGATTGGATCGCGGCGTCGTCGGGCAATGCCTCCGAGGCGCTGGGGGCGGTGCAGACCGTACAGTCCTTTACCCACGAGCTGATCTCGCGCCGGGCCTTCGCGGAGGTGACGGAAAAGAGCTTTGACGCGGCGCGCCGCCGCATCTGGACCCGTGCGGCGATGACCGCCATCGTGATCCTGCTGGTGTTCTCCGGCATCGTCGGCGTGCTCTGGATCGGCGCATGGGACGTGCGGGCGGGGGCCATGACGCCGGGCGCGCTGGTGCAGTTCGTGATCTACGCGGTGATGGTCGCGGGATCCGTCGCGGCCCTGTCCGAGGTGATCGGAGAGTTGCAGCGCGCCGCGGGCGCCACCGAACGGCTGGTCGAGCTCTTGCAGACTGAGGACGAGGTGCGCGATCCGGAAACGCCGCAACCGCCGCCCGCCCCGGTGCGCGGCGCCATCGCCTTTGACGACGTGAGCTTTGCCTATCCCGCGCGGCCCGACACTGCGGCGCTGGACCATGTGAGCCTGACCGTCGCGCCGGGCGAAACCGTGGCGCTGGTCGGCCCCTCGGGGGCGGGCAAGACCACCATCATCCAGCTGATCCAGCGCTTTTATGATCCCGACGAAGGGCAGATCACGCTTGACGGCGTGCCGCTTGACGGCATGGCGCGCGACGCCTTCCGCCGCCATATCGCGCTGGTGCCGCAGGACCCGGTCATCTTTGCCGCCAGCGCCCGCGAGAACATCCGCTTCGGCAGGCCGGATGCCACCGATGCCGAGATCGAGGCCGCCGCCCGCGCGGCGGCGGCGCATGAATTCATCGAACGGCTGCCCGAGGGCTTTGACAGCTGGCTGGGCGAACGCGGCGTGATGCTGTCGGGCGGGCAGAAACAGCGTATCGCCATCGCTCGCGCGATTCTGCGCGATGCGCCGGTGCTGCTGCTGGACGAAGCCACGAGCGCGCTTGACGCC
Organism: Thalassococcus sp. BH17M4-6; assembly: GCF_049323015.1. NCBI lineage: Bacteria > Pseudomonadati > Pseudomonadota > Alphaproteobacteria > Rhodobacterales > Roseobacteraceae > Thalassococcus > Thalassococcus sp. BH17M4-6. The sequence continues at coordinate 222,505 of NZ_JBMPGU010000004.1, forward strand.
GAAAGCGAACGATTGGTGCAGCAGGCGGTGGACCGGCTGGCCGAAACGCGCACCACGATCATCGTCGCGCACCGGCTGGCGACGGTCAAAAAGGCCGACCGCATCGTCGTCATGGATCAGGGCCGGATTGTCGCGACCGGGGCGCATGATGCGCTGGTGGCCGAAGGCGGGCTTTATGCCCGGCTGGCCCGGCTGCAATTCACCGAAGGTCTGGCGGCGGAGTAGTGTCCGGCGGGCTTCCGCGACCGGCGACAAACCGCTGGCGGACGCGGTTGACGGCACCTTGGAACCTGTGCAGAGAACGCAACTCAGGCGTGCGTTTTCGGACGTGACCACAGTCGCGTCATAATTCACCACGCTTCTGCCCGGAACTGTCCTTACTGGGGCCGCATCGACGACAGAGGGTCGTTTGTTGGGGCAACTGTGTGCGAGGAGAGACTGTGTGACTGTCACAAGCCATGAGCAATTGGCCATCGAACTGCTGAACCGGACCCGGCTGGATCCTGCGGGGGAACCTGGTCGGCTGGGCATCACCGATCAGGCCCTGATCAACGGGATGAACCTGCCCGATCAGGCGCTGACGCCGCTTGCCCCCGTGGCCGCGCTGCACACGGCGGCGCTCGATCATTCCGACTGGATGCTCGATACCGACACGTTCAGCCACACCGGCGCGGGCGGCAGCAATGCAGGTGCGCGGATGACCGATGCGGGCTACAATTTCACCGGGTCCTGGGCCTGGGGCGAAAACCTGGCCTATCAGGGCACCTCCGGGCGGCTCGACCTTGATGCCGCGGTCGGGCAGATGCACGAAACGCTGTTCCGCAGCGACGGACACCGCGAAAACATCCTCGACGGCGCCTTTCGCGAGGTCGGCGTCGGTATCGCCACCGGTGACTACCAGGGCTTCAACACCGCGATGGAGACGCAGAATTTCGCCACCACCGGCGGGCGCAGCTTCCTGACGGGCGTGGCCTACAATGACGACGACGGCGATGACTTCTATTCCATCGGCGAAGGTGTCCGTGGCGTCCGGTTCGAGATTGGCGGCAACAGCGCCCAGACCGCGCAGGCCGGCGGCTACGCCGTCGAACTGGCGTCGAACGGGTTGCAGGTCGTCACCGTCACTTCGGGCGGTGCCACCTACGAGGCGCGCCTGCGGGTGACCGCGGGCAACGTCAAGCTCGACCTCGTGGATGGCGACACGCTGCTGTCCTCGGCTGACATGACGCTGCTGGGGCGCGACGCGATCAACGCGCGGCTTCTGGGTGTGGCGGATCTCGATCTGACCGGCAACGCCGCCGACAACGCCCTGACCGGCAACGACGGCAACAATGTGCTGGAAGGGGCAGGCGGCAACGACACCGTCGATGGCGGGGCGGGGCGCGACACCGCCTATACCGACGCCTCGATCGACGATGTAAAGGTCACCTACGTCGGTGGCGGGGTGCGCATCACCTCGGCCGAAGGCACGGATCTTTATCGCAACGTCGAGGTCTTCACCTTTCAGGACGGCACCTACAGCTTTGCCCAGCTCGAGGACGCGGCGGGCGGTTCGGTCCCGTCCGCCCCGGCGCCCGAACCGGCACCGGAACCCGACCCCGAACCCCAACCCTCGCAGCCGCAGGCCCCGCAGGAATCCTCTCCGGTGCCGCTGTCGACGCCGGGGCTGCAATTGGGCACTGCTGCCGATGAGGGGCTGAAAGGCACCTCGGGCGCGGATGTGCTGGCCGGTATGGGCGGCGACGACCGCCTGCCGGGTGGTGCGGGCAATGACGAGGTCTATGGCGGCAGCGGCAACGACCGGCTGGGCGGCGGCGGCGGGCACGACATGCTCGATGGCGGCGACGGCAACGACCGCGGGGGCGGTGGTGACGGCAACGACACGATCACCGGCGGCGATGGTGACGACCTTTTCAGCGGCGGTGCGGGCGACGATCTGCTGTCGGGCGACGATGGCAACGACCGGCTGGCCGGCAGCTACGGCATCGACACGGTCCATGGCGGCGCGGGCAACGACACCATCGGTGGCGGCTACGGCTGGGACGAGATCGACGGCGGCGACGGCGATGACCGGATCGGCGCGGGCCATCACAACGACACGGTGCATGGCGGCCGCGGCAACGACTTTGTCGGCGGCGGCGAAGGCGACGACCAGCTTTTCGGCGATGCCGGCAACGACACGCTGAACGGCGGGTTGGGCGATGACGAACTGCGCGGCGGTGCCGGGGCAGATACCTTCGTCTTCAACAACCTGACGGCGGGCGGATCCGACCGGATCGTCGATTTTACGCCCGGTGAGGATGTGATCGAGCTTTCGGGCCTGCGGGCAGTTGATTCCTTTGCCGATGTCGACATGCGCAACACCGCCGACGGGGTGGCGATCAGCTTTGGCAATCACGACATCCTGATCGAGGATGTGCGCATCGCGGACCTGAGCGCGGACGACTTCAGCTTCTGACGCAGGTCTCGCCGGCGTCAGACCAGTCAACGGGCCCCACGGGGGCCCGTTTTCGTGTACGCCTGTCCCGGACGTTGCGTCAGAGCCGAACTGCCGCAGCGTCCACCACCCTTGCGTGATCTGCGTTTCCTTTCCACAGTACCGCGGGAAGCCGCCGGGAAAAGGCGGCGAGGGAGACTTAGGGAGGATACGGCATGAGCTTTGCATCGATCGCCGACCGGAACGACATCGAGGCGCAGATGACCTGGGAAGAGCGGGACCTGCCCAAGACCCTGCACCGGCTGCTGGGCCGTACCGCCGACGCCCATCCGCAGCGCCCCGCCGTCAGTTACCAGCTGACCTCGGGTCCCACCGACAAGGCCGAAACGCTCAGCTGGACGGCGCTGCGCGACAAGGTCACCCAGTCCGCGAACCTGTTCCGCAGCCTCGGCGTCGGGGAAAAGGATGTGGTGGCCTATGTCCTGCCCAACTGCAATGAAACGGTGCTGACCCTGCTGGGCGGCGCTGTGGCGGGCATCGTCAATCCGATCAATCCGCTGCTCGAGCCGGAACAGATCGCCGCGATCCTGCGTGAAACCGGCGCCAGGGTGGTGGTCACGCTGAAACCCTTTCCCAAGACCGATCTGGCACAGAAGGTGGCCGAGGCCTGCCGCCATGCGCCCGGTGTCAACACGGTGCTCGAGGTCGACCTCAACCGCTATCTCACGCCGCCGAAATCCTGGATCGTGCCGCTGATCCGGCCCAAGGTCGAAGGCTCCCGCCACGCCGAGGTCAAGGATTTCAACAAGGAGATGAACAAGCAGCCCAAGACGCTGCAGTTCGAGGATCCCGCCGCCGACCGGGTCGTCGCCTATTTCCACACCGGAGGCACGACGGGCATGCCCAAGGTCGTGCAGCACCGGTTCTCCGGGATGATGTACAACGGCTGGCTGGGTGACACTGCGCTGTTCACCGAAAAGGACACGATGATCTGTCCGCTGCCGCTGTTTCACGTGATGGCGACGCAGGCGCTTTTGATGTCGGCGCTGACCTCTGGCAGCCACGTGGTCTTTCCCACGCCGCAGGGTTATCGCGGCGACGGTGTGATGGACAATTTCTGGAAGCTCTGCGAGCGTTGGAAGGTCACTTACGTCATCACCGTCCCCACAGCCGTCGCCGCCCTGATGCAGCGCCCGATTGATGCCGATATTTCGGCCGTGCGCTATGCCATTTCCGGCTCTGCGCCCATGCCGATGGAGCTTTTCAAACGGTTCAAGGAGGCGTGCGGGCTCGAGATCATGGAAGGCTACGGCATGACCGAGGCCACATGCCTGGTGTCGATCAACCCGCCCGAAGGCACCAAGAAGGTCGGATCGGTCGGCCTGCCGTTCCCCTATACGGATGTCAAGATCGTCAAGGTGGTGGGCAACGGCCCCGAGGAATGCGGCGTCGACGAGATCGGCGAGATCTGTGTCGCCAACCCCGGCGTCTATCCCGGCCACACCTATACCGAGGATGACAAGAACGCCGATCTTTATCACTGGAACACGCATCTGCGTACCGGCGATCTGGGGCGGCTGGACGAAGACGGATACCTCTGGATCACCGGCCGCGCGAAGGACCTGATCATTCGCGGCGGCCATAACATCGACCCCGCCGAGATCGAAGAGGCGCTGCAGGGCCATCCGCAGGTCGCCTTTGCCGGAGCCATCGGCCAGCCGGATGCGCATTCGGGCGAACTGCCCTGCGCCTTCGTCGAACTGGTGGATGGCGCGACGGTGACCGAGACCGAGTTGCTGGAGCATTGCAAGCTGCACGTGCACGAACGCGCCGCCCAGCCCAAGCACCTGACGATCCTCGATGAATTGCCCAAGACCGCCGTCGGCAAGGTGTTCAAGCCCGACCTGCGCAAGCATGCGATCACGCGGGTCTACAACGCCGCGCTGGCCGAAGCGGACGTGCCCGCGCGGGTGGTGTCGGTGACCGACGACAAGAAGCGCGGGCTGGTCGCACAGCTGCAGCCCAACGGCGCGTCCGAGGCGCAGGTGGCCAAGGTTCTGGGCGGTTTCACCCGCCCCTGGGAATGGGCCGAGGCGGCGCAAACCGCCGCCTGATCCGGGAAACCCTGTCGCGGCCCGAGCGGCGGCCGCGACACGCTCCGGTCGATACCGCCCGCCGCCCGAGGTGAAGGGGCTGTCACGGGCCGCGCCCCCGACCCACCCAGCTAGGACTGCCCAGCGCCCTGCCGGCGCCACGCCCCCCTCATTCTCCGGTTCAAATAACCTCAGAGAGCACGAGAGACAGCGTCTCTCGTATGGCGCAGCCATCCCGGCGGCTAACGCTCCGTCTTGGGGCTGCAGAACATCTCGTAAAGCAGGCCGATGACTCGCTGCGTGTCGTCGTCGGCAAGGCGGTAATAGATCGTCTTGCCATCGCGGCGGGTGGTCACCAGATCCTCGTCCCGCAGGCGGGCCAGCATCTGGCTGACCGCGGCCTGGCGCATCTGCAGCAGCGCCTCAAGCTCGCCCACCGATTTCTCGCCGTCGCCCAGATGGCACAGGATCATCAGCCGCCCCTCGTGTGCGAGGGTCTTGAGATAGGCCGCGGCGCTGGCGGCATTCTGCGCCATGTCGGGGCCGGGGGTGTCGATCTTGGTCTGCTCGGTCACGGGCGCGGGTCCTCTGCGGATACGCCATAGTGGCGGCGCAGGGGATCAAGATCAAGGGTCCTGCGGTGGCGCGCCCCCGGCAAAGCTGTTGCCGTTCCGATAGTCGCACGGCGCCTCCTGCATCTCCAGATGCAGGCCGGTTCCGGTGTAGGGATGGGCACGGGCCAGCGCCTCGTCCACCTCGATGCCCAGGCCGGGCGCCTGCGGTGGCAGGATGAAGCCGTCCTCGATCCGGATGCCGTTGCGGATCAGGGCGCTGTGGAACGGCGTCTCGATGGTTTCGGCCAGCAGCAGGTTCGGGATCGACGTCGCGAACTGCACATTTGCGGCCCATTCAACGGGGCCTGCGTAAAGATGCGGCGCCATCTGGGCGTTGTAGACCTCGGCCATGGCGGCGATTTTCTTCGCCTCCCAGATGCCGCCGACACGCCCCAGCGCAGGCTGCAGGATGCTTGCGGCGCCTTCTCGCAGGATGGGCGCGAATTCGGCCTTGGTGGTCAGCCGTTCGCCGGTGGCGACGGGCACCGGCTGGGCGGCCGCGACCTTTGCCATCTGCGCCACCGAGTCGGGTGGCACGGGCTCCTCGAACCACAAGGGCTGATAGGGGGCGATGGCCTGGCCCAGCCGGATCGCGCCCGAGGTGGTGAACTGCCCGTGCGTGCCAAAAAGCAGATCGGCCTTGGTGCCGACCGCCTCGCGAATGGCGCGGCAGAAGGCGACCGAGGTGTCGATATCCGTCATCGCCGGGCTGTGCCCGCCGCGCATCGTGTAGGGGCCAGCCGGGTCGAACTTCACCGCCGTGTAGCCGCGCGCCACCAGATCCAGCGCGGACTCGGCTGCCATGTCGGCGCTGGTCCAGAACTCGGACATTTTGTGCCGGGGCAGGGGGTAGAGGTAGGAATAGGCGCGGATCCGCTCGTTCATCATCCCGCCCAGCAGCGCCCAGACCGGCCGGTCGCGGGCCTTGCCAAGGATGTCCCAGCAGGCGATCTCGAGCCCCGAAAACGCGCCCATGACGGTCAGATCGGGCCGCTGGGTGAAGCCCGCCGAATAGGCGCGACGGAACATCCGCTCGATATTCTCGGGGCTCTCGCCCTCCATGTGCCGGGCAAAAACATCCGTGATCACCGCCTTCATCGCTTCCGGCCCCACCGAGGCGGCGTAACATTCACCCCAGCCGGTGATGCCGCTGTCGGTGGTCAGCTTCACAAGGATCCAGTAGCGCCCGCCCCAGCCCGGGGCTGGCGGCGCCGTGACGATGATGTCGAGGTCTTGCAGTTTCATCGCGGCAGCTCCTTGAGGACGAGGCGGATCAGAACAGGATCACGTTGCGCTTGGCCCCGCCGGACTTGGTGTCGGCGATGGCCTCGTTGATCTGGTCCAGCGTCCAGCGCCCCGACACCAGCTCATCGAGCTTGAGCCGCCCCTGACGGTAGAGGTCCGCCATCCACGGGATGTCGCGGCGGATCACCACGTCGCCCATCTTGGACCCGGTCATGCCCTGCGCCATGTAGGCCAGCACCACCGGTTCGTATTCCGCCATCGCGCCGGAATGCGGCATGCCGACCATGACCATGCGCCCGCCCCAGCCCAGATAGCGCGGCGCGTCGTTATAGGCGGGCACCGCGCCCACGGTCACGATCACCGCATCCGCGCCGCGCCCCATCGCCTTGAGCGCCTGCCGCCACGGGGCTTTTCCACTGCCCAGCACGCCGTCCGTAGCGCCGAAGTCGCGGGCAATTTCCAGCTTTTCCTCGGACATGTCGACGGCGACGATGCGCCGGGCCCCGGCGATGCGCGCGCCCTGGATGGCGTTGAGCCCGACACCGCCCGCGCCGATCACCACCACATCCTCGCCCGCGCGCAGTTTGGCGGCATTCACCACCGCGCCGATGCCGGTGATCACCCCGCAGGCCATCAGCGCCACGGATTCCGCCGGCATGTCGTCGGGCAGTGGCACGACCTGGCTTTGATCGACGACCACCCGTTGGGCAAAGGCGCCGCAGTTCATCGCCTGCACCACCGGCGTGCCGTCGGACCGCCGGAGCGGCGACGGTGCGGGGTTGGGCGTGTCGCAGATCGTGGGCCTGCCGCTGGCGCAGTTGCGGCAGGTGCCGCAGGCGCGGATCAGGGTCACAACCACGCGGTTGCCCGGCATTACCCCGGTCACGCCGTCGCCGACGGCGGTGATCCGCCCCGCAGCCTCGTGGCCGAAGACCGCCGGAAGGTCGCCGCCCCAGGCGCCTTCGGCGAAATGGATGTCGGAATGGCAGATCGCCACCGCCTCGAGCGTCACCTCGACCTCGCCCGCTTCGGGCGCGCGCAGCTCCAGCGTTTCGATCTCGAGGGGCGCGTTATGGGTGGTGCAGACGGCAGCTTTGATCGCGGGCATGGGACCTCTTTTCGCAGTGGTTCCTGGCAAGGTGCGCCGCCGGGCGGGCAGGCTCAAGTGCGAAAGCGACCCGGGATGTCGGTTTGACCGCGGGTTACGCAGGGGCGGGCCGGTCGCGGCGCAGAAACACCGCCAGCGCCACGGCAATAAGTGCCGTGGACAGCAGGAAGGGCGCGCCGGGGAAAGAGAGCGTGGCCCCGGGATGGGTCGCGGCGGCAAAGACGCTCGTCATCAGCATCGGCGACACGATCATCGCCACGGCGCTGACCGAGGTCATGACGCCCTGCAACTCGCCCTGCCGGTCGTCGGGCACCGCCTGGCTCAGGATACCCTGCAGCGCGGGGGTGATCACCGCCCCCAGCGCCGCCAGCGGCGTCAGGATCAGCGCCAGCGTGCCCGAGGTGACAAAGGCCAGCGCGGTAAAGGCGAAAAGGTCGAAAACCAGCCCGTAGATCACCGTGCCGCGTTCGCCCAGCCTGCGCAGGATGCGGCGGATCAGCCAGCCCTGCACGATGGCCATCATGATCCCGAAAAGTGCCAGCGACAGGCCGATCATGCCGGGATCCCAGCCGAACCGCGCCTCGCCGAAATAGGCCCAGACCGCCGGATAGACGAAGAACGCCACCTGGTAGAGGAAATAGATCAGCAGCCCGCGCCCGATCCCGGGCAGAAGGTTCAGCGCCCGGAACGCCGCCAGCGGATTGGCGCGCCGCCAGTCAAAGCGGCGGCGGATCCGGTCGGTCACGGTTTCCGTCAGCACGACATAGCCCAGCACGCCGTTGGCCGCCGCCAGGGCCGCAGCCGCGTAGAACGGCGCACGGGTGCCGAATTCGCCCAAAGCGCCACCAATCAGCGGCCCGATGACAAAGCCAAGGCCGAAGGCCGCGCCAATCAGGCCGAAGTTCTGCGCCTTTTCCCCGGGTTTCGAGATATCGGCCATGTAGGCGGTCGCGGTGCTTTGCGTGGCGGCGGTGATCCCACCCACCACACGCCCGGCCAGCAGCAGCCAGATGCTGCCCGCGACCGCCATCACCAGGTAATCGGCAGCCATCACCGCCAGGGTGATCAGCAGCACCGGGCGGCGGCCGTAGCGATCTGACAGGTTGCCGACCAGCGGTCCGAAAAGAAACTGCATCACCGCAAAGACCGTGGTCAGCACCCCGCCCCAAAGCGCCGCATTGGCAAGCGGGCCGCCCGTGACCTCTTGAATGAGCGCGGGCATGACCGGGATGATCAGGCCCAAGCCCATGGCGTCGATCATCACCGTGATCAGGATGAAGACCACCGACAGCGGCATCACGTCGGCCTAGACCTGTCGGCAGGCGGCGGCAAAGGCGCGCGCCTCTGCGGGCGCGGTGCCAAGCTGGCGGGCCGGATCGAAGAGCCCGGGGTCGATGTCGGGCCATTGCGCCAGCGCCGCATCGCGCAGGTGCCCGCCGTCGGCGATGACCTGCTGGCAAAGCGTTTTGACCGCCGCCTGCGCGTCGGGCCGCGACATACGCCCGGTCAGCGCGAAGGACAGCGCCTCGGCGGCCAGCAGCCCCTGCGCGCTGTCCAGCGTGGCGCGCATCGCCTCGGTGTCAGGGGCCAGCGTTTCGGCCAAGCGCTGCGCGTGGATCAGGGCCGAGGCGAGCGAAAGGCACAGCGGTGGCAGCGTCATCCATTCGGTGAACCACCCCGCCCCGTCGCGTTGCTGACGGTGCAGCGCCGTGCCCTGCAGCGTGGCGTTGAGCCCGACCGCCTGCCGCGCCAGCGCCACCAGCACCGACGGCGCCACCGGGTTCTGCTTTTGCGGCATGGTCGACGACCCGCCCGCCGCATCGAGCCGCAGTTCGGCGATGCCGGACTGTGTGGCCAGCAGCAGATCCTCACCCATCTTGCCCAGCGCCGTGCAGGCGCGCGTCACCACCGCCGCGATGCGCAGGACCGGCGTGCGGTCGCTGTGCCAGGACCGGCCCGGATCCTGCAGGTTGAGTGCGGCGGCAAGCTCTGCCCGCAGGGCGGCGGGGTCGGGGCCCAGCTCGGTCGCCGTGCCTGCCGCACCCGAAAGCGACACCGGCAGCCCGTCGGCCTGCAGCGTGCGCAGATCCTGCAAGGCCGCCAGCAGCGGCTGACCCCAGCCGGCCACCGCCGCGCCAAAGCTGGTGGGGGTGGCGTGCTGGCCGTAGGTGCGCGCGGCCATGGGCGTGTCGGCATGTCTGTCCGCCAGCTGACCCAGCGCCTTCACGGTCGCGGTCATCCCCTGGTCGTAGATCGCCAGCATCTGCCGCAGCCGCAGCATGAGCGCGCTGTCGATGATGTCCTGGCTGGTGGCGCCCCAATGGATGTACTGGGCGTGTTCCGGCGCCTGCATGAGCTGCCGGAACGCGGCGACGAGCGCGGGCACGCTGACACCGTTCCGGCCCGTCGCGTCCGCCAGACCGGCGGGGTCAATCTGCAGTTCGAGCGAGGCGCGGTGGATCGCGGCGGCGCTGATCTCGGGGATAATTGCCGCGGCACCTTGCGCCTTTGCCAGTGCGCCTTCGACCAGCAGCATGGCGCGAACCTCGGCGGTGTCGGAAAAAAGCCGCGCAGCCTCGCCCGTGGGCAGGAGTTTGGCATAAAGCGCGCTGTCGAAAAGCGATGCGGTCATGGGGTTGCCAGTGCGTCTATGGTCCGGGCGAGCCCTGCGGGGTCGGACAGGAACGGCGAATGCGAGGTCTGCATATGCACGACCGTGTCAGGGTCGAAATCGGCGGCCATGGTGGCCTGGAATTCCGGCGGCACGGCGCCATCCTCGGTGCAGCGGATATAGCTGCGCGGGACGCTGGCGTAGTTGGCGCCCAGAGTGATCTTGGTGGCCTGAGGCAGAATCGCCTGGGGACAAAGGCGATCCAGCGCATATTGAACCGCGTCGTCGGGGCAATCGTGATAGAACACTTCCCTGGCGTGCTCGGGCCGGATGGAAAAGCTGAGTCCGTCGGCGGATTTTTCGAGTGCCTTGAGGATCGGCTGGCGCGGCGCGCGCAGGCGCATGTCGACAAGGCTGTGATCGGGCCAGGGCACATAGGCGCATAGATAGATCAGCCGTGCGATCCGCGACGGATCGAGATCGGCGGCGCGGCTGATCGGGTAGCCGGCCATGGAATGGCCGACGACCAACGTGGGCCTTGTGAGCGCGTCCAGGATCGCGCGGGCGTAGAGGTCGAGAGTCACGTCCCCGAGCGGCGTGGGGTCCTCCCCATGCGACGGCAGGTCGATGGCGCGCACGTGGTGGCCAAGGTCGGTCAGCGGGCCAAGGACATCGCGCCAGCACCAGGCGCCGTGGCAGGATCCGTGGACCAGCAGGATGTCAGCCATGGTGCCCCCGCTCCTCCGCCCGGATGGGCGTCCTCGCGCGGATCACGCCCCAAGGCCTTGCCGGGTCAGGAAGTCCGACAGGATGCGGGCGTATTCCTCGGGCCGTTCGACACAGGGCAGGTGTCCCGCGCCCCGGATCACCTGAAACTCCGATCCCGGCACCAGCGCCGTGGTCTCGCGCACCAGATCGGGCGGGGTGGAGCCATCCTCGGACCCGGCGATGCCCAGCGTGGGCAGGCGCAGCGCCGACGTGGTGGTCATGAAATCGGTTCCCGCGATGGCCGCGCCGCAGCCGGTCCAGCCATCCGCCGGGCAGCGCAGGAACATGTTGCGCCAGGCGTGGAATTCGTCCGTCTCGTGGAAGGGTTTGGAAAACCAGCGCTGCATCGTCGGGTCCACCACCGCGGCCAGCCCGCCCGCGTTCACCGCGTCGATCCGGTCCTGCCACATCTCGCGGGTGCCGATCTTGGCGCCGGTGTTCGACAGCACCATCGCCCGCACCAGATCAAGGCGCTTGGCCGCCAGCCCCTGCGCGATCATTCCACCGATGGAAAGGCCCACGAAAACAGCGCCTTGCACGCCCAGATGCTCCATCAGCTTTTCCACATCCGTCACCAGCGCGCCCATGCCGTAGGGCGGCGGCGGCGCGTCCGACAGGCCGTGCCCGCGCTTGTCGTAGCGGATGTATTTCAGCCCCTTCGGCAGTAGCGGCAGGACCTTGTCCCAAAGCCGCAGATCGGTGCCCAGCGAATTGCCGAACACCACCGGCGCGCCCGCGGGGTTGCCGTCGATGCGGTAGTTCAGTCGAATGCCGTCGAGGGCTGCAATCTGCATGGTCATCTCCGTTCGCGTCGCTTGCCCCCGATGTAGCGCGGATCGCCGGGAAAGGGAACGCTTGGGGCGGGGTTGCGCAGGGGCCTTTGGCCCTGTCGCTCAGAACCGCAGGCTGACCTTCAGCCCTGGCGCGTTGTCCTCCAGCGTGAGCGTCGCGTCATGGACCGAGGCCACGACCTCGACCAGGCTCAGCCCCAGGCCGCTGCCGGGGGTGGTGCGGCTGTGATCCAGCCGGTAAAGCCGCTGCAGCACCAGCCCGCGCTCGGCCTCGGGGATGCCGGGGCCGGTGTCGGCGACCCAAAGTCGCGGGTGCGCGCCACCAGACGCGCCCACCGTGATCACCGTACCCGGGGGCGTGTGGCGCAGCGCGTTTTCGATCAGGTTGGCCAGCACCTGGCCCAGCAGCGACCGGTCGCCCGGCACCGCGATCGCGTCGCCCTTTTCCGGCAGGTCGAGCCGCAGCCGATGGCCGCTTTCCACCGCGGCCGGTTCATAGACCTCGTGAAACGTGCGGCAAAGATCGCGCAGATCGACAGGTACGAACCGCGACTTCGGCGTGCCCGATTCCACCTGCGCGATCTGCAGCAGCGCGTGAAAGACCGCGACGATGCGGTCCAGCTCGGCCCGCGCCTCGGCCACCTTGTCCTGGCCCTGGGCATCCACCGCGTGCCGGTTGGCCAGGTCGTCCAGATGCAGCGCCACGCGCTGGATCGGGGTTTTCAGATCATGCGCGATGTCCGACGACACCTGCCGCAGGGTTTCCACCGACGCCTCTTGCGCGCGGGCCATCTGGTCGATCTTGCGGGCGATCTGCGCCAGATCCGCGCCCCAGCCCGGCGTGTCACCGATCCGCGCCGAAAGCGTGCCGCTGGTCAGCCGGTCCAGATCGCGACCGATCACGGCGACCTGCCGGGCGCTGCGGCGCGCGAAGTAAAGCCCGCCCGATATCGCGATCAGCACCGTGGGCAGAAGGCTGAGCGCGAGGATGTTCAGGAACACGCCGCGCAGCGCGTCGATTTCGGCCCGCGACCGCGCGATGGTCAGCTGCCCGCCGTAAAGCTGCGTGGTCAGCGCCAGGTAGCGCCCTGGCAGACCCGCGCGGTCGGCCCCCAGCGACACGATGTGATAGCCTTCGTCATCGCGGGCGATGAAGGCGTTGCCGTAATGCTGACGGTTGGCGGCGTAATAGCTCAGCACCAGGCGGTTGGGATCGGTTTCCGCTGCCTCCGCCTCGACCAGCTGCGCGAGCGCCGCGCCGCTGGGGGCGGCGCGAAAACCGGTCATGTCCTGGCGCAGGTCGTCTCGGATCGTCTGTTCGAACGACCGCTGCGTCACGATATAGCTTGCCGCAAGGCTCAGCAGGCTGACCACGGAAAACAGCAGCACCAGCCCCAGCGCCAGCCGCAGGGGCGTGGATTGCGCCAGCCTGCTCATCCGTCGATCCGGTAACCGGCCCCGCGCACGGTCTTGATGAGTTCGGTGTCGAACGGCTTGTCGACCTTGGCGCGCAGACGGCTGATATGCGTTTCGACCACGTTCGTCATCGGATCGAACGAGATGTCCCAGACCGATTCCAGCAGCATGGTGCGGGTCTGCACCCGGCCCTTGCGGCGCAGCAGATGTTCGAGGATGGCGAATTCGCGCGGCAGCAGATCGATGTCCCGGCCCGCGCGGGTGACCTTGCGGGTGATCAGGTTCATCTCGAGATCGCCCGCCCGGAGCACGGTTTCCTGCTCCAGCGCCTGCGGCCGACGGGCCAGCGCATTGACCCGCGCCGACAGCTCGCCAAAGGCGAAAGGCTTGGTCAGGTAGTCGTCGCCGCCCGCGTTCAGCCCGTCGATCCGGTCATCCACGCTGCCCAGCGAGGTCAGGAACAGCACCGGCGTCAGGTTCCCCGCCGCGCGCAGCGTCTTGACCAGAGTCATGCCGTCCACCTCGGGCAGCATCCGGTCGACCACCATCACGTCATAGCCGCCCGCCGTCGCCTGCACCAGCGCCGCGCGCCCGTCGGTCAGTAGATCGACGGTGTGGCCTTCTTCGCGCAGGCCGCGGGCGATGTAGCTGCCGGTGGTGCTGTCGTCTTCGACAATGAGAAGTTTCATGAGCGGGCGGACCTGATGCGAACGGAACCCGCGGAATATGGTGGTTTTTCAGCGCGCTGTGAACCTGTGTTGAAATTGAATTTTTGTATAGGCGCCGCCACGCCATTGTGAGGATGGGGGCACAGATTGGCCGCATCGAAACACCACTCACGGAGCAACAATGACCCTTACAGGTACAAAATCCCGCGTGACCTCGCTGGCGCTGGCCGCCGCACTGGCCACCACATCGGCCGTGGCCATCGCCCCCACGACCGCGCTGGCCGTGCCGCAGGGCGGCTACGCCGATCTGGTCGACCAGGTGTCGCCCAGCGTTGTCTTCATCGAAGTCACCGCCAAGGCGTCGCCTGCGAACTTTGAAGGCCAGATGCCGAAGGGCATCCCAGAAGAACTGCGCAAGCGGTTCGAGGACATGATGCCCGAAGGCGGCCAGGGCGGCGACCGTGCGCGTCAGGGCCTCGGCTCGGGCTTCATCATCTCCGAAGACGGGCTGATCGTGACCAACGCGCATGTGGTCGACGGCGCCGAAACCGTGACCGTCAAGCTGTCGGACGACCGCAGCTTCGAGGCCGAGGTGCTGGGCACCGACCGGCTGACCGACCTCGCGGTGATCAAGGTTGACGCCGGCGAGGCGCTGCCCGCGGTGAAATTCGGCTCGTCCGAAACCATGCGCGTCGGTGACGAGGTCATGGCCGTCGGCAACCCCTTCGGCCTTGGCGGCACCGTCACCAGCGGCATCATCTCGGCCAAGTCGCGCAACATCAACTCGGGTCCCTACGACGATTTCATCCAGACCGATGCCGCGATCAACCGGGGCAATTCGGGCGGGCCGCTCTTCAACAACGACGGCGAAGTCATTGGCGTGAATACGGCAATCTTCTCGCCCGGCGGGGGATCCGTGGGGATCGGCTTTGCCGTGCCGTCGGATCTGGTGCAGGATGTCGTGGCCGATCTGAGCGATGACGGAGAGATCACCCGCGGCTGGCTTGGCGTGCAGATCAAGCCGATGTCGGACGAAATCGCCGACGTGCTGGGCTATGACACCCCGCGTGGCGCGGTGGTGGAAATGGTGCAGCCCGACAGCCCGGCGCAGAGCGCAGGGCTTGAGAAAGGCGACATCATCCTCAGCTTCAACGGCATCGAAATCGGTGATCTGCGCGATCTGACCCGCGCCGTGGCCGATACCGACCCCGATGCCAACGCCGATGTCGTGATCTGGCGCAAGGGCGAAGAGGTGACCAAATCCGTCACCGTCGGCACGCTGGATCAGCAGGACGCCTGATCGCAAGCGCACCCAAACAAACACATTTCCCCGGCTGTGGTCCCCCCACCCGGGGGATCGTCCCGGCAACGGGATGCGGCGGTCCGGTGGCGGGAGACACCGGGCCGCCTTTTTTGCGTCCCGTGGCTGACCTGGAGCGTGATGCGATCGGCCTGAAACGGCCTCGATTCCGCGCTGGGTACGTGGCTCGAACGTCCACTTCAGACCGCTCGCGCGCTTTTCAACCTTTCTGCATCCCGCTCTACCGCGCCGCCATGCGCCGCGCCATGTCGATCATGCGCGCCGAAAAGCCGTATTCGTTGTCGTACCAGCCAAAGATCCGCACCTGGCGGCCGGTCACGATGGTTTCCGGCAGGGCAATGACCAGCGAGTCCGGCCTCCCGCGCAGATCCGTCGAAACGCAGGGGTCCTCGGTATAGCCCAAAACATCACTTTCCTCGGCCAGCGTCTTGAGATGGCGCGAAAAATCGCCCTCGGGCAGGATGTCGAGCTGCAACGTCACGTCGATGGCCGACACGCTGATCACCGGCACCCGCACCGCCGCGCCGGTGACGCGGCCCGCGATCTCGGGCAACACAAGGTCGATGAGATGCGTGGCGCTGGTGGTCGTGGGCACCATCGACACGGCACCCGCCCGGCTGCGCGCAAACGGCCCGCGCGGCGCGTCGACCATCGGCTGGCTGCCGGTGTAACAATGCACGGTCGTCATGTGTCCGCGCACCACCCCGAACCGGTCGTGCAGCGCCCGCAAGAGCGGCGCCAGCGCGTTGGTTGTGCACGAGGCGTTCGAGACGATCTGCGCATCCTCAAGCCGGTGATCGTTGGCGCCCAGAACGATGGTGCGCGGCGCCTCGTCACAGGGGCCCGAGATCAGCACGTTGGACGCCCCCGCCGCCAGCCCGCGCGCCGCATGGGCGCGGCTTTGGATCGTGCCGGTGCAGTCCATCAGCACGTCGATGTCCCACAGATCAAGGTCCGCCAGGTCGCGGCCCGCGCCGAACGGGATGGTGCGGTCGTCGATCCGCAGCGCCGCTTCGGTGGCGGTGACGCGTCCCGGGTAGGGGCCGAACACGCTGTCGTACTGAAACAGATAGGCGCAGGTGTCGCGCGGCGCGATGTCGTTGATCAGCGCCACCTCGATATCCGGGTGATGCTGCAGAATCTGGCGCAGCACGGTCCGCCCGATCCGCCCGAACCCGTTGATCGCGATGCGCATATGCCTGATCCCGCGTTAGAAATCGACCTCGATGGCGGTGCCCGCCGCGCGCGCAAGCTCTACCACTTTCGCGGCGGTGGCAAGGTCCTGCAGACCGACACCCGTGCCATCGAACAGCGTGATGTCCTCGGTGCTTGTCCGTCCCGGATGGGTGCCGTTGATCACCGCGCCGATCTCAGCGATGTCCGAGGGCTGAATCAGCCCTTGCGAGACGGCATGCTGCGCCTCCCCGATCGAGGTGCTTTGCGCCACCTCGTCGGTGAAGATCTTTGCGCGGGCCAGCAGCGCCGGGTCGACCTCCTGCTTGCCCTTGGTATCGGTGCCCATGCAGGCGATATGGGTGCCCGGGGTCACATGCGCGTCCAGCAGCGTGGCATCGAAGCTCGAGGTGATCGAGATGATCACATCCGCGTCCCGGCCCAGGGTCGACAAATCGACCGCTTCGAAGGGCAGGCCCAGTCCAGCCGCGCAATCGGCGAGGCGCGACAGCATCTCGGGGTGGTAGTTCCAGCCGATGACCCTGGTGAAATCGCGGTGCTTGACCGCCGCCTGCATCTGGAACACCGACTGGTGGCCCGCGCCGATCATGCCCAGAACCGCGCTGTCGGGCCGCGCCAGATGCTTGATCGACACGGACGAGGCGGCGGCGGTGCGCAAAGCCGTCAGCAGGTTGCCCCCCACCATCGCCGACACCTTGCCGGTGTCGGGATCGAAAAGGAAAACGGTGGACTGGTGGTTGATCAGCCCACGCTTTTCCAGGTTGTGCGGCCAGTAGCCCCCGGCCTTGAGCCCGAGCGAGCCGCCCGCGCGGTCGAACCCTCCCTTGAAGCCGTAAAGCGCATCCTCGTGGCCGATCGCTTCGCGTACGACGGGGAAGTTATAGGCATCTTTCGCGGCCATGGCCGCAAAGACGGACTCGACCGCGTCAAAGGCGGCGTCGGGCGTGATGAGGTCTGCGATGGCGGATTCGGGGACGATGAACATGTGAGTCCTTTCAGGGGATCGCGCTGTGGCCTTGATGCCTGCGGCATACGAGAGACGCTGTCTCTCGTGCTCTCTGGAGGTATTTTGCCAAGAAGAAGGGGCGGTCAGTAGGCCTTGCCGCGGGCCGAGACGGGCCAGAGCGTTTCGACCTTGCCGCCCCGAACGCCGACGTACCAGTCGTGCACGTTGCAGGTCGGGTCGCAATGGCCGGGCACCAGCCGCAGCCTGTCGTTGACCTTGAGCACACCGCCGGGGTCGGCGACGACGCCGTGTTCGTCCGAACATTTGACGTAACTGACGTCGTCGCGGCCAAAGATCACCGGCAGGCCGGAATCCACCGACTGCGCCTTGAGGCCCGCGTCGACGATGGCCTTGTCGGGCTTGGCATGGCTCATGACGCTGGTCAGGATGAACAGCGCGTTTTCCCATTCGCCATTGTCGATCCGGTTGCCGTTCTGATCGAGGATGCGGCCGTAATCGGCATCCATGAAGGCGTATGAGCCGCACTGCAGCTCGTTGAAGACGCCCGAGGCGCTTTCGAAGTAGTAGGAGCCGGTGCCGCCGCCCCCGACGATGTCGGATTCGATGCCTTCGGCCCTGAGCATCTCCAGCGTTTCGGCCACCTGCCCGATGGCGATGTCGGTCTTGGCCTTGCGGTCCGCGTAGCTGTCAAGGTGCTGCATCGCGCCCTGGTAGGCTTGAATCCCTGCGTATTTCAGCCCGGGTGCCGCGTCGATGGCGCGTGCCAGATCCACGACCGGCTGGCCGTACTGTACGCCGCAGCGGCCCGCGCCCACGTCGATTTCCACCAGGCATTCGATCTGCGTGCCATGCTTTTGCGCCGCGGCAGACAGATCCGCCACGTTGTCGATGTCGTCGACGCAGCAGAGGGTGCGCGCGCCGAGGTTCGGCATCCGCGCCAGCCGGTCGATCTTGGCCGGGTCGCGGACCTGGTTCGACACCAGCACATCCTTGATGCCGCCGCGGGCAAAGACTTCGGCCTCGGACACCTTCTGGCAGCAGACGCCGACCGATCCGCCCAGCCGTTCCTGCAAGAGCGCGACATCGACGGATTTGTGCATCTTGCCGTGCACGCGGTGGCGCATGCCGTGGGATCTGGCGAAATCGCCCATCTTGACGATGTTGCGCTCCAGCGCGTCGAGGTCGAGCACAAGGCAGGGCGTCTGGACATCGGCCGCGTCCATGCCGGGGACGGCTGGCACGTCAAAGCCCACCTCGAGGTCGGAAAAATCGGGGGTGTCTTTCATGGTCTCATCTCCCGTTGAGATCGGTGAAGGCGCGCGCGGCGCGGGTCAGGTCAGCCAGGGCAGGCGGTCGAGGTCGACATTGCCGCCGGTGATGATGACGCCCACGCGTTTGCCGCGGAAGGGTTCGGGGTTCTTCAGAATAACCGCCAGCGGCACCGCGCAGCTGGGTTCGATCACGATCTTCATCCGCGCCCAGGTCAGTTTCATCGCGTCGATGATCTCTTGCTCGGAGGCGGTGAGGATATCCGTGACATGGCGGTTGACGAAGGCCCAGGTGTTGTCCTTGAGCGGCACCTTGAGCCCGTCAGCCACGGTCTCGGGCGCGTCGTCGGCGATGATGTGCCCGGCCTTGAATGACCGCGCGGCGTCATCGGCCTGTTCGGGTTCGGCGGCGTAGATTTCGACATCCGGCGCGAGGGTCGAGAGGGTCAGACAGGTGCCCGAGATCATGCCGCCGCCGCCGATGGGCGCGACCACGGCGTCAAGGCCGTGACCATGTTCGGCCTCGATCTGCTCCATCAGCTCCTTCGAACAGGTGCCCTGGCCCGCGATCACGCGCGGGTCGTTGTAGGGGTGCACGAATTCGGCGCCGGTCTCCTCCTGCACCCTGGCAAAGGTCTCCTCCCGGCTGGAGGTCGAAGGGTCGCATTCGGTGATGATGCCACCGTAGCCGCGCACGGCATCCTTTTTCGCCTGCGGAGCGGTGCGGGGCATGACCACATGGCAGGGGATGCCGCGTCGGCCGGCCGCGTAGCTCAGCGACAGGGCGTGATTGCCGGAACTGTGGGTGGCGACGCCGCGGGCGGCCTCTGCGTCGCTCAGCCCGAAGACGGCGTTCGAGGCGCCGCGGACCTTGAAGGCCCCGGCCTTCTGGAAGTTCTCGCATTTGAAGAAAAGCTCTGCACCCGTCAGGTTGTTCATGAAGCGCGAGGTCAGCACCGGGGTGCGGTGGATGTGCGGCTTGATCCGTTCATGCGCGGCCAGCATGTCGGCATAGGTGGGAAGGATGTCCGCCATGTCCTTCACGCCGCCGCCTCTGCCGTGGCAGGCGCGCCGTGGCGATAGACCGCCTGCGCCGCGCCCACGCCCACGCCCAGCGTGATCGGCAGGCCCAGGTCCACCATGACCATTTCGGCGGTGGCGATGCCCGACAGCGCCATTGCGTCGGTGAGCAGTCCCAGATGCCCGATGCGGAAGACCTTGCCCGCCACATCGCCCAGCCCGGTGCCGAAGGCCATGCCGTAGTCCTGCGCCGCGTGCTCCACGATGGCCGAGGCGTTGAAGCCTTCGGGTGTGCGGATCGCCGTCACGGTGTCGGAATAAAGATCGGGCGACACCGCGCATGGCGAGAAGCCCCAGGCCTGTACCGCGGCGCGCACCCCGTCGGCGATGCGGGTGTGGCGGGCAAAGACGGCGTCCAGCCTTTCGTCCAGCAGCATTTCGGTGGCAAGCTTCAGCCCGTTCAGCAACCCGACGGCGGGGGTGTAGGGATAGGCATTGGCGGCATAGCCCTTGCGCATGTCATCGATGCTCCAGAACGTGCGGGGCAGGCTGGCGGTCTTGCTGGCGGCGACGGCTTTTTCCGAAAAGGCCACGATGGCAAGCCCGGCGGGCAGCATGAACCCCTTCTGGCTGCCGGTCACCGCCACGTCCACGCCCCAGTCGTCGAAACGGAAGTCCATCGACCCGATGGAGCTCACCCCATCCACCAGCAAAAGCGCGCCGTGGCCCGCCGCATCCATGGCGCGGCGCAGGCCCGCCACGTCCGACACCACGCCGGTGGCGGTCTCGTTATGCGTCGCCAGCACGGCCTTGATCCGGCCTTCGGTGTCGGCGCGCAGGATCTCTTCGAACCGGGCGACGGGAAGACCTTCGCCCCACGGCACATCGACCTGGGTCACGTCGAGCCCGAAGCGCTGGCACATGTCGATCCATTTGTGGCTGAACATGCCGTTGCGCGCGGCCAGAACGCCGTCACCGGGGTTCAGCGTGTTGGACAGCGCCGCCTCCCACCCGCCGGTGCCCGAGGCGGGAAAGATGAACAGCTCGGCCGCGGTGGTTTTGAGCACCTGTTTGCAGCCGTCGATTGCGGGGTGCAGGATCGTCGCGAAAAGCGGCGACCGGTGGTCGATCGTCGGCATGTCGCAGGCCTTGCGGATGGCTTCGGGGATGTTGGTCGGGCCGGGGATGAAAACCGGGTTCTGCATGCTCATGACACGGGTCCTTTCAGGGCGATGGAGCAAGATTACGGGCTGCCGGTTTTACGGGCAATTTTTTTGAAATTGTTTTTCATTTGGCGAAGGCTGCGGGAAAATGAATTGTATCAAGGGCTTGAATTTTTCATAATGCGGAAAATCATTTCGAAAAAATTAGGGGACGCAACATGACAGACAGCAAGGCCGTCGAAACGCAGGCCCGCGGGCGCGGGCGGCCCCGGGCCTGGCACGACAAGTCGGACCAGAACACGATCAAGTCGCTCGACCGCGCCATGGCGGTGCTGGAGCGGCTGAGCGAGATGAGCGGCGCCACCCTGTCAGAGCTTTCGGACGATCTGGACCAGGCGCCCGCCAGCGTCTACCGCGTGCTCTATACGCTCGAGGCGCGCGGCATCGTCGATTTCGACCCCGGTGCGCAGACTTGGCACATTGGTGCAGGGGCCTTCCTGATCGGATCGCGGTTTCTGCGCCGGACCTCTCTGGTCGACCGCGCGCGGCCCGTGCTGCGCAGGCTGATGCAGGCCACAGGCGAGACTGCGAACCTTGGCATCGCGCAGGACGGGCTGGTGCTGTTCCTGAGCCAGGTGGAAACCCAGGCGACGATCCGCGCCTTCTTTGCCCCCGGCACCATGTCGCCAATGCATGCCAGCGGCATCGGCAAGGCGCTTCTGGCGCAGATGGGGGCGGGGCAGGTGGCCGGGATCGTGGAGCGGCACGGCCTGGCGCGGTTCACCGACCATACGCTGACCGACCCCGATGCGCTGCTGGCCGATCTGGCGCAGGTGCGGGCGCGTGGCTATGCCATCGACATGGAGGAAAAGAACATCGGCATGCGCTGCATCGCCTCGCCGATCTTCGACGTGCATGGCGAAGCGGTGGCCGGCATCTCCGTCTCGGGCCCGGCCAGCCGCATTCCGGACGCGGCGATCGAAAAGATGGGGTCGGACGTGATCGATGCCGCGCATGAGGTCACGCGCGGCATCGGGGGACGGTCCATCGGCTGATCCGGGGCGGTGCCCCGGGTTGTGGTTCAGGCGACGTTTTCCAACTTGACCTCGGGCGTGACACCCAGGGCAAAGCAGACATCGCGGGTCAGTTCGGGACGGTTCAGCGTGTAGAAATGCAGCTTGTCCACGCCGCCTTCGATCAGATCGCTGCACAGTTCGGTGCAGACGGCGGTGGCCAGCAGGTCCTGCCGGTTGTCGCGGGTCGCGGTTTCGAACGCGTCGATCACCCAGGCGGGGATCTTGGTGCCGCAGTTTTCGGCAAAGCGGCGCGCGCCCTTCCAGTTCTCGATCGGGAAGATGCCCGGCACGATCGGCTTGTCGATCCCGGCCTTCACGCAGGCGTCGCGGAAGCGGAAGAACGTCTCGGCCTCGAAGAAGAACTGCGTGAGCGCCTCGTCCGCACCGGCATCCAGCTTGCGCTTGAGGAATTCGATATCCGCCGCCTGATCGCGCGCCTCGGGGTGCACGTCGGGATAGGCGCCGACGCGGATGGTGAAATCACCGGCCTCCTTCAGCCCTTCGATCAGCTCGACCGAGGATCCAAAGCCCTCAGGATGGGGGACAAAGCCGTCGGCACCCTTGGGCGGATCACCGCGCAGCGCCACGATGTCGGTCACACCGGCTGCGGCGAAATCGCGGGCGATCTGGAGCGTTTCCTCCCGCGTGGCCTCGACGCAGGTCAGATGCGCGGCGGTGCGCAGGCCGGAATGCTTGTGCAGCGTCGCCACCACGTCGCGGGTCAGGTCGCGGGTGGTGCCGCCGGCACCGTAGGTCACGGACACAAAACGCGGGTTCAGCGGCGACAGCACCTGCACGGTGTCCCACAGCCGAAAGGTGGCTTCGATGTTCTTGGGCGGGAAGAATTCGAAAGAGATTTCGGGACGGATCATTTTGCCAAACCTTGTGTTGGAGTTGTCCTCTTGTCGCACGCGCAGCATTGTGAGACAAACTCATAAATCTCATCAACAACATGAGGCGAACGCCGAAGTGCATATCGAGTTCCGGCATCTGCGCACGATCAAGGCGATCCACCAGGCGGGCGGGCTGGCGCGTGCGGCGGATCAGCTCAACATCACGCAAAGCGCATTGTCCCATCAGATCAAGGGGCTAGAGGATCAGGCGGGCGTCGAGCTTTTCGTGCGCCGGTCCAAGCCGATGAAACTGTCGCCCGCGGGCCAGCGCCTGCTGCGGCTGGCCGAACAGGTGTTGCCGCAGGTCGAGGCGCTGCAGGACGAATTTTCCGGCCTGCGCGCGGGTTCGTCCGGCCGCATGCACATCGCCATCGAATGCCACGCCTGTTTCGAATGGCTGTTCCCGGTACTGGAATCCTTCCGCAAGAACTGGCCCGATGTCGATGTCGACATCCGCCCGGGCCTGGCCTTCGACGCGCTGCCCGCCCTCCTGAAGGAAGAGGTCGACCTCGTGGTGTCGTCCGACCCCGAAGAGATTGCGGGCGTCACCTTTACCGAGCTTTTCGACTACAATCCGGTCTTCGTCGCGTCCTCCCAGCACCCGCTGACCGACAAGCCGTATGTGGAGGCCGAGGATTTTCGCGGCCAGACCCTGATCACCTACCCGGTGGACCGCTCGCGCCTCGATGTCTTTTCGCAGCTTCTGACCAAGGCCAAGGTCGAACCGGCGGCGATCCGGCAGGTCGAACTGACGGCGGTGATCCTGCTGCTGGTGGCCAGCAACCGCGGCGTTGCGGTTCTGCCCGATTGGGTGGTGCGCGAGGTGAAGTACAATTCCGACTACGTGACCCGCCCCCTGACCAGGGACGGCATCACCCGGCGGCTTTACGCCGCCACCCGCAGCGACGACGTGGAAAAGAAATACGTGCAGGATCTGATCCGCTTCGCCCGGGACGAGGCGGTCAAGCTGCAGTCCGTCTGAAGGGACCCCGCCGCAGCGCGCGGCGGCGCTGACGGGTCAGAGCAGCGACAGGTCCGCGGCCATCTCGCGTCCGTCGCGGCCTTCGCGCAGCTCGTAGCTGACCTTCTGATCGTCAGCGAGCCCGGTCAGACCCGACCGTTCCACCGCGGAAATATGGACGAACACGTCCTTCCCGCCGCCCTCGGGCGCGATAAAGCCATAGCCTTTGGTGGTGTTGAACCATTTCACGGTGCCGGTTGGCATGTTCCCCGCTCTCCTTTGTCGTCACGTGTCGTTGCGCCGTGCCGCCCGGCGAGGGGCGACAATGGCACCAAATGGGGAAGGTTTATGACATCCCTGCAACAAAAGATCGCACTCCAAGGGCAAAAAGCAAGAAAAAGAGGGTCGCAATGGGCGGGGCTGGCAATTATTTGATCAGGGCAATCAGGGGAATGAGATGATCCTGTACGGTCTGAAAACCTGCGACACCTGCCGCAAGGCGCTGAAATCCCTGCCGGGGGCCACCTTCATCGATGTCCGCGCTGATGGCGTGCCGGGAGATGTGCTGGCCGCGGCGCAGGACCGCTTTGGCGCGGCGCTGCTCAACACCCGCTCGACCACCTGGCGGGGGCTATCGCCCGCTGAGCAGGAACGTGCGCCACTCGATCTTCTGGCCGATCATCCGACACTGATGAAACGCCCGCTGATCGTCGATGGCGACACGATGTACCTGGGCTGGGGCAAGGACGTGCAACAGGAACTGGGGGTCTGACATGCGGACGGCGGCACTGGCACTGGGGATCATCGCGGGCTGCATCGGCATGATCGTGGGGTTTTTCGGCTTCGGCTACACCGAACTGGCCCGGCACTTCGCCGAGGTGGAAGAGATGTTCGGGATGTTCGCCGAACCGGAGCTGGTGCGCATCGCCTCTGTCGTCTCGCCGCTTCTGGCCATCGCGGGCGGGGCCATGGCGCCGTCGCGCGCCTTTGTCGGTGGCCTGCTGCTGATCCTGTCGGCCGTCGGCATGTACATGGCCTTCGGCTTCAACGTCTTCACCATGTTCCCCATCGCCTTTGCCGGTCTGGGCGGCCTTCTGGCCCTCGCAGCGGGCAAACCGGACGAACCCAAGGCGCATTTCTGAAGCCCCCCCTTCTTCGGTTCAAAAATACCTCGGAGAGCGCGAGAGGCAGCGCCTCTCGCATGCCGCAGGCATCGCCGCCTCAGACGGTCTGGGCTGACCCAAGCACCTGCCGCCCCAGCATCCGGTCCAACGACAGCGCGCCCGCGCCCTTGATGACCAGCACGCTCAGCGTGAAGATCCAGAACAGCCGCTGGTCCAGGATCACCGCGTCCGGCACCCGGTCGAACCAGGCACCCAGGGTTTCCGCATGGGCGATGCCGCCGTGGCCGTAAAGGTCGGTGAGGCTTTGCACCACAACGAACCCGATCATCCCCAGCGCGCTTAGCCGGGTGAGGAAGCCCACAACAATCAGCAGTGGCAGCAGGAATTCCGCCCAGGTCCCCGCCACGACCACCGCCCAGTGAAAGACGCTGAGTTCCGAGGCGTTGTAGCCCACCGCCTCGAACGCTTTGGGAAAGATCTGCGCATAGGCTCCGGTCGAGGGCGACAGAAAGCCGAATACCCCGTCGCCGAGCTTGGTCATGGCGGATTTCCAGAAATAGACCAGCAGCGTCGCGGCAAAGACGAAGCGGGCCAGAAGCGGGATCAGCCCGCTTGCGTGACGCTCGAGGCTGTCGAAAAGGGTGGCGTGCAAAGAAATCAGACGGTCCATGGAAATGCCTTTCAGAGGTGGATGCCAGTGATCGCGCCGTGGTGCAGAAGCAGCGACAGGGTGGCGCCAAGGTCGAAATCCGCGCCCGCGGTGTCCGTCGCCGCGCCAAAGGGGTGTCCGGCCTGCAGCGCCGCAACGAATGCGGCACCCCCGGCGGGCAGAAGGTGCGGGGCAGGGTCGTAGTCCGGGCGCAGCACCACCGCATCCTCGGCCCGGGCGGCGGGTTTGGGCGCGCCGGGGCGCATGTTGTAGGCCCAGAGGCTGAAGACCGGCCAGCGCGATGTCACGATCTGCACCGCTGGCGCGATGTCCAGCCGCGCGGCCAGCAATTGCTCTTCGCCCAGGGTCTGCAGCACGCTCGCATCCACCGGGCCGGAGTCGGCGGCGTGGTAGGACCGCCGCAGCGCCAGTTCCAGCCGCGCCACGTCGCCCAGGTATCCCAGCCTGGCCAGCGGCGCGAAGGTTTCGAGGAAGGCGGGAAAGCCCGCGCCATAATGCATCATCAGCGGCGAGCGCGGCGGATCGCTGCGCAGATAAAGCCCCGCGATTTTATGAAAATTTTCTTGGCCCAGGAGTTTCGAGATCACCGGAAAGCCGGTCTCGAGCGCATCGCGCAAGGAGACGGCGACGTTGTTGCGGTAGACCGCGTAGCGCCGGCCGGCGGGGCGGCCCGCGCCGTCGCTCAGCCCCTCGGGCACCGGCAGGTCGGCGTCGAGAAGGGCGGCGTGAAAGGCGGTCTGGCCGGTCATGCCGGGATCTTCAGGCGGGACAGCGCCTCTTCGGCCCTGCGGGCTTCTTCGGCAAGAACCGGCCAGGCGGGCACGTCGGTGTCCCATTCCACCAGCAGCGGTTTGGGGCCGGACTTCGCCAGCGTGTAGTCCAGCAGCGCCCAGACCGGATCGACAACCTCGCGGCCGTGGCTGTCGATGAGCAGCGGCGCGCCGTGGTCATCCGCATCCTCGTCGTGGCCGCCCAGATGGATTTCCCCCACCAGATCAAGCGGGTAGGCATCGATATAGCCTTGCGGCGCATAGTCCAGGTTGGTGGCCGAGACGAAGACGTTGTTGACGTCCAGCAGCAGCCCGCAGCCGGTGCGGCGGGCCAGTTCGGCGAGGAACTCCGTCTCGCTCAGGGTCGATGCGTCGAAGGCCAGGTAGCTCGACGGATTTTCCAGCAGCATCTGGCGACCCAGCACCTCTTGTACCTCGTCTATGTGATCGGCGACGCGAGCCAGGGTGGCTGGGGTATAGGGCAGGGGCAGCAGGTCGTTGAAAAAATGGCTGTCGTGGGTCGACCAGGCCAGATGTTCGGAAAAGCTGGCCGGGTTCAGCCAGCCGCAGAGGTGTTTCAGACGCGCCAGGTGGTCGGGATCGAGACGGCCCTCGCCGCCGATCGACAGGCCCACGCCGTGGACGGAAATGGGAAAGCGGTCCGCCAGGTGCCGCAGTTGCGCCAGCGGTCGGCCACCGTCGCCCATGTAGTTCTCGGCATGGATTTCCAGCCAGGCCACCGGGGCGGGGTCGTTGACGATATCGCTGAAATGCTGGGCCTTGAAGCCGACGCCGGGGGCGGCGGGCAGGCGGACGGGGGGCGATTGGTCGAACATGGAGCGGCTCCGGGTCAGGTGGGGCGGTCGCAGGTCGGGGGAGGGGACGCGCGCCGTGGCGCGCATCCCCGAACGCCGTGGCTCAGCCCTGCGGCAGGTCACGATCCAGCGGTTCGAGAGAGCCCATGCGGTCCGACCCGTCGGCCATTTCGGGCAGGTCGATTTCGGTGCAAGTGCCCGCCTCGACCAGCGTCCAGGCGTTGCCTTGGTAATCGACCTTGGAGGTGCCGGCGCAGGTGGTGCCGGGGCCCGCGGCGCAGTCGTTTTCGCCCGCCAGGCTGACGCCGTAGCACTTTTCCTGATCCTGCGCGGACACGCCGGTGGCGGCGAACGAAGCAGCGACAGCGCCGACGATGGCGACGGTTTTCATGGTGTTGGACATGGTTGGTTCCCTCTCAGGTGTTGATTGCGGTGTCTGATCCGGGCTGATCCCGGTGACAGCGACAGAATGCCTCAGCCAATTTCATGCGGCTATTCACGCCCCCGTGCATCACGGGTGCGTTAGCCGCTGTCAGCCGGACGTGAGAGGGATCCGTATGGTAAGGCGTTGAAAAATTTGGCGAAACGCAGGCGGGCAGGACCATGCGATCCTGCCCGCGTTAACCTTACGGCGCTGGAATGTTACAAAAGATCGGGCGGCGTCGCCTCTTTCGACAGGGCGCTCACGACATCCGCCAGAGATGTTACAGAGGTCTGCTTTTCTCCCAGGCGCCGCAGCGTCACGCTGCGTTCCTCGACCTCGCGCGCGCCCACGGCCAGGATCACCGGCACCTTGCCCACCGAATGTTCGCGGACCTTGTAATTGATCTTTTCGTTGCGAATGTCCGCCTCGGCCCGCACACCGGCCTTTTGCAGCTCGGCCACGACCTCGTGCACATAGTCATCCGCCTCGGACACGATGGAGGCCACGACGACCTGACGCGGGGCGAGCCAGAACGGCAGCTTGCCTTCCCAGTTCTCGATCAGGATGCCGATGAAGCGCTCGAAACTGCCCAGCGTCGCGCGGTGCAGCATGAAGGGCCGATGCTTGGCCCCGTCGGCGGCGATATAGCTGGCATCCAGCCGCTCGGGCAGGTTGGGATCGACCTGGAAGGTGCCGCACTGCCAGACCCGCCCGATGGCATCGGTCAGGTAGAAATCGAGCTTGGGCCCGTAAAACGCGCCGTCCCCCGGCTCCAGCCGGTAGTCGCGGCCCACGGCCTTGATCGCGTTTTCCAAAGCGCCTTCGACATAGTCCCAGCTTTCTTCGGTCCCGACGCGCTTTTCGGGCCGCGTGGCAAAGGCGATCTCGAAATTGTCGAAGCCAAGTTCGCGGTAGATCTCGGCGGTGAATTCGATGAACCGCGCGCATTCCTCCTGAATCTGCTCTTCGGTGCAGAAGATATGCGCGTCGTCCTGCGTAAAACCGCGTACCCGCATGATGCCGTGCAGCGCGCCCGAGGGTTCGAACCGGTTGCACGATCCGAACTCCGCAAGCCGCAGCGGCAGGTCGCGGTAGGATTTGAGGCCCTGGTTGTAGACCTGCACATGGCATGGGCAGTTCATCGGCTTCAATGCGTTGATGCGGGTCTCGGCCTTGTTCTTGACGCTGGCGTCGTCCTCCTCGCCGTCGCGGGATTCGTCGACCTCGACCAGGAACATGTGGTGCTGGTACTTGTCCCAGTGGCCCGACTTTTCCCACAGCTTGCGGTCCACGACCTGCGGCGTGTTGATCTCGCGGTAGCCTCCGGCGCGCTGCTTGCGGCGCATGTAGTCCTGAAGCGTGGTGTAGACGGTCCAGCCATTGGGGTGCCAGAAGACCTGGCCCGGCGCTTCCTCCTGCATGTGGAAGAGATCCATCTCGCGGCCCAGCTTGCGGTGGTCGCGCTTGGCGGCCTCTTCCAGCATGTGCAGATGCGCCTTGAGCTCGTCGCGGTTGGCAAAGGCCACGCCGTAGATGCGCTGCAACATCGCGCGCTTTGAATCGCCGCGCCAGTAGGCCCCGGCAACCGACATCAGCTTGAACGCGTCTCCCGGCACCTGGCCGGTGTGCTGCAGATGCGGACCGCGGCAGAGGTCTTGCCAGTCGCCGTGCCAGTACATGCGCAGCGGCTCGTCGCCCGGGATCGCCTCGATCAGTTCGACCTTGTAGGGCTCGCCCCGGTCCTCGTAATACTTGATCGCAACGTCGCGCTCCCAGACCTCGGTGCGGACGGGATCGCGCTTGTTGATGATCTCTTTCATCTTCTTCTCGATCGCGCCCAGATCTTCGGGCGTGAACGGCTCTGCGCGGTCGAAATCGTAATACCAGCCGTTTTCGATCACCGGGCCGATGGTCACCTTCACGTCGGGCCAGATTTCCTGCACCGCGCGGGCCATGATATGCGCAAGGTCATGGCGCACCAGTTCCAGCGCCGGGGCACGGTCGGCCATGGTGTTGATGGCGATGCTGGCGTCGCGGTCGATGGGCCACTGCAGATCCCAGTGCTGGCCGTCGACCGTGGCGGAAATGGCCTTTTTCGAGAGCGACTTCGAAATCGACTCGGCGACCGCGGCGGGGGTCACACCGGCATCGAATGCGCGCGCATTGCCATCGGGGAAAGTAAGAGAGATCTGGGCCATATCGGCCTCCTCGTCAGTTTGGCGCCCACGGAACGCCCGGTTGCGGGTTATGTTGCGGGCACTATGTCGCAACAGCGGAACCGGCTGTCAAGCAAGGGCATTGGCCTTCGGATATTTCGGATGACGAAAGGGATGGGCGCGGATGGCCGACGGAACGACAGGGATTTACGGCAGACTGACCGGCGACGAGGACGGCGAGGCGACCCGGACAGAGGCGCGCAACGGCGCGCGGCACATGCTGTCGCTGTCGATGACCAAGGTGGCCGACGGGCTGATCGACCCGAAACTTGTGCTGAGCTGGCTGATGAACGGCTTGGGCGCGCCCGCGGTGCTGGTGGGTGCGCTTGTGCCGGTGCGCGAAGCCGGCGCGCTTTTGCCGCAGCTTTTCCTGGCGGGCTGGGTGGAGGGCATGCGCCACCGCAAATGGGCCTGGATCGTCGGGTGCCTGGGGCAGGGGCTGGCAGCGGCGGCGATCTGTTTCTTCGCCATGACACTCAGCGGCTGGGCGGCGGGGCTCGCCATCGTCGGCGCGCTGGCGGTGCTGGCGGTGTCACGGGCCTGCGCCTCGGTCAGCTACAAGGACATCCTGGGCAAGACGATCCCCAAGACCCGGCGCGGATCGGTGACCGGGGTGGCGGGATCCGTGGCCTCGGTCGCGGTGCTGGTCTTTGCGCTGCTGCTTTTGTCGGGGCTCTTGCAAAACACCGGCGCGGTGATCGCGGCCATCGCTCTGGCTGCGCTCTTGTGGTTCGTCGCGGCGGCGGTGTTCTCCACGCTCGAGGAAGAGCCATCCGAGCCCGAGGCGGGGTCGGGGCTGGATTTCACGCCGCTGCGCGAGGATGCGCAGTTTCGCTGGTTCATCGTGGTGCGCGGCGCGCTGACCGCGACGGCGCTGGCGCCACCCTACCTGGTGCTGCTTGAAGGCGGCGACGGGGCGCTGCAGCGGCTGGGCGCGCTGGTGCTGGCCTCTGCCGGGGCGGCGTTCGTCAGCTCCTACGTCTGGGGCCGGCTGTCGGACGTGTCATCGCGCCGGGTGCTCATGCTGGCGGGCCTTGCCGGGGCGGCGGCGATGCTGGCGGCGGTGGCGGCGGCGCTGCTGGGCTGGGCCTCCGTCTTCGGGGTAATCCCGGTGATCCTTTTCGGGCTGATGATCGCCTACCAGGGCGTGCGCAGCGGCCGGTCCACCTACCTTGTCGACATGGCGCCCGAGGATGCGCGGTCGACCTATGCCGCGCTTGCCAATACCGCCATCGGCGTGCTGCTGCTGCTGACCGGGCTCATCGGCGGCGCGCTGAGCTTTGTGGGGCCGGTGGCCGCGCTCGTGGGATTTGCGGCGCTGAGCGCGCTTGGCGGCGTCATGGCCCTGAAGCTTGACGAGGTGGAGGCGGAGTGACCGCCCCCGCGGGGCGGTGCGAGAGACCAGTCTCTCGCGCTCTCTGAGGTTAATGGAAACCGAAGAAGGGGGACGGTGTCGGAACCGTCCCCCATGTCGTGTCAGGCGATCAGGACCGCGGCCGCGATGGCCAGGATGCAGAGCCAACCGGCGGTGAAGATCAGCGGGCGCAGGGGCATCCGCGCCACCCCGGTGATCATCCCCGCCGCATGGGCGAGGCGCAGCCAGAAGAACGCCGCCGCGGCCCAGACGGTGACGGTGTTCGACACGCCTGCCAGATGCGCCACGATCACCACGATGGCAAAGGGCACCGCCTGTTCGATCAGGTTGAGATGCGCGCGGTGCGCCCGGTGCACCCAGGCGGGAAAGTCGCTGAGCGGGGCTGGTCGGGCGAAGGCATCGGTCGCGGCGGGGTACTTGTTGACCCCCACGATATAGGGAATCCACAGCGACGCGGCCAGGATCGCGGTCAGGGTCAGCCAGGTGAGTTCGGGTGTCATGCGCTTTTCTCCGGGGCAAAGCGGTGGGTCTGGCCGGTTTCCAGCCAGGTCTTGAGGCCCGACGCGAACCGCGCCCAACCCTCGGCCACGCCGGTCTGGGCGGCGGGCAGGTCGAAGTGTTCGACGGTGAGCTTCATGCCGGTGCTGGTCGGTTCCAGCAGATAGACGCAGCGCGATGGCGTTTCGTCCCCGCCCCAGCTGGGAAGGAACGCCATTTCGATGCGGGTCTTGGGGGTGATCGAGATCACCCGGTTCGACAGCATCGGCGCGCCGTGGGGAAAGAGATAGGCGACGGTGTCGCCGTTTTTCTGCATGTCGCCCGTCACGGTTTCGCAGGCGAAGTGGTATTGCGCGATGAGGTCGCCCTTGGTCAGCGCCTCCCACAGGGCGTCGTGCGAGCAGTTGATGAATGTGGCCATCATGAAATCGGGTTTGGTCATGGTCTGTCCTTCGAGGGTTGCCTTGAGACGGCTCAGCGCCTGTGCCTGTGGCTGCAGGAAGGGGTGGATCCAGCGGTCCATCACCTCCTGCAGGGGCAGGGCGTTGAGGTAGTGGTGTTTGAACCGTCCCGCCTTGCGCGTGACGATAAGCTGGGCGTCCTCGAGCACCTTGAGATGCTTCATCACCCCGAACCGTGTCATCTCCAACTGCTCGGACAGGTCGGTCAGTGTCTGCCCGTCCGACTGCCGAAGACTGTCCAGCAGGGCGCGGCGGGCAGGGTCGTTGAGGGCTTTGAAGATCGCATCCATGAGGTCTTATATGTTATTCTATAGTCACGTGACAATAGGGTAACATATTTTGTTTGCCAGATGTTGGCAGGGGGCTCTGCCCCCGTCGCGGCGTGCCGCGACTCCCCCGAGGGGTATTGAAAACCGGAGAAGCCCAAGGCGCGGCGGGGCTGGTCAGCGCCGCGCGGGCTTGGCAGAGTGTGCCAAAAGGAGAGACGCATGGCAGACGTGGCTTATATCGACGGGCCGGGCGGGCGGCGGCTGGCCTATGCCTTTACGCCCGGGGCGGGGCCGGTCGTGGTGTTCCTGTCGGGCTACAAGTCCGACATGGAGGGCACCAAGGCCGTGCATCTGGAAGCCTGGGCCAGGGCGGAAGGCCGCGCCTTTCTGCGGCTGGACTATTCCGGCCACGGCCAGTCCGAAGGTGTTTTTGAAGACGGCGCCATCGGCGACTGGGCGGTGGATGCCGAGGCGGTGATCCGCGCCGTCAGCGATGGCCCGGTGGTGCTGGTGGGCTCGTCCATGGGCGGCTGGATCGCCTGCCTGCTGACCCGGCGGCTGGGGGCGCGGGTGGCGGGCTTTGTCGGTATCGCGGCGGCGCCGGATTTCACCGAAGACGGGTTCTGGGCCGGGTTCGACGACGCGCAAAGGGCGCAGATCATGGCCGACGGATCCGTCGCGCTGCCGTCGGATTACGGCGATCCCTATATCGTCACGCGACGGCTGATCGAGGACGGGCGCGCGCATCTGGTCTTGCGTGCCCCGCTGCCGATGCCGTTCCCCGTGCGTTTGCTGCAGGGGACAGCGGATACCGCCGTCACGCGGGCCACGGCGCTGGCGCTGCTGGATCACATCGACGGGCCGGATGTGCGCCTGACGCTGGTGCGCGGCGCGGATCACCGGTTCTCCGATCCCGCCTGCCTTGCGCTGATCGAGGCGGCGGTGCGCGAGGTGTCGGCGTGAAGGTCGTGCTATGGGCGCTGGTGCTGCTGGCGGTGGCCTTTGGCGCGCTCTGGGCCTTTGGCCCGCGCGAGCCGGTGATGGTGGACGTCACCTTTGACGAACGCCTGCTGGAGGGCGGGGTCGATGCCTATCTCGCCGCGCAGGAGGCGCAGGTGCCGGGCATCATCCCCGGCACCGAAAAGCGCGTGATCTGGTCGGGCGCGGCCGGGGCGCGCACCGATTGGGCCGTGGTCTATCTGCACGGGTTTTCGGCCACGTCCGAAGAAATCCGGCCCTTGCCCGATGACGTGGCGCGCGCGCTGGGGGCGAACCTGATGTTCACCCGGATGGCCGGGCACGGGCGTGACGGCGCGGCCATGGCCGAACCGCAGGTGGCAGACTGGATGGCCGACGTGGCCGAGGCGCTGGCGGTGGGTCGCGCCATCGGGAACAAGGTGCTGGTCATCGCCACCTCGACCGGCGCGACCTTTGCCACCATCGCGGCGCAGGATCCGGACATGGCACGCGGCGTGTCGGGCATGGTGTTCTTTTCGCCCAATTACCGGATCCAGAACCCGGCGGCGGCGATCCTGACATGGCCCGCCGTCGAATGGTGGGGGCCGCTGGTGGCCGGCGCGACCCGCAGCTTCGAGCCCGAGAACGCGCAGCACGCGCGTTACTGGACCACGCGGTATCCGACGCGGGCGCTCTTTCCCATGGGGGCGGCGGTGGCGCATGCGCGCGGGCTCGATCACACCGCGCACACGATCCCGGCGCTGTTTCTCTTCTCGCCCGAGGATACCGTCGTCGATCCAGGGACCACGCGCGAGGTCGCGGCGCTCTGGCGGGCGGAGGCGACGCAGCACATCGTCACCGTCGGTCCCGGCAACGATCCGGCGCATCACGTTATCGCCGGGGACATCCTGTCGCCCGGCCTCACCGCACCGCTGACCGCGCGCGTGCTCGACTGGGTAGGAACCTTGCCATGACCGGAAAGCCGCTTGACCAACGCGTCAGCCTGATCACGCTGGGGGTGCGCGACATGGACCGTGCCACCGCGTTTTACGAAGCGCTGGGATGGCGGCAGGTGGAGACACCCGACGGCATGACCGTCTTCGACCTGCTGGGGCAAAGCCTTGGCCTCTATCCGCTGGCGGACCTCGCCCGGGACATGGGGTTGGATGTGGCGGATCTTGGCACGGGTGCCGCCACATATGCCTGCAACCTGCGCGACAAGGACGACGTGGCCGCCGTGCTGGCCCGGGCCGAGGCGGCGGGGGCCAGGGTGCTCAAGCCCGCGCATGACGTGTTCTGGGGCGGGCACATCGCCTATTTCGCCGATCCCGAAGGGCATGTCTGGGAACTGTCCTGGAATCCTCATGCGCCGCTCTCCGCCGAAGGGGCGTTTCGCTGGAACGGCTATGGCGCGGACTGACCCCGCAGGGGAACGATGAAACGCCCGCGCAGCATGTGGAGCCTCGAGACGCTGGGCCGCGTCCGCCTGTCGCGGCATTTCTTCATGCGTGAGTTCCTGTATTCCGAGATCGGCAATTTCCACGCGCACCAGAACATTCCCGACCGGCCCGATCTGGCCATCGACCGGGGCCGCGCCTTTTGCGAAATCCTGCTCGACCCGCTGCAAGAGACCTTCGGCCGGATCGCGGTGCGCTCGGGCTACAGGTCTGCGGCGCTCAATGCCTTTGGCAACCGCAACCGCCTGAACTGCGCGCGCAACGATTATCCGCTGGAATGCCACATCTGGGACCTGCCCGAGGTGCCGGTGGCGGGCGCGTCGATCGTGATCCCGTGGTTCGCCGACCGGCATGCCGCGGGGCGCGACTGGCGCGACCTGGCCTGGTGGCTGCACGACCACCTGGACTATTCCGAGATCTGGTTCTTTCCCAAGCTCTGCGCCTTCAACCTCAGCTGGCGGCCGGTGCCGCAGCGGCGTATCGATAGCTACATCGCGCCGAAGGGGACGCTGCTGAAATCCGGTGCCGCGCCGCCCGAACCGCTGGCCCGGCGGCAGGACCGCTACGCCGATTTCCCGGCCTTTCGCGGCATCTTCCATCCGTGACGGTCCGTTCGGAGATCGGAATGCAGACAGATTGAAACGCGCGCGACCGGGCTGAAGCGGACCTTGCGCAACCGGGTGAGGAGCCGCGCCATCGCAGCCGCGTGGGGGCGCGACTGCGATGGCGCGGCGGCCTTCGGCCTTGAGTCCGCGCCGGGTACTTGGCTCCTACGTCCGCTCAAGGCCGTTTCAGGCCAATCGCATGACGCTATAGACCTTGTTAACCATGTCCGCGCTATCACCCCATGGCGTTTCGCGATCAACTTGAAACATCCAGCGCCGCCCACTGCGTTGAAATCGACGCGATCAGGCAGCGCTGGGCGGGTCGGTTTATCGCGAACTGCGACAGGGGCGCGGCAGGGCAGGGTGCGGCATGAAACGGTTCGATCCGAAATTCCTCGATTTCCCCGACTATCTGGACGGAGTCACGGACGAGGTCTGGCAGCAGCGCGGGCTGACCGCGCGGATGGCGGAGTATTACCATCCCGACGTGATCGTGCGGCGCGCGGGCGGCATCGGCTTTGGCGCGGGCGAGGCGGCGGCCACGGGCCTTGCGGAACTCGCCGCGATCCCCGACCGCATGCTGATGACCGAGGATGTGATCTGGACCGGCACCGCCGCAACGGGATACCTGGGCGCGCAGCGCATCCTGTCGCGCGGCAGCCACCGCGGTCATGGCCTTTACGGTGCACCGTCGCAGGCGCCGGTGCTTTTCCGCGAAATGGTCGACAGCTATGCCAAGGACAACCGCATCTGCGACGAATGGCGGATCTGCGACACCGGGGCCATCCTGCGCCAGACCGGGCAGGATCCCGCCGTTTGGGCGCGCGCGCGGCTGGCGCATATCGACCCCGACACCGGCCCGCTGCGCCCCGAGATCGACGCCACCGGGCCCTACACGGCGCGCGGCAACGACAGCCGCTGGGGCGATGCCTTTGCGGGCATCGTCGAACGCATCGTCGCAGCAGAGGTGTCGGTGATCGCCGGGCAATACGACCGCGCCTGCCAGCTGGCCTATCCCGGTGGCGTCACCGGGCATGGGCACGGCGCGGCGGAAACCTTCTGGATGGGGTTGCGCTCGGCCTTCCCCTCGGCCAGCTTCAGCGTGCATCACGTCATGGGGCTGGAAGAGCCGTTGATGCCGCCGCGCGCGGCGCTGCGCTGGTCGCTGCAGGGGCGGCACGACGGCTGGGGCGCGTTCGGCGCGCCCACGGGGGCCGAGGTACATGTGATGGGGATGAGCCATGCGGAACTGGGCCCCGGCGGGGTGCGCCGCGAATGGACGCTGATTGACGAAGCCGCCGTCTGGATGCAGATCCTGCGTCATCAGGGATGAGCCCGGGGGCAATGCGTTGGACGACCGACCGCTTTCAGAATGCACGAAGGACATCTACGACCGACACGCGGCGGGATTCGACCGGCAGCGCGGCCGGTCGTTTTTTGAACAGGGCTGGATCGACCGGGCGCTGGCGGATGTGCCGCCGGGCGGGGCCGTGCTTGATCTGGGCTGCGGCGCGGGTGAACCGGTGGCGCGCTACCTGATCGGGCGCGGCTTTGCGGTGACCGGCGCGGATTTCGCACCGGCGATGCTCGACCTTTGCCGCGCCCGCTTTCCCGACGCCGACTGGCGGCTCGCGGACATGCGGACGCTCGACCTGGGGCGCAGATTCGATGCGATCATCGGCTGGAACTCGTTCTTTCACCTGACCGAGGCGGAACAGCGCGCCGCCCTGCCGCGGATCGCAGGCCATCTGGCCCCCGGCGGGCGGCTGCTGCTGACGGTCGGCCCCGACGCGGGCAAGGTGACGGGCACCGTGGACGGCCAGACCGTGTTTCACGCCTCGCTCGCCCCGCGCGAGTATCGCGCCGTGCTGGCCCGCGCAGGCAGCCCGGTCGAGGCTTTCGTGCCCGAGGATCCGACCTGCCACTTTCATTCGCTGCTGCTGGCGCGGCGGCCGCGCTGAGCCGCGCGAAAAACCGCGGCCCCCGGCCATCGCGTCTTTCCAAACCGGCCCCATCTGGTAGGCTGTGCGAAACGGCGGCCCAGAACCGCCACGCGTGAGGGGCAGAACACGCAATGACGACCGTCCACACTCCGCACCCCGGTCCCGCGCGCCGCGCGCCCGCCCGGCTGACCGAGGCACTGGTGCTGCTGCCCGGGCTGCTTTGCGACGCGCGCCTTTTCGCGCCGCAGGTCGAGGCGCTGTCGCGTGAGATTGGCGTCATGGTCGCTCCCGTGGCCCCCGGCGAACGGCTGGAGGAGATCGCGTCGAATCTTTTGCCGCAACTGCCGCTGAAATGCGCGCTCGCCGGGCACGGGCTGGGTGGCATGGTCGCGATGGAGCTGATGCGCCGCGCGCCTGAACGCATCACCCGGATCGCGCTGATGGACACCAGCCCGCTTGCCGAAACCCCGCAGGAGGCCAGCGCCCGCGAACCGCAGATCGTCGGCGCGCGCGCGGGCCGCCTGGCCGAGGTGGCGCGCGAGGCGCTGCCCTCTGCCGCCCTTGCGCCGGGGCCGCAGCGCGCCGCGCTCATGCATCTGGTGGGCGACATGGGCCGGGCCCTGGGGGCCGAGAGCTTTGTCCACCAAAGCCGCGCGCTGCAGCGGCGCCGCGACCAGCAGGGCACCTTGCGCCGCTGCAAGGTGCCCGCGCTGGTGCTCTGCGGCGCGCATGACAGCCTTTACCCGGTCAAGCGCCACAGCTTCATGGCCGAACTCATCCCACATGCCGAATTGCGGGTGATCGAGGATGCGGGCCACCTGCCCACGCTCGAGGCACCGGAGGCCACCACTGACGCCCTGCGCGACTGGCTGCGCCAGCCATACGTCCTGCGCTGATCCGGCGGGGCGCGCCCGCTAGGGGCGCGCACGGGGTGTCTCGTCCTTGACCTTTGGCCTGCGTCCTCGGGCGCACGGGGCAGGTGTGACGCGCCGCGGCAGGCCGGGGCATTGACCGCGGCACGCCGTCGGCATATGCGCAGCCTGCGCGGAGGGCCGGATGGCCGCGGCGGGGGTATGCCCACGTCGAGGAAAGTCCGGACTCCCTGAAGCAGCGGTGCCGGGTAACGCCCGGGCAGGGCAACCTGACGGACAGCGCCACAGAGAACGAGACCGCTTCGGCTTTGGCCGGAGTAAGGGTGAAACGGTGGGGTAAGAGCCCACCGGGGGGCTGGCAACAGCGCCCGCATGGCAAGCCCCACCGGGAGCAATGCCAAATAGGGACCCCGCGCGGGGCTGATCCCCCAGGGGATATCGCCGCAGGGCCGCTTCAGCCCGAGGGGTCCGGGTTGGCAGCTAGAGCGGCGCAGCGATGTGTCGCCCAGAGGAATGGTCATCACCCCTTTCGGGGGGAACAGAATCCGGCTTACAGGCCCTCCGCGCAAAATTCCCGTTGCCAGCCGGTTGACTTAGCTTCGCGCATGCGTAAAAGGCGGGGTTCAGTGATTTCACGGGCCGATCCGCGCCCGGTGCAGGAGACGACCCATGGCGAAGCCAACCACCATCAAGATCCGCCTGAATTCGACCGCAGGCACCGGCCACTTCTACGTGACCAAGAAAAATGCGCGCACGATGACGGAAAAAATGTCGATCAAGAAATACGACCCCGTCGTGCGCAAGCATGTCGAATACAAGGAAGGCAAGATCAAGTAAGATCGCCTTTCTGTCGAGGGACAGCAGACGCCGTGCGTGCCAGTGGTCCGCACGGCGTTTTGCGTTATCGGACCGTCGCCCGCCCCGGCGGCACAGGAAAGGACCCGTTGCATGAGCGATGCCCAAAGCCTGATCGTCCGCACCGCCAGCATGGCGGATTTCGATGCGGTGGATGCGCTTTTCGCCCGCAGCTATCCCGCCCTTCTGGCCGCGGATTATGCTCCGTCCGTCATGGTCACCGCCGTGCCGCTGATCTCGAAGGCGCAGCCCGGGCTGCTGAGGTCGGGCAGCTTTTTCCTGGCCGAGAACCGGTATGGCATCGTGGGGGCCGGCGGCTGGACGCAAGAGGCGCCGGGCGGCGGCGCAGGTCAGCGCGGCGTCGGTCACGTGCGCCACGTGGTCACCGATCACACCCGGGTCCGGCAGGGGATCGGCGGCGCGCTGATGCGCCACGTGATGATGCATGCCAAGGCATCCGGCATGGCGCAGCTGCACTGTCAAAGCACCCTGACCGCCGTGCCGTTCTACACCGCGATGGGATTCGCGGTGCGCGGGGACATCACCGTGGCGCTGCCCGGGGGCATCGGGTTCCCGGCGGTCTTCATGGTGGCGCAACTCTGATCACGGAGTTCTGACTGTCGCGCGGCGCGGCGCCGCCTACCTGACCTCGCAGATATTCCCAGCGACGAAGGTTTCCATGACCCATCTGCCCCGCCGCGACTTTCTGGCCGGAACGACGGCCCTTCTGGCCGCACCGGCGCTTGCCCAGCCCACAGCCCCCTGGACCGCCGTGTCCGACCGCGCCCGCGGGCTGCCGCAATGCCATGCGCTCGCGGTGCATCAGCAGGGCGCGCCGGTCCTGCAAGAGGTGTTTCGCGGCCCGGCCCTCGGCCGTGCCGTTCCGGTCAAATCTGTCTCCAAGACGCTGGTGGCGTCGCTTCTGGGCGTGGCCATCGACCGCGGCGAAATCCCGTCTGTGCAGGCGACGCTGGGCGCGCTGGCCCCCGGGCTGATCCCCGCGGATGCAGAGGACGACGTGGCGGCGATCACGGTCGAGGATCTGGTGACCATGCGCGCCGGGCTGGAACGCACGTCGGGGGGAAACTACGGCGCCTGGGTCAGCAGCGCCAACTGGGTGGCCGATGCGCTGTCGCGCCCCATGGTGGCCCGGCCGGGGGGCCGCATGCTCTATTCCACCGGGTCGTTTCACGTGCTGGGCGCGGTGCTGGCGTCGGTCACCGGGCAAAGCCTGCTGGAGCAGGCGCGCAGCCGCCTGGGCGCGCCCCTGGGCATCGACATCCCCGCCTGGACGCGCGACCCGCAAGGCCGGTACCTGGGCGGCAATGAAATGGCGCTGAGCCTGCCCGCCATGGTGCGGTTTGGCGAAATGGTCCGGCAGGGCGGGGCCATCGACGGCACCCGCGTGCTGAGTGCCGACTGGCTGGCCGCCTCGCTCGAGCCGCGCACAAGGTCGCCGTTCTCTGGCCTAAGCTATGGCTATGGCTGGTTTCTGGGCGACAGTGGCGGCCAGGCATATGCGCTGGCCCGCGGCTATGGCGGGCAGGTGATCTGTATCGTCCCCGGGCTGGGGCTGACCATCGCGCTGACCTCGAACCCGACGCAACCGGCCCGAAGCGGCGGTTATTTCGGCCAGATCATGGCGCTGATCGAAGAGGCGATCCTGCCCGCCGCGCGCGCCGTCTAGGGCGCGGCGACCCCGTGGCAGGCGGCGGCGCGGGTGACAAGGCCGCCAGCATCGAACCACAGTGTTTCCGTAGTCCGCACGCCGCGCTGGTTGGTGTAAAGAATGACCAGCATCCGGTGGCCTTCGAACACCTCTTCGATCTCGAATGCCAGATCGGGTTGGCGGCGCAGCGCCTCGGCCCAGTAGCGGCGCAGCGCCGGTTTTCCGATCACTTCGCCCATCCCCGTCAGTGCCACCGCCTTGCGGGAGCGGAACACGATCTCGTCGGCGTAGTGGGCCATGATCCGGTCCAGATCATGGGCGTTCCATCCCGCCGCCCAAGCGCGGGCAAAAGCCAGGGCATCCATCTCGTGCCTCCATAAGGTCAGCCCTGCTGACGTTATGGGCGCGTTCGTCGTTGCGCAACGAAAAAGGGCCGGTCACGAGGACCGGCCCTTTGGCTTTGAACATGCGTTCCGCTTATTCGCGGTTGCCGAGCAATTGCAGCAGGAACATGAACATGTTGATGAAGTCGAGGTACAGGTTCAGCGCGCCCATGATGGCGGCCTTGCCCAGCCATTCGCTGTCACCATGCGCGGCATGCTCCAGGTAGGTGTTCTTGATCTTCTGCGTGTCATAGGCGGTGAGGCCCGCAAAGATCAGCACACCGAGGATCGAGATCGCGAACATAATCGCGGGCGACCCGAGGAAGATGTTGATGATCGACGCCACGATCAGGCCGATGACGCCCATGATCAGGAACGATCCCCAGCCGGAAATGTCCTTTTTCGTGGTGTAGCCCCAGAGCGACAGGCCCGCGAAGGCGATCGAGGTCACCAGGAACACCTGCGCGATCGAGAAGCCGGTGAAGGCCACGAAGATCCAGCTCAGGCTCAGGCCCATGACGGCGGCGAAGGCGTAAAAGAACGTCTGCGCGCCGGCGGCGGACAGCTTGTTGATCATCGCGCCGAAGGCAAAAACCATGATCAGCGGTGCGAACATGACGATCCAGCCCAAGATGTTGGGCTGCAGCGTTGCGGGATCGCGGAAGACGGACAGCAGTTCAGGGCTGGTGCCCACCGCCCAGGCCACGGCGAATGTCAGCAGCATGCCAATGGACATGGTGCTGTAGACCTTGTTCATATGGGTGCGCAGACCCTCATCAATCTGGGCGGTGCGCGCGCCTGCGGCACCCGTCCGGATCGTATTGTATTCAGCCATTGAAGCCTCCGAAATAACCATGCGTATCGGGAATACCGACCTATGGGCAAGATATTGGCAGACGGGGGCGCATTTTCAACCTTTTCCGTCAGGATTTGCGCGGGAATCGACGCTTTTTGCGGTGTTTCGCCGCCTCTGAACACACTGTTGCCAATCACGCGACGCCGGGGCTGTCCGGCGCCGCGTGGCGCAGGCGTATCGGAGATCAGTCGTGCCAGGTGGCCGGGGCATCCCAGAAGCCGCGCGCGGTTTCGCGGCGGATGTCGTGATCGCTCAGGCCAAGGTCGCGGCGCAGATGTGGATCAAGTGCTGCCAACTGGCGCCGCTGGCGGGCCAGAGCGGCAAAGTTCAGCAGGGTCGCCAAAATACCGCCACGGCGGCGCGGGCTGTGGCTGGGGGCATGTGACTGGATATAGGCCATGGATGATCTCCTTCAGGCTTCGTGATGCTTAGAGTGCTTGGTATCTTCGTTGTTGATGAATATGGCTGCCTGTGATCTATATGTGA
The DNA here is from genome assembly GCF_049323015.1 of Thalassococcus sp. BH17M4-6. NCBI lineage: Bacteria > Pseudomonadati > Pseudomonadota > Alphaproteobacteria > Rhodobacterales > Roseobacteraceae > Thalassococcus > Thalassococcus sp. BH17M4-6. The sequence continues at coordinate 264,824 of NZ_JBMPGU010000004.1, forward strand.
AACGAATGTTATTGACCTCTGCCATCACGGGGAGTGATGAATGCGAAATCTCGACGTCACCACGCTGCGGTCCTTCGTCGCGGTCGCCGATTCCGGCGGCGTGACCCGCGCCTCGGGCTTTCTGAATCTGACCCAATCGGCGGTGTCGATGCAGCTCAAACGGCTCGAAGAGGCGCTTGACCTGCAACTTCTGGAACGCTCGGGCCGTGGGGTCGCGCTGACCGCGGCGGGCGAGCAGCTGTTGACCTATGCCCGCCGGATGGTCAGCCTCAACGATGAAATCTACGCCCGGCTGACCGATCAGGCCTTTGAGGGAGAGATTCACTTCGGTGTGCCCGAGGATATTCTTTACCCCGTCGTGCCCCGGGTCCTGCAGACCTTTCACGCCAGCTTTCCGCGCATGCAGGTGCATCTGACCACGTCGAACACGCTGCAACTGCTCCAGCGTTATGGCCGGGGCGAGGTCGACATCATCCTGACGACGGAAGAGGAAAGCCACGGCGAGACCCTGCATGAAACGCCGCTGCGCTGGCATGGCGCACCCGGCGGCAGCGCCTGGAAGCAGCGCCCGCTGCCCTACGCGCAGGCCCGCATCTGCGCCTTCCGCCCGGCGGTGATCCGGCGGCTGGATGCGGCGGCGATCCCGTGGTTCCAGGTGATCGATTCCGACAGCGACCGCAGCATCGAGGCGACGGTGAGCGCCGATCTGGGCGTCGTGGCCCTGCTCGAAGGGCACGCGCCGCCGCAGCTGGTGGCCATCGACACCGGCGATGCGCTGCCCGATCTGGGCACGATGAAGATCAACCTGCACGCAGATCAGGCCAAGGGCGAACCGGTGCGGGCGCTGGCCGACATGGTGCGCAGCGGGTTCGCCGCGCTCTAACGCGGCCGCGGTCAGTCGATCGTGATCACCACCTTGCCGGTGGACTTGCGCGACCGCAGCAGGTCCATCCCCTCCGCCGCCTGCTCAAGCGGCAGCACATGGCTCACGTGCGGTTTGATCCGTCCGGCCTGATGCCAGTCCATCAGCGTCGCCAGACTGCCGGTCAGCACCTCGGGGCGGAAACTCAGATAGCCGCCCCAGTATACACCGAGGACCGAGATGTTCTTGACCAGCAGGTGATTGGCCTTGATCTGCGGCACCTCGCCGCTGGCAAATCCGATGGGCAGGATGCGTGCCTCGGGGCGGCAGGCGCGGAATGCGGCGGTGAACTGTTCGCCCCCCACCGGGTCATAGACCACGTCGGCGCCGCCAAGCGCGCGCACCGCCTCGCGGATATCCTCGGTACGGGCGTCGATCAGGTGATCGGCCCCCGCCGCCTTGGCCGCCTCGAGCTTGTCCATCCCGCGCGCGCAGGCGATGACCTTGGCGCCCATCAGCTTGCCGATCTCGACCGCCGTCAGCCCGACACCGCCCGCGGCCCCCAGCACCAGCAGGTTTTCCCCCTGCTGCAGCCGCGCGCGATGCTCCAGCGCCACGTGGCTGGTGCCATAGGCGATCTGAAAGGCTGCGGCGGCCGTCATGTCCATGCCGTCGGGCAGTTTCACCGCGCGGACCGCATCGAAACAGCCCATCTCGGCCAGCCCGCCCTGGCCGCCAAAGACCGCGACCCGATCACCTTTGCTATAATCTGTGACACCCTCGCCAAGCGCATCGACGGTGCCCGCCACCTCCATTCCAAGCGTGAAGGGCAGGGGCGGCGTGTCCTGATACGTGCCCGACTGCATCAGCAGGTCGGCGAAGTTCAGACCGCAGGCCTTGATCGCCACGCGAATCTGTCCCGGGCCCGGTTCAGGCACCGGAACGTCAGCAAGAACGGGTGGTTGGTCGTGGTTGGAAACCTGAAAGGCGCGCATGGCATTCTCCGTCTTGGGACTTCGGCAGTAAGGCGGCAGAGCGACATGGAGTCAAATCGTTAGAGGCCGTCCTTGACGCGAGCCGGGCTGGTGCAAACGGCCCGCAAAACTCGCCTTATGGGGGAATCGGTCGCGACCGATTCAGCGTCTGGGTATGTATTTTCTTGCGTCCCTTGACATATCCGATGTAGCTTCCGCTCACACACGGGGCACGGGACCGGTCAACGCAAGTTGTCGCTATGGTAATGTGGATGTGCCCGATGACCAGTTGCATCTGAAGGATATACGCGATGACCCACCATGTAGACGTACACGTCGGCAAGCGCATCCGCCACCGCCGGTGGCTGGTTGCGATGACCCAGCAGCAGCTGGCGGAACGCGTGGGCATCAAGTTCCAGCAGATCCAGAAATACGAAACCGGTGCGAACCGCGTCAGCGCCTCGCGGCTTTGGGACATCGCCGAGGCGCTTGATGTGCCGGTCAGCTTCTTCTTCGAAGGGATCGAGGAAAAGGTCGCGCAAGAGGCCCAGAACGAGGCGGTGCCCGCCGATCTCATGGGCGACAAGGAAGCGCTGGATCTGGTGCGGTCCTACTATGCCATTCCGGAAAACCAGCGGCGCCGCCTCTTTGAACTGGCCCGGGTCCTGTCGGACGTGGCTTGAGCCTGATCCCGGTCCGCGCTAGCAGGCCTTAGGTGCCAGCAGCAGGAGCCCGGGATGACACGCCTTTCGGACAGCGATGCAGCCGACGCGCTGCGCACTGCGCACCGCCTTGCCGATGCGGCACGCGCGGCGATCCTGCCGCATTTCCGTGCCATCGGGCTCTCCGCCGACAACAAGCTGGCCGATGGCTTTGATCCGGTGACGGTCGCGGACCGCGCCGCCGAAGAGGCGATGCGCGATATCCTTGCCGCCGACCGCCCCGACGATGGTATCCTGGGCGAGGAATTCGGCCACCAGCCCGGCAGCAGCGGTCTGACCTGGGTGCTTGACCCCATCGACGGCACGCGCGGTTTCATCAGCGGTACGCCCACCTGGGGCGTGCTGATCGCGCTGTCCGATGCGAACGGGCCGTTTCTGGGCATCGTCGACCAGCCCTATATCGGTGAACGCTTTGTCGGCGGGGTGGGGCAGGCGGCCTGGACCGGGCCGCAGGGTGGCGGCGCGCTGCGCACCCGTCAAACGCAGACCCTTGAGGACGCGGTGCTGTTCACCACCTTCCCCGAGGTTGGCACCCCCGATGACCGCCGCGCCTTTGAACGGGTGGCCGCCGAGGTGCGGCTGACTCGTTACGGCGTGGATTGTTACGCCTATGCGCTCTTGGCGATGGGGCAGGTCGATCTGGTGATCGAGGCGGGGCTGAACGCCTACGACATCCAGGCGCCCATCGCGGTGATCGAGGCGGCAGGCGGCATCGTCACCGACTGGCAGGGCGGGCCCGCGCATGACGGCGGGCGCGCGCTTGCCGCCGCCACCCCGGCGCTGCATGCGGCGGCACTGGCGCGACTTCGGGGCTGACAAACAGGCACCAGCACGCTACACACGGCGCGCCGGACGAGTCCTTCGACCCTTTTCTGTCGTCCGGCGGCAGACTTCACACCGAAAAGGGCGCAAGCTGGTGTGTGGAGACTGCGATGTCCGACTTTCTGATCCGAAATGCGCGCACCGTCCTGACCATGGACGACGACAGCCGCGAACTGACCGATGTGGACATTCACGTCCGCGACGGCGTCATTGCCGAAATCGGCCGCGACCTGCCCGCAGGGCCCGAGGTGATCGAGGCGTCGGGATGCGTCGTGACGCCGGGGCTGGTGAACACCCATCACCACCTTTACCAAAGCCTGACCCGCGCGGTGCCGGGCGGGCAGGACGCTCTGCTTTTCGGCTGGCTGCAGACGCTCTACCCGATCTGGGCGCGCTTCGGCCCCGAAGAAATCTATACCTCGACCCTGACCGGCCTTGCGGAACTGGCGCTGTCGGGCTGCACGCTGACATCCGATCATCTTTACCTTTATCCCAATGGCGCGCGGCTGGATGACAGCATCGCCGCCGCGCGCGACATCGGACTGCGGTTTCATCCGACGCGCGGCGCGATGAGCATTGGTGAAAGCGACGGCGGCCTGCCGCCCGACAGCCTGGTCGAGAAAGAGGCCGCGATCCTCGAGGATTGCATCCGGGTCATCGACGCCTTCCACGACCCCTCGGACGGCGCGATGCTGCGGGTGGGGGTTGCCCCCTGTTCGCCGTTTTCCGTGAGCCGCGAGCTGATGCGCGACGCGGCACGTCTGGCCCGCGACAAGGGCGTGATGCTGCACACCCATCTGGCCGAAAACGACGAGGATATCGCCTATAGCCTGGAAAAGTTCGGCTGCCGCCCGGGACAATATGCCGAGGATCTGGGCTGGACCGGCGACGATGTCTGGCATGCGCATTGCGTAAAGCTCGACACGCAAGAGATTGATCTTTTTGCCAGAACCCGGACCGGCGTGGCGCATTGCCCCTGTTCGAACTGCCGCCTTGGGTCGGGCATCGCCCCGGTGCGCGCGATGCGCGACGCGGGCGTGCGGGTGGGCCTGGGCGTGGACGGATCGGCCAGCAACGACACCGGCAACCTGGTGGCCGAGGCGCGCCAGGCCATGCTCTTGCAACGGGTGAGCCGGGGGGCCGATGCCATGAGCGCGCGAGAGGCGCTTTGGATCGCGACGCGCGGCGGGGCGCAGGTGCTGGGCCGCGACGACTGCGGGCAGGTGGCGGTGGGAAAGCGCGCCGACCTTGCGCTGTGGGATGTCACCGGCATCGACAGCGCAGGCAGCTGGGACCCCGCGGCGATGCTGCTGGCGGGTCCGATGAAGGTGCGCCACCTGCTGGTCGAAGGGCGGCAGATCGTCCGCGACGGCGCGATCCTGAGCATCGATCTGCCCAAAACCGTATCCGCGCAAAACAGGCTGGCGCATCGTCTGGCAAATTGAGTACCGTCACCGCGAGATTTTCTGACCCGGATAGGACAGGAGCCTGCCATGCGGTTGTTGTGTATTGTGATTCTGATGCTGGCGTCGGTGGTGCGCGCAGACCCGATTCCCGGCGCCACCGAGATGCTGAACGGGTTCCGGGCGGGGCAGGGCCGCGCCGCGCTTCAGATGTCGGCAAAGCTGCAGCAAATGGCGCAGAACCATGCCGACGATATGGCGCGGCAGAACTATTTCTCGCACCGTGGCAAGGACGGGTCGGGCCTGCGTCAGCGTGCCCGGCGGGTGGGCTACAAGCATTGCAAGCTGGCCGAGAACATCGCCATGGGGCAGACCAGCGTCGATGAGGTGATGAACGCCTGGGCCGGTTCCACGGGACACCGCCGCAACATGCTGCTGCGCCGGGTGAAGGAATTCGGCCTCGCACGCGCGCCGGGCGATATCTGGGTGATGGTGCTGGGCCGGTCGTGCTGAGGTTTCGCGCGCGAAACTTCTGATCGTACGATCAAAGGGTTAAGCGGCGTTAACCATGGTCTTCGGAGCGCCGCCCACCCAGACCGCGCGGATCGCCCGGTCATCCCCCATCATGATCGTCGGAAAAAGCGACTCCCAAATATCCTCGGCTTCGGCGTGGCGCTGCGCGATGGCGGGAGTGGAGGCGAGGTCGACCGCGATGATGTCAGCCTCCATCCCCGGGGCCAGGTTGCCGATCCGGTCGCCCAGATGCAGCGCGCGGGCCGACCCCTGCGTGGCCAGCCACCACAACTGCGCCGGATGCAGGGCGGTGCCGCGCAGCTGGCCGATCTCGTAGGCGGCGGCCATGGTGCGCAGCATCGAAAAAGACGACCCGCCGCCGGTGTCGGTGGCAAGCCCGACCCGCTGCCCCGCGGCCATCAGCCCCGCCATGTCAAAGAGACCTGAGCCGATGAAGGTGTTCGAGGTCGGGCAGTGCACCAGGGCGGCGCCGACCTCGGCCAGGCGGTCCTTTTCGCGCGGCTCCAGATGGATCGCGTGGCCGTAAAGACCGCGCGCGCCCAGCAGGCCGTGGGATTCGTAAGTGTCGAGGTAATCGCGCGCCCCGGGATAGAGCGATTTCACCCAGTCGATCTCGTCGGTCTGTTCGCTCAGATGCGTCTGCATCAGGCAGTCGGGGTGTTCGGCCCAGAGTGCGCCAAGCGCTTCGAGCTGTTCGGGGGTCGAGGTGGGCGAGAATCGCGGCGTGATCACGTAAGACAGCCGGTCGACCCCGTGCCAGCGGCCAAGCAGCGCGCGGCTGTCGTCATGGGCCGATTGCGCGGTATCCCGCAGCCCGTCCGGGGCGTTGCGGTCCATGCAGGTCTTGCCGGTCAGCATCCGCAGGCCGCGCGCCTGCGCCTCGGCAAAGAAGGCATCGACGCTGGCGGGGTGAATGGTGGCGAAAGAGCAGACGGTGGTGGTGCCGTGCGCGGTGACCAAATCGAAATACCGCGCGGCGATGCGGGCGGCGTAGTCGGGATCGGCAAAGCGCATCTCCTCGGGGAAGGTATAGCTGTTGAGCCAGTCGATCAGGCGCTTGCCCCAGCTCGCGATCATCGCGGTCTGCGGGTAATGCGCATGGGCATCGACGAATCCGGCGCTGAGCAGGGCATTGCCGCAATCCACCACCCGGGCCTGCGGATGCGCGGCGCGCAGGTCGGGGCCGTGGCCCACCTCGGCAATGATCCCGTCGCGGATCAGCACGCCGCCGCGGCTGTCGTGAACTGCGGCTTCCGGCCCGTCGGCGAAGGGCGAGGCGGCAAAGCGCAGGGTCTGCCCCAAAAGCAGCGTGGCGTGTGTCATTCCGCGCGGTGTCCCCATCTGATGCCGAAGGAGGCATGCACCTGCCGGCCCGGCGGATCAAGGGATTTTGTGGGCGAAGGCGGTTGCACGGGCGCAGGCTTCTTCTATGGTCCGCGAGGATGCGACGTATGGAGGGCCAGGCATGACCGAAGAGACCGAAACGCTGGCCCCCGAAGACACACGCGAAGACGACGACGCCTATGCGCTCGACCGTCGGGCGGTGGCGGCGATTCTCTATGCGGTGGATATCGAGGATCGCGAAAAGCTCGTCGAGCTGATGGAGCCGCTGCACGCGGCCGACATCGCCGACCTTCTGGAACAGATCAACGCCTTTGACCGGATGCGGCTGATCAAGCTTTACGGCAAGGAATTCGACGGCGAGATCCTGACCGAGCTGGACGAATCGATCCGAGAGGAGGTCATCGGGCTTCTGAACCCCGAGGTGCTGGCCGACGCTGTGCGCGAGCTTGACAGCGACGACGTGGTCGACCTGCTCGAGGACCTTGAGCAGGACCGGCAGGATGCGATCCTCGAAGTGCTGGAAGACAGCGACCGTGTCGCGGTGCAGCAATCGCTGACCTATCCGGAATATTCCGCCGGCCGCCTGATGCAGCGCGAGGTGGTGATGGCGCCCGAACACTGGAACGTGGGCGAAGCCATTGATTATCTGCGTAATTCCGACGATCTGCCGGAGCAGTTCTACCACATCGTGCTGGTCGATCCGCGGCTGCGGCCCATCGGCAACGTGCCGCTGGGCACGCTGATGTCGTCGCGGCGCGAGGTGATGCTGAGCTCGATCGTGTCGGACACGTTCCACGTCATCCCGGTGACGCGCTACGAAGGCGACGTGGCCTATGCCTTCAACCAGTACCACCTGATCTCGGCCCCCGTGGTGGACGAGAACGAGCGTCTGGTGGGGGTGATCACCATCGACGACGCCATGGCAGTGCTGGACGAGGAGCATGAGGAGGACATCCTGCGCCTGGCGGGGGTGGGCGAGGAAAGCTCGCTCTCGGATTCGGTCTTCGAGACGACGAAACAGCGGTTTCCCTGGCTCGCGGTGAACCTGGTGACGGCGGTGCTGGCGTCGTTGGTGATTTCACAGTTCGAGGCGGCGATCGCACAGGTCGTGGCGCTGGCGGTGCTGATGCCCATCGTGGCCTCCATGGGCGGCAATGCGGGCACGCAGAGCCTGACCGTGGCGGTGCGGGCGCTGGCCACCAAGGACCTTACCGGGTCGAATGTCTGGCGGGTGATCCGGCGCGAGGTGATGGTGGGGCTGATCAACGGGCTGGCCTTTGCGCTGGTGATGGGGATCATCGGGATCCTCTGGTTCGGATCGGCCTACCTGGGTTACGTGATCGCGGCGGCCATGGTGATCAACCTGGTGGTGGCGGGGCTGGCGGGTACGGCGATTCCGGTGGTACTGGAAAAGATCGGCGTCGATCCGGCGCTGGCGTCGGGGGCCTTCGTGACGACGGTGACGGATGTGGTGGGCTTTTTCGCCTTTCTGGGCCTGGCCGTTCTGGTGCTCTTGTGAGCCTGGAGGCGCGCAAGGCGCAGGCGCGGCAGGCGGCCTTTGCGCGGCGCAAGGCCGCGCATGCGCTGGACGACGGATGCTGCTCTTCCGCCCTGTCGGGCGTCCTCGCCGGGTATCGCGGGGTGCCGCTGGCGGGCTACATGGCGATGCGGACCGAGATCGACCCGCTGGCCGCGATGGAAGAGGCGGCGGCGCATGGCCCGGTGGGCGTGCCGGTGATCACCGGCAAGGGCCAGCCGCTGACCTTCGCACGTTGGGTGCCCGGCGGCGCGATGGTCGACGGCACCTTCGGCGCGCAGGTGCCCGCCGAGATGGCGCTGATGGAGCCTGAAATCCTGGTCGTGCCGCTGGTGGCGTTTTCCCGCGCGGGGGGGCGCCTGGGCTATGGCGGCGGGTTTTACGACCGCACGCTTGAGCAGCTGCGCGCGCGCCGCGCGACGCTGGCCATCGGCTTTGCCTATGCCGCGCAGGAGGATCCGGACCTGCCGCTGGAGCCGACCGATCAGCCGCTGGACATGGTGGTGACCGAAGAGGGCGTGATCGAGGTCGGCAAGGTCTAGCCCGGCATATGCGCCTGCCGCAGCGCGCGCAGATGCGTGGGCAGGTCGCGGGCCGACACCGCCGCCTCGCGCACCAGGTGATCGAAGTGATCGGTAAAGGCGGCGATCCGCACGGTATCGCGGAAGGCCACGTAGTTGCGGCCCAGGTAGAGCACGGCGAGCAGCGGCCCGAAGACCGTGACCGGCGCGGAAAAGAGCCGCCGCGCGTCATAGAGATAGAACCGCAGCCGGGGATAGAGCGTGTCGTTGAGACGCAAGAGGTGGTCGATCTGGCCCGCGCGGATCGCGGCGGGCAGATCGGCGTAATATCCCGTCGCCTCGACAAAGCTGCTGAGCTCGTACAGCGGCAGGGCGATTTCATAGTCCGAGGTCGAACGGCGCATCCAATCCAGCCGGTCGGCAGAGGCGTTGATCGCCTGTTCGGCGGTGCGCCCCAGATGCGGCGCGTATTCCCAGCGCAGCATCTCTTGGGTCTTGAGCATGTCCGGCAGGCCCGCGGGCACGTGGCGGATCTTGTAGCCCGCCGCCTCGCGGTGCCAGGCGAAGATCTGTTCGTCGACCAGCGCCCGGGGCGCTTCGGTCAGCGACAGGGAGTTGGCCAAGAGATCGGTCGCACTTTCGGGCCGGTCCGACAGGCCCAGCAGCCAGTCCGCCGACACGCCAAGCGCCGCGGCGCAGCCCCCCACCACATGCGCATTGGGCAGTCGCGCGCCGTCGCCGCTGAGCAGTTGCGAGATGGTGGAGCGATCCACCTGCGTCTGCCGCGCAAGGGCGCTTTGGCTGGTGCCGGTCTGCTCCATCGCGCGGGCAAGGCGGTCGCGGAAGAGCGTGGCGCGGGCGCGCTTGTCGATATTTTCCATCATGTGGTGATTATTATCACGGATGCTGACATTTGTTAATCAGATACGGAATGTCCGACCGGGTCCTAGCCCCGCTATAGCGATGTCATAAGACACAAGAAACGGGACAGCGATGGGAACGAAACGGGTTGGCCTTGGCTGGCAACGGTGGCGCGCGGTGGAATGGCCGACGCTGGGACTGCTGACGCTTTGCTATGCGACATGGATGCTGGGCACGACCTGGGCGGTCGCTTGGTCACTGCCGCTTGCCATGATCGCGGTGACGCTGGCCACGGCACTGCACGCGTCGCTGAGCCACGAGGCGCTGCACGGGCATCCGACGCAGAACCCGGTGCTGAATGCGGCGCTGGTGTTTCCGGCGCTGTCGGTCACGGTGCCCTACCTGCGGTTCCGCGACACCCATCTGGCGCATCACGTCGATGCGATCCTGACCGATCCCTATGACGACCCCGAAAGCAACTATCTTGACCCGAAACACTGGGCGGCCCTGCCGCGCTCGCAGCGGCGGGTGCTGGGCTTCAACAACTGCCTTGCGGGGCGGTTGCTGGTCGGGCCGGTGCTGGGGCAACTGGCCTTCATGCGCGACGATCTCGCGAGGATCCGGGGCGGCGATCACCGTGTGCTGGCGGGATGGCTGTGGCACATCCCGGCGTTGGCGCTGGTGCTGTGGTGGATGGGGGCGGTGGCGCAGATGCCGCTTTGGGCCTGGGGCTTGAGCGTCTATGCGGCGCTGTCGATCCTGAAGATCCGCACCTTTCTGGAGCATCAGGCGCATGAGCGGGCCCGGGGCCGCACCGTGGTGATCGAGGATCGTGGCCCGCTGGCGCTGATCTTTCTCAACAACAACCTGCACGTGGTGCATCACATGCATCCCAAGGTGCCGTGGTATCGTCTGCCGGCGCTCTATTTCGGCAACCGCGACCGGTATCTGAGCCGCAACGACGGCTATCTCTACCGGTCCTATGCGCAGGTCTTTGCACGGCATTTCTGGCGGGCCAAGGACCCGGTGGCGCATCCGCTCTGGCCAAAGCCGTGACGGCGCGCCATTAGAGGCGGATGGAGCTTTGGATCATCGTCTCGGTCGCGGCGGCGTTCTTTCAGACGCTGCGGTTCATGCTGCACAAGCTGCTGAGCATGGGCACGCTGTCGACCGCCGGGTCGACCTTTGCGCGCTTTGCCTATGCGGCGCCCGCCGCGTGGCTGCTGATCGGCGGCTATCTGTGGCTGGGCGATGTGCCGGTGCCGTCGCTGTCATGGGCCTTCTGGGCCTATGGCTGGAGCGGCGCGCTGGGGCAGGTGCTGGCGACGCTGTGCGTGGTGGCGCTGTTCCGGCAGCGCAACTTTGCCGTTGGCATCACCTTCAAGAAGACCGAGGTCATCCAGACCGCGCTGGTGGGCCTTGTGGTGCTGGGCGAGCATGTGTCGCTCGCTGGTTGGGGCGCGATTGCCATCGGGCTGGTGGGGGTGTTGCTGCTGTCCGACACACCCGGCCTGACCGGGCACTGGTGGCAGCGGATCGGTAACCGCGCGGTTGCGCTGGGGCTGGCCTCGGGCTTTTTCTTCGCAATCTCGGCGGTGGGCTATCGCGGCGCGTCGCTTGAGATCGGCGATCCGGACCCGCTGGTGCGGGCGGGGGTGACGCTGGTTTGTGTGACGACCAGCCAGACGCTGGCCATGGCGCTGTGGCTGTGGCTGCGCGAGCCGGGGCAGCTGAGCGCGGTCTGGGGGGCAAGGCGCACGGCCGTATGGCTGGGGCTGACGTCGATGGCGGGAAGCCTGTCGTGGTTCACCGCCTTCACGCTGCAGACCGCGGCCTATGTGCAGGCGCTGGGGCAGGTGGAGCTGATCTTTTCGCTGATGGCCAGCGTATTTTTTTTCCGTGAACGCATTACCCGGCGCGAACTGGCGGGGATCGGGTTCCTGACCCTGTCGATCCTGGTTCTGGTGGTGGCGATCTGATGACGGGCCGCCGCCTGGGCCCGCTGGCTTGGCGGGGGCGCTGCGCGGCAAAAAAATGACCCCGCCATTTGTCATGGCGATCTGACGGCTGAAGCGAAACGATTCTGTAGCAGATCCGCGCGGAATAGAGGCGGCCAACGGCCGCAGCCGCGCAGCGCCCGTCCGCCCCCCGGGCGGGCGCTTTGCTGATGTACTATGAACATTCGCAGGGTCTTCGGGGACGAGGGGATAAAGTACGCCGTTCCATGGTCGCTGCGCCCACCCGCGGACGGGCGCTGTGCGTCCAAAAAAAGACCCCGGACAAAGCCGGGGTCTTTTGCATTTCTCTACAGGAGCACCCGCCTAGTGCGCGTGGCCCTTGTCCCAGTCCTCGCGCTTGGGCAGCTGCTCGAACGTGTGCTCGGGCGGCGGCGAGGGCAGGGTCCATTCCAGGGTGTCCGCATATTCGTTCCACGGGTTGTTCTGCGTGACCCGGGGGCCCGAGCGCAGCGCGTAGACCATCACGCCGAAGAAGAACAGGAACGACGCGAAGGACAGGAAGGCGCCCCAGCTCGACACGTAGTTCCAGGTGGCGAAGGCCTCCGGATAGTCGATGTAGCGGCGCGGCATGCCCTGGCGGCCCAGGAAGTGCTGCGGGAAGAAGGTGATGTTGGCACCGATGAAGAAGGCCCAGAAGTGCAGCTTGCCCGCCCATTCCGGGTACATCCGGCCGGTCATCTTGGGGAAGTAGAAGTAGATCCCCGCGAAGATCGCGAACACGGCCCCCAGGCTCATCACGTAGTGGAAGTGCGCCACGACATAGTAGGTGTCATGGTAGGCGCGGTCGATGCCGGCCTGGCTGAGCACGATGCCGGTCACGCCGCCCACGGTGAAGAGGAACAGGAAGCCGAAGGCCCAGAGCATCGGCGTCTTGAACTCGATCGAGCCGCCCCACATCGTCGCGATCCACGAGAAGATTTTCACCCCCGTCGGGACCGCGATGACCATTGTCGCCAGCATGAAGTAGGACTGCTGCGTCAGCGACATGCCCACGGTGTACATGTGGTGTGCCCAGACGACGAAGCCGAGCGCGCCGATGGCGATCAGCGCCCAGACCATGGGCAGGTAGCCGAAGACCGGCTTGCGGCTGAAGGTGGCGATGACGTGGCTGATGATGCCAAAGCCCGGCAGGATCACGATGTACACTTCCGGATGGCCGAAGAACCACAGGATGTGCTGGTACAGCACCGGATCGCCGCCGCCAGCGGGATCGAAGAAGGTCGTCCCGAAATTACGGTCGGTCAGAAGCATGGTGATGGCACCCGCCAGAACCGGCAGGCTCAGCAGGATGAGCCACGAGGTCACGAAGATCGACCACGAGAACAGCGGCACCTTGAAGAGGGTCATGCCCGGTGCGCGCATGTTGAGGAAGGTGGTGATCATGTTGATCGCCCCCAGGATCGACGAGGCGCCCGAGACGTGCACCGCGAAGATCGCGAGGTCCATCGACATGCCGCCTTCGCGGACCGACAGCGGCGGGTAAAGCACCCAGCCCACGCCGGAGCCCAACTGGCCGTTGCCGCCGGGCGAGAAGACCGAACAGATGGCGAGCGTGGAGCCCGCGACATAGAGCCAGAACGACAGGTTGTTCATCCGCGGGAACGCCATGTCGGGCGCGCCGATCTGCAGCGGCATGAAATAGTTGCCGAAACCGCCGAAGAGCGCCGGAATGACCACGAAGAACATCATGAGGATGCCGTGGCCGGTGATCAGCACGTTCCAGAGATGGCCGTTGGGCGTGCATTCCCCGGCGGCTGCCGCGGTCATGCGCGCGCCTTCCATGCACATGTACTGCACACCCGGCTCCATCAGTTCGAGCCGCATGTAGACTGTAAAGGCCACCGACACGAAGCCGACGAAAGCCGAGACAATGAGATACAGGATCCCGATGTCCTTGTGGTTGGTGGACATGAACCAGCGGGTGAAGAAACCGCGCTGATCCTCGTGTTCGTGGCCGTGAATGGCGGCGTCTGCCATATGTGCCTCCAGCTGTTGTGTGTCTTGTGGAACCGCGAGGCATGCCGCGGGCCCATAAAGTTCCCTATACCGGTTTTAGGGGGATGTGCGCGCAGCGGCAATGATCGGTTTTGACGCAGAGCCAACATAATTGTCGCAGCGGGCCGGTTTGCGGGGCCGGCCTGCGACCTTGGTCCCAATGCGGGTGGCTTGCGTGGCTGTCCATTGCGATTCGGACGATTCGCCCGGCGGTCCGGGGCTTTGAGTCGAAGTCGGGAAAACCGGACTTCGCGTCATCCGTTTTCGGATGTATGGTGAGGGTATTGAAAAGACCTCCTCGCTGCGGGGACGGAGGCATATTTGTATTTGGAGAAGCGACATGGCCTATTTCGACCTGTCCGACGCTGCTGCCCGGAGACCCGGGCCTGCCGCGGGCCTGCGATTTCTGCGCAGACTGTTCGACACCCCCTTTGATCGCCGGAGCCGCGAAATTGCCCGGCAGCTGGACGCGCTACGCGCCCTGAGCGATGCGGAACTGGCGCAGCGCGGCCTTGCGCGGGACGAAATCGCGTTGCACGTCTTTGGCTGTCGGCAGCGCTGAAAAATGGTCTGGAAACAGGGTCTTCCGGCGCGGTCCTGATGTTCCGTGCCGGAGTGTCCATCCCCCGCTTGCCGCCGACGCGGCCGCGGGTGGTGCGCGGCGCGCCCCGGCCTCTCCCCCGGGGCGCGCCGCCTGATCCTTGTCGGTCAGCCGATCATCGCATTGTCGCTGCGCTTGATCACCACGATCGAGGACCGCGGCAGCACGCCTTCGCCGTCGGGGAAGGGCGCGTCGGGGTGCTGGATCCCGGCAAAGAGCGAACGCAGGTCCGACGACCAGGTGATGCCTGTGACCTCGGACCCTTTCGGCCCGGTCATGAAGCGTTCGATCACGCCCGAGGCCGGGTCGCCCACCAGCATCTGGTTGTTGCCCATGCCGGCAAAGTCGCCTTCGTTGCTGTCGTCGCCGTCGGTCTGGATCCACAGAAGGCCGCGGGTGTCGAACATCATGCCGTCGGGCGAATTGAACAGGTTGCCCGCGTTCACGTTTTCCGATCCGGCATAGGCGTCGTCGTGCACCTCGGGGTTGCCCGCCATCACGTAAAGGTCCCATTCGAAGACATCCGAGGCGTGGTTGTCTCCGGCAGGGTACCAACGCACGATCTGGCCGTATTTGTTGGCCTCACGCGGGTTGGGGCCACCCACGGGCGTTTCGTCGCCACCGGCATTGGGCTTGAGTCCGCGGTTCTTGTTGTTGGTCAGGGCACAGTAGCCTTCGACCGACACCGGGTTCACGGCGACCCATTCGGGGCGGTCCATGGTGGTGGCGCCGACCTTGGACGCGGCCATGCGGGTGAAGACGTGGATTTCAGCCGTGCTCATGCCCGTGGCATCTTCGGTCAGCGGGGCCCAGGTGCCGGTGCCGTCGTCGTTGAAGATCGCCGCGTAAAGCGTGCCGTCGTCCAGCAGGGTCGAGGTGTCGCCGCCTGCGCTGTAGGTGCCGGTGGAGACGAATTTATAAAGGAACTCGCCGCGTTCGTCGTCGCCCATGTAGACCACGACACGGCCATCGGGGGCCAGGGCACAGGCGGCGTTTTCATGCTTGAACCGGCCCAGGGCGGTGCGCTTGACCGGGGTGGACGCGGGATCGGCGGGATCGATTTCGACCACGTAGCCGGCCCGGTGGGGTTCGTTGGGGTTCTTGCTGACGTCGAAACGGGCATCGAATTTTTCGTAATCGTAGCGCGAATCGTGCCCGATGCCGTAGCGGGCGTATCCCTCGGGCAGGGTCGCCTCGGGGTCGGTGGAGCCGAAGTAGCCGTTGAAGTTTTCCTCGCAGGTCAGGTAGGTGCCCCAGGGCGTCTTGCCCGCGCCGCAGTTGTTGAAGGTGCCCAGGCTTTTCGTGCCGGTTGGATCGGCCTCGGTCTTGAGCAGATCGGACCCGGCGGCGGGCCCGGACAGGCGCATCGGCGTGTTGTGGTGAATGCGGCGGTTCATGGGGCTGTCCACGACGATGGCCCAGCCGTCGTCGCCTTCGGCGACTTCCATCACCGTGACCCCCTGCAGGTTCATCAGCTTCTGCGCATCCTCGGCCGAGGTCACGTCACCGCCGGTCTGCGGCAGGTTGATGTCTGGATTGACGTATTCGTGGTTCACCGCGATGAGCTGGCGGCCGCCGACGGTGAAAAGCTCCATCCCGTCGGTGTTTTCGCCAAAGACCTTGTCGGACGAGGCGAGATCGATGCCGGTGGCGGGGTCGAACGGGGCCGCGTCGGAAAACAGCGGATCGCCCCAGCGCGCCAGCGTCGCCCAGCCGTAGCCCTCGGGCACGTGCACGGTTGCGTCGGTGAAGGCCGGGATCGGGGTGAAGCCCATGCGGCTGGCGGCGGTCTGCGCCCGGGCGCTGGTCGCCCCCATCAGCGATGCGGTGCCCATGACGGCGGCACCCGACCCGAAGGCCAGCACGCCGCTCAGAAAGCCGCGGCGCGACAGGGCGCGGTCGACCACCGCGTCGAAATCGGTGGCCTCGGGGCGCGGGCTTTTCAGTTCGTCCCATTCGTCCCAGCTGAGGTGGCGGGTATCATTGTCGTTCATTGCTCGGTCTCCGTGATATCTGGCGAGATGACAGCGTGTCGGGCCTTCGCTAGGCCGCGCCAGCAACAAATCTGCGACCGCAGGGTAAGAGTTTTGTGACAGTCAAGGAACCGTGTAGAGGGCACGCGGTCGGGGGGCGTTGGCGGATCGCCCGCGGGGCGATACGAGAGACGCTGTCTCTCGTGCTCTCTGGAGGTATTTTGCCAAGAAGAAGAGGGGGGCGCAGGTCAGTCGCCGAAGACCTGCGCAAAGCCGCGCCGCAGTGCCACATCCACATCCGCCATCGTCACCGGCAGGCCGAGGTCGACCAGGCTGGTGACGCCGTGTTCGGTGATGCCACAGGGCACGATGCCCGAAAAATGCTCCAGATCCGGTTCGACGTTGATCGAAATGCCGTGAAAGCTGACCCATTTGCGCAGGCGGATGCCGATGGCGGCGATCTTGTCGTCTTGCACGGTGCCGCGCGGTGACAGCGGTTTGTCTGGGCGTTCCACCCAGACGCCGACGCGGCCGTCACGGATGTGGCCGGTGACGTTGAATTCCGCCAGCGCGGCGATCACCCAGGCCTCGAGATCGCGGACAAAGCCGCGCACGTCGCGTCCGCGATTGCCGACATCCAGCATGACATAGGCCACGCGCTGGCCGGGCCCATGATAGGTATACTGGCCGCCGCGCTTGCTGGCATGCACGGGAAAGCGGTCCGGGTCGGTCAGATCCTCGGGCCGGGCCGAGGTGCCCGCGGTGTAAAGCGGCGGATGCTCGATGAGCCAGATGCACTCGTCTTCCGTGCCTGCCGCAATGGCGGCCGCGCGCGCCTCCATGAAGGCGACGGCGCTGTCATAATCGGTCAGCCCGTCGGATGTGATCCAGTCCACCAGTGGTTCGACCCCTTGGCTTTGGGCGCGTGCGATCTGCGGCCCCGAGACGCCGTTGTGGCGCAACCGGCGACCCGCTGCAAGAGAGCGGGGGATGCGCCGCGGGCACAGCGGCCTCCTGATCGGTCCCCGCGGGATCTAGGCCCGGAAATCGAAAACAACACCGGGCTTTTGCCGGTATTCGACCCACTTCCCGGTGAAATTCCATCTTTTGTTGACAGCTCAATCGGAGTCGGTGGAAAGTCATTGGATATTGGGCGGGTGACGACGCCATTCATCCTGGTCGAGCCATCATTTCCGTTCGTGTTCAGTTGGAGATAAGATATGTTGAACAAAAGAATTCTGAGCGTCGCGGTGGCGACAAGCCTTGCGCTGACGCCGCTGCCGGTCATGGCCAACGACGCGCTGATCGGCGGAATCGTGGGCGGAATCATCGGCGGCGCCATTTCCAACAGCAATCAGCGCAGCACGAAGAAGGTCTACAAGAAAAAGACCTATACCAAGAAGCGCGCCGCATCCCCGGTGAACACCGCTGCCCGGCAGGCCAATCGCGAAACCCAGACCGCGCTGAACTATTTCGGCTTCAATGCGGGCACGCCCGATGGCGTGATGGGCCGCAAATCGCGCGCGGCCACATCGGCCTTCCAGGCGCATCTGGGCTATTCCCCGACCGGGCAACTGACGCAATACGAACGGGATTTCCTGATTTCGTCCTATTACCGCGCGCAATCGGGCGGGCCGACGACGGCGCAATTGATCGCGTCCAATCCGCAGGGCGTCCGGGGATTGCTGACCGTCTACCGCGATGAACAGATCAACGGCGTTGGCAGGTCGGCGACGGCGTCGATCGGCGGACACTATGGATTGCCCAGCGTCGTGGCGGCGGCGGTCAACGAGATCGCCAAGAGCTCTGACCCCTCGGCCGAGCAGTTGGTGCAGCGCTCGGGCTTCATCCAGCTGGCCGATATCAACGGTGATGGCAAGACCGACTACGTGCTCGACACCTCGGTCACCGGCAGCGCCTTCTGGTGCAACGCGCAAAGCTGTTCGGTGCGGGTCTTCGCCTCCACGCCCGAAGGGTACGAGCGCAACGATTTCCAGGCGTTCAACGTGACGCCCGCGATGTTCACCTGCATTCGTGGCACCTGTTCCAAGTCCGACGCGCCGACCACCCAGATGGCGCAGGCGCCGGTTGCGCCGCAGATGGGGGCCGAGCCCAAGACCCAGATGGCGTCGCTTGGTACGCCGGTGCCGTCCGCCCAGCCGGTGGTGAAGGCGCAACCGCAGGCGGCGGCCGCGGCTCCGGCGATCCCGAACTTCTTTGGTGGCGGCGACACCGCGGCGCGGTCGCTGGCGTCGCATTGCAACACGGTCAACCTGCTGACCTCGACCAACGGCGGGTTCATCAACGCGTCCAACATCACCGACCCGGAGCTGGCGCTGAGCGAACAGATGTGCCTGACCCGCACCTATGCCATCGCCCAGGGCGAGGCGCTGATGGCCAAGGTCGACGGGGCCACGCCCGCGCAGATCGCCGCGCAGTGCAAGGGGTTTGCGCCGCTGCTGCAAGAGCATGTGTCGGCGGTGTCGCTGCAAAGCCGCGAAGAGGTGCTGCGCGGCGTGTCGGGCTTTGTGCTGAGTTCGGGCATGTCGCCCGAGCAGCTGGAATCGACCGCCAAGATCTGCCTGACCTCGGGCTACAAGACCGATGACATGACTGTCGCCGTCGGGTCGGCGCTGCTGCTGGTGGCGCTGGGTCAGTCGGCCTATTCGGAACTTCTGGGCCATCACCTGAGCCAGGGCTTCGGGGCGACGAACCGCAACGATCTGGCGCTGGCATGGTACACGCACGCGCTGGACGGTCAGGCGCGCGGCGAGGCGGCGGTCTTTGCCCCCGGCCAGCCCGAGCGGATGGACCTGATCCAGTCCGCGTCGATGATGCTGAATGGCAATTCCGCCGCAGCGCCGACGGCGGCCGCGACACCGGTTCCGGCCGGGCTGCCGGTGTTCACCGTTTCGGAATAAGGCGTCAGACATCGGTCGGGAAAGGGGCAGGGTGACCTGCCCCTTTTGTTTTGGAATATGTTTTGCGAGGCATCGCAAGCCCTTGCCGGTCTGATGGCCGGTGCGGCGACGCGACTGCTCTGGTGACGGGAACCACTGCCGCTCCGCTCACGTTGGACCATGTGCGTCGCAACCCGCACCAACCAGCGAGGAGCGGTATGACCAAATCTTTCAGTGATAACGGGCTCAAGGCCCCGGAGCCGGCCATCAATAGCCGGATTTGTGTCTTGCTCAACACGGCATCGGGCAGCGACGACAAGGACGAAGTGACGGAGCACCTGCGCGCCGCCTTTGACCGCTACCCCGGACGGTTCGAACTGCGTCAGCTGAGCAAGGGAGACGGCGTTGGCGCCGCCTGCATGAGCGCGCTCAAGGACGGATTCGGCACCATCGTCGCCGGTGGCGGCGACGGCACGATTTCTGGCGTGGCGGCGCAGATGGCAGGCAAGGGTCGGGTCATGGGCATCCTGCCGCTGGGCACGTTCAACTTCGTCGCCCGGGGGCTGGGCATCCCCGAGGATCTGGAAGAGGCGGTCGAGCTCATTGCCAACGGCACGCCGCGCGCCTTTCCGGTGGGCGAGGTCAACGGGCAGGTGTTCCTCAACAACGCGAGCCTTGGCATCTATCCGCAGGTTCTCAAGGAACGCGAAGGCGTCTACAAGCGCTGGGGCCGCAGCCGGATCGCCGCGCACTGGTCGGTCTTGCGGACCTTCATGAAATTCCAGGTGCCCGAGCGCATGCGCGTGCATGTGGGCGGGAAGGAAATCCGCGCCAAGACGCCGCTGGCCTTTGTCGGGCGCAGCGCGTTTCAACTCGAACATTTCGGGCTCGAAGGGGTGGATTGCGTGCGCAGCGGGGCGTTTGCGCTTTATCTCGCGCCCGATTGCACGCGCTGGCAGCTGCTGCTGCGCGCGCTGCGTCTGGCCGGCAAGGGCATGAACGCGGGCCGCGATTTCGAGCTGATCTGCAGCGACGAGATTGAAATCGAGACCACGCGCCCGCGCCAGACCGTGGCGATGGATGGCGAACGGTTCGTCATGTCGGGGCCGTTCCGGTTCAAGATGCTGCCCGATGCGCTGCGGGTGCTGGCCCCGGAACCGCAGGACGGCGCATGAGCCGGATCGTGCACCTGTCGGATTTGCATTTCGGTCGCGACCGGCCGGACCTGCTGCGCCCGCTTCTGGCCTATGTGAACGGGCTGAAGCCAGACCTGGTGCTGGTGTCGGGCGACCTGACCCAGCGGGCGCGGCACAGCCAGTTCCGCGCCGCGCGCACCTTCTTCGACCATCTGGAAGCGGACGTGCTGGCGGTGCCTGGCAACCATGATACGCCGCTTGACAACCTCTGGGTGCGGCTTTTGCGGCCCTGGTCGCGCTTCCGCCAGCATATCGCTGCCGAGCTTCAGCCGTGCGAGGCCGGGCCGGATTACACGGTGGCGGGGATCAACACCGCCGATCCCTGGGCCTGGCAGCGGGGAAAGCTGCGCAGCTCCGGCCTGCGCCGGGCATGCCGGTTCCTGAGCGCGCAAACCTCGGACGAAAATGTGGGCATCGTGATGATGCATCACCCGCCCGAACACGAAAAGGACGAGAAAAAGCGCCTCATGCGCGGGTCCCAGGCGGGGTTGGCCAGGCTGAGCGATTGCGGCGCGGACGTGGTGCTGTGCGGACATCTGCACAGCTGGCGGGTGGCGCCCTTCACGGCGCAAAGGTCGGTGTTGCTGGTGCAGGCGGGCACGGGGCTTTCGACCCGCCATCGGGGCGCGCCCAACGATTTCAACCTGCTGGACATTGCCCACAGCGAGGTCAACATCGAACGCCATGCCACGGACCCGGATGCGATCGAATTCAGCCGCCTGTCGACGGGCCG
The DNA here is from genome assembly GCF_049323015.1 of Thalassococcus sp. BH17M4-6. Classification (NCBI taxonomy): domain Bacteria; kingdom Pseudomonadati; phylum Pseudomonadota; class Alphaproteobacteria; order Rhodobacterales; family Roseobacteraceae; genus Thalassococcus; species Thalassococcus sp. BH17M4-6. The sequence continues at coordinate 285,820 of NZ_JBMPGU010000004.1, forward strand.
GTTTCGCAAGCGCGACGGGCTTTGGGAAACGCTGGACGACACGGTCTGAGCCTGCGCCGAGGTGTGCATCGGCCGGCTGGTGACGGCATCGGTTTTTCGCTTATTTCCCCCTTCACAAGGCATCCGCTGTCGTCTATACGCGGCGCACCAAGTCAGGACGTGCGGTCGTGGCGGAATGGTAGACGCGCAGCGTTGAGGTCGCTGTGGGGTAACACCCGTGGAAGTTCGAGTCTTCTCGACCGCACCAACTTTTCTTCCTGAAAAATCAAAAACATCAGGAAAGCAAGGGCTTCTGCCTTGTGTTTTGTCACACTGATTGTCGAACCTGCGGGGGGTGACACCAGGGTTTGGTGATGGCGAAGACGAAAACTCCGGGGACGATCCTGCGGGGGAAACCTATTACCCGAACGTGAAGACTCCCAAATCCCACCGTGCCCACTATCGCGGCAAAGAGGATCTCCGAGAATCCCTGCGCAGGTCCGACCCGGCGACCGCCACGGCGCGGCCGGAGATCATCCGGGCCACCCGCCGGGCCGACCGGGAGCACGATGATCGACGCAAGGACCTTGATCGCCTCGTCCAGGCGCTCCGCCCCAAGGATCGGACGATCTTCAAGGCCGCAGGCGGGCTGGAGGGGCTCTTGCGTCGGTTCGAGGCGGGGCAGGTCGCCCGGCGCTTCGTCGAGGCCGCTGCGCCTGTACGTCTGCCTGATGACGACGAGGACGACCGCGAGGATGATGTCCTCGAAGCGGACCTTGCCGCTCACCGGGCGCACCAGTTCTTCGAAGAAATCGACCTGGGCCGCCAACTTTTCGCGGCCCGGCGGACGGCCCATCGGGGCAACACCGGCCATGCCTGACCTACGTACACGCCTGACCTACGTATCTGACTGGTCCAGCGCGCACCGGTCGCGGCGGGTACCTGCATGCGGCGCGATGCATCTCTTCCTCACAGACCGTCAGCCATCAATCGTGCAAAACGTTCCCGGAGCGACGACAACGACCCTGGCTATCTGTACAAAACAGCGTCCGCGGTGACCTATGCGCTTTAGACTTACGATCAGATCATTCCGCTTTACGCGCCGTTCAGGCGCGTGATCGCCGGAGAGAAAGCAGAATTTCGCCGTCAGGTCGCGGCCATCTTTCCCCGTGCGGCTAGGGCTTTGGCGATGTGACGGTTAGCTGCGCAGATCACAACGGACCGCCGACGTAAAGCCAGACAAGGCCGATGAGAACCGGCTGGTGAACGAGATACACCACGAGGCTATGTCGGCCAGGCCAGGTCAGCAGAGCGACTGTCCGGTTATGGGGGATGGGCAGGTCAACCTGTGAAACCTGCAAGGCCTGCGCGGTCGCCATCCCCGCAAGGAAAGCCGCGATCCATGGCACGACAGGGATGAAGTCAAGCGACGGCGGGACAACGGAGGACAAGCCTGTCCAGGCGAGCCAGGGTGTGTGCACCAGACCGCCGCCCCATATGTGTTCCACAGCCAAGACGCCAAGTGCCAAGCCGCCCGTCAGCCAGAAAGGCGCGCGCAGGACCACGACCCCTGCGAGGCTGGCAAAGGCCACCGCATGCAGAATCCCGAAGAACACGAAGCGCTCCGGAAAGACCACGAACGTCGCCAGAGTGACGCCAAGCGCGGCCAACACGATGACGAGCAGCCGTTTCGCGTAAGCACCGGCCCGAAACCGGCTTTGATGCGCCAAGATCAGGCTCATTCCGGAAAAGAAAAGAAACGATCCCGCTATGATCCGCGCCGAAAGCGCCAAACCGCCGCTTTGTGTCGTTCCGGCCTGCAAAACGCCGAAGAGTTCGAGATCCCGTATGAGGTGAAAAACGATCATGCCCGCCAGCGCGAGCGTCCGTGCGGCATCCAGCCAGAGCAGCCGCGGCCGCGACAGTCCCGGGCCGCGACCATGCTCAAGCATGGTGCTCTGGGCCGCGACGAGGGTCGAGCCTGGTGCCTTCACCGACAACGGGCTCACCCGCCGTACGGCCACGCAAGGTTGAGGATGAAGAGCAGCACGAACAGGGTCACGAACTGCACCAGCGAGCGTTTTCCTTTCGAAATGCCATCGAATTGCGAAAGGTGATTGGTGCCATAGATCACGGCGCCGATGATTATCAAGCTGGCGATCATATGCGGAATATCCAATGTCATCTTTCAACTCCGTGCACAGGTTCGATTAAAAGGAACAAGAGCAGGCGGGCCGTTGGGGGCGGGTCGGCGTATCAGGACTGTTGTGTCGCGGACAGGCCATCTGCTGCTGACGTGATCAACGACGCACCTTTCCTTTGCCGCCCTATGAACCTTCTCTTGTCATTTGTCTTTTCGCCTCAGGGTCCGACATATCAGGGTGAGCAGAAGCAAGTTCACGGTCGGTGCCACGACGGCCACCCATGGCTTGAAGGCATCGGCCGCGCCACCTATCCAGAGCACCCAAGGCAGGCCCAGCGGCATCAGGAACACGCCTGCCAGAGGGTCTTGCTCCTGACCGAAGAGCCCGTAGGTTCCGATCAGGAGCAGGGTCAGCGCCACGAGGTAGAGCACCCCGAGGATCCGAACGATCCATGTGCAGGCGGTGGCCAAGCGATTGTCAGCAGTCTTCCGCCGGGACCATGACGACTCTTGAATAACGCCCGTCCGAGGTCGTGATCTCGGCGCAGGCGCCGGTATCGCGGTTGAACCAGTAGGTGGTAAGACCCTGGCTGCGGATCGGCTCGTAGCCCAGTGACATCAGACCGCCTTCGGCCTGGCCGGCGCGCGCGCCCTGAAACGACGTCACATCGGTCGAACTGCCGACGGACGGCGTGCTTTGCGGTGCTTGGGAACCGCTCTCTTCGACACAGGCGACAAGACCGAGCAGGCTTGCGCCCAAAACGATGGTTTTGATCGGCTTTTTCATGATTGATTTCTCCAGTTCATATAAAGATGCGTAAAATCTTCTGCTCTTAAGGTTACTCCGACGACGACGTTGAACGTCGATGGGCCGCTCCCGCGGTTCGTCACTTCGATCGTGTGAACTCCCGGTTGCCAGAGCTTGCTGCGAAGCTCTCATAAACGCAACTGCGGGTCGAACGGTCGGCCGTCCGGGGTGAACAGCCGCCAAGACAGGTCAAACGCCCGGATCCCGAGGCAACGATCCCTGGGTTTCTTTGGCATCCTTGTCCGTCCTCTTCGTGGCAGCCCTTGGCCAGCTCAAACACGACCGCGGAGCAAACCCCATCCGATGTCGTGATTTGCGCGCGTGTTCTGCTGGCACGATTGCAGCAAGGGGCCGTCGAACCGTCGCTGTCTATCGCCTCGGATCCGAGCGGTTCGAGGCCCCGCCCCAACAATTACGATCCTGCTATACGCGGCCGCGCCATCGGGAGGCTCTCGAATTCATCCCGGAAATGCGCCGCCGCTTCGTGCCCCTCGGCCTCGACATGGCGGAACAGATCCCACTACAGCGGGACGCCTCAGGCTGCCATTCCTACGTGCGACTTCCGCCTTCTGCACGACAACTCCCCGGTTGACCGGTGCGGGAGAGATTTTCGGGCGCGGCGCGTCTTGCAAGACGTGTCCTGACAGGCCGCCTTCCTTGCGCCGGAACCGGGTTTTTGCCGTCCCGAACGCGTCGCCACAGCCGTCGGCGGCGAAAAGGCGCACGTCAGGCTGCCCCTTCGCTGCCCATGAACATCACTTCCGCACCGCGGCCATCGTTCGAGACGAGGCAGCGCCACAGCGCGCCGTTGCTGACGACGCGGAAGAAAACAGCGGAGTTGGCCTGCGAAAACTCGCTGCCGACGGCCTGGACGGGGGCGCCGATCTGGCTTTGCATCGCGGTCTGGCAGGCGTCGAAGGCGGCTGCGCTCACCGATCCGTCGAAGGTGGTTCTGAACCCCTCGACGGGGGCAGGCGTCATCTGGCCGGTGTCTTCGACACAGCCGGAGAGAGACGCGATCGAGATGGCGGTCAGGGTCAACAGAGAAATCTTGGTCACAGCGTGTCCTTTTCGGTCGGGTGGGTCGGGCGGCGCTTGAACGCCATGCGGGCGACGCGGAAATGGCGGCGCGAGCGGCTGAAGGTCGTGCAGAAACGGGCCAGGAAGGGCTGGCTATGGCTGGGGGACGGGTGTTGCGTCCGGAGGGGCCGAACGTGGCCCGGCTCAGATCACCTTATCCTCCGCCAGCTTGCCGATCTCGACCTCTGAAAATCCCAGTTCCGTGAGCAACGCGCCAGTGTGTTCGCCCAGGGCCGGTACCGCGTCCATGCGCGCGGGCATGCCCGAAAGGCCGCCGGGCGGCAGCAAGGCGGGCAGGGGGCCCGAGGGGCTTGGCACTTCGCGCCAGCGGTCGCGGGCGGCGAGTTGGGCGTGGGCCCAAAGCCCCGCCATGTCGTTGACGCGGGCATTGGCGATGCCCGCCGCGTCGAGCCGGGTGAGGACCTCCTCCGCGCTGAAGGCGGCGAAGCCTGCGTGGATGATCTCGCGCAGTTCTGCCGCGTGGGCGGCGCGCTGGTGGTTGGTGGCGAAACGCGCGTCTTCGGTCAGGGCGGGACGGTCGAGCACCTGGGTGCAGAAGGCGCGCCATTCGCGGTCGTTCTGCAGACCCAGCATGACATCGACCCCGTCGCCCGCCGTGAAGGGGCCGTAGGGAAAGATCGTGGCATGGGCGGCCCCGGCGCGGGGCGGCGGCGGCGCGCCGTCCATGGCGTAGTACATCGGGTAGCCCATCCATTCGGCCATCGCCTCGAGCATCGAGATGTCGATATGGCTGCCCGTGCCGGTACGCCCGCGTTGGATCAGCGCGGTCAGGATGTTGGAATAGGCATAGACGCCCGCGGCGATGTCGGCGACCGAGATGCCGGCCTTGGCAGGGGCGTCGGCCTGGCCGGTGACCGAAAGGAAACCCGCCTCGGCCTGGATGAGCAGATCATAGGCCTTGCGGTCACGGTCCGGCCCGTCCGCGCCGTAGCCCGAGATATCGCAGACGATCATCCGCGGATGATCGACCTTCAGTGTGTCATGGCCCAGCCCCAGCCGCGCGGCGGCGCCGGGGGCGAGGTTCTGCACCAGCACATCCGCGCGGGTCAGCAGCCGGTCCAGGACGGGCCGCGCGGCGGGGGCCTTGAGGTCGAGCGTCAGGCTTTCCTTGGATCGGTTGGCCCAGACGAAATGCGACGCCATCCCGCGCGCGCGGGTGTCGTAACCGCGGGCGAAATCGCCGCTTCCAGGGCGTTCGATCTTGATCACCCGCGCGCCCTGATCCGCCAGATGCCGGGTGCAGAGGGGGGCCGCCACTGCGTGTTCCAGCGACACCACGGTGATCCCGTCGAGGGGGCGCATCAGAACGACCTTGGCAGGCCCAGCACATGCTCGGCCACATGAGACAGGATCAGGTTGGTCGAAATCGGCGCGACCTGATACAGCCGGGTTTCGCGGAACTTGCGTTCGACATCGTATTCGGTGGCAAATCCGAACCCGCCGTGGAACTGGATGCAGGCGTTCGCGGCTTCCCAGCTGGCCTTGGCGGCGAGGTACTTGGCCATGTTCGCCTCGGTCCCGCAGGGCTGGCCCGCGTCGAAGAGCGCGCAGGCGCGGTCGCGCATCAGGCCCGCGGCCTGCACCTCGATATGCGCCTCGGCGATGGGGAACTGCACGCCTTGGTTCTGGCCGATGGGGCGGCCAAAGACCTCGCGCTGCTTGGCATAGTCGGTGACCTTGTCGATGAACCACAGCCCGTCACCGATGCATTCCGCCGCGATCAGCGCGCGTTCGGCGTTGAGCCCGTCAAGGATGTAGCGAAAGCCCATGCCTTCCTCGCCGATGAGGTTTTCGGCCGGGATTTCGAGGTTGTCGAAGAAAAGCTCATTGGTTTCGTGATTGACCATGTTTTCAATGGGTTTCACGGTCAGGCCGTGGCCGATCGCGGCCTTGAGATCGACCAGGAAGATCGACATGCCCAGCGATTTCTTGCGAACCTCGGACAGCGGCGTGGTGCGCGCGAGCAGGATCATCAGATCGGAATGCTGGATGCGGCTGATCCAGACCTTCTGCCCGTTGATCACGTAGCGGTCGCCGCGGCGTTCGGCGGTGGTCTTGATCTTGGTGGTGTCGGTGCCGGTGGTGGGTTCGGTCACGCCCATGCTTTGCAGCCGTAACTCTCCGCTGGCGATGCGCGGCAGGTATGCGGCCTTCTGTGCGTCGGATCCGTGCCGCAAGAGCGTGCCCATGTTGTACATCTGCCCGTGACAGGCACCCGAATTGCCGCCCGAGCGGTTGATTTCCTCCATGATCACCGACGCTTCGGTCAGGCCAAGGCCCGACCCGCCGTAGTCTTCGGGGATCAAGGCGGCCAGCCACCCGGCCTTGGTCAGCGCATCCACGAATGCCTCGGGATAGCCGCGCTGGTGGTCGATGTCGCGGTGGTATTCGGGGGGAAAAGTGGCGCAAAGCGCGCGCACGGCGTCGCGCAGATCCTGGTGCGGGTCGGTCATGGGGCCTCTGGTCTGAAGGGTCGGCCCGGCAAGCCTAGTGCAGCGCATCGGCGAACGGAAACGGAAAGCGGCGTGCGGGCGGACCTCGCCACGCCCGTCCCGCGGGCTATCTGGAGGCGCAGTGCAGGAGGCGCCGCGATGATCGACCAGAACAGCCCGTCCATCGGCCGGTTCGACAAGTCGTTCCTGATCCACATGATCCGCGACTTTTTCCTGATCCTGGTGCTGGTGACGGTGCTGGAATTCTCGCTCAAGGCGGCGCTGGTCTATTACGACTACCGCGCCAACGGCACCGAACAGGCCGAAGAGGTGGCGCAGGATCTGGCCGAAAACGTCCGGTCGATCATGCGCAACGAAGGCGGGCCGGTGGCGGCACGCACGATGTACCCGATCCTCAACGAGAACTGGACCAACCTCGGCTATGCCATCGCCATCGAACCGGCGCCGGTCACCGTCCGGTCGATCGAGCAGAATTTCGATTTCACACCGCAGGGCATCCCGGGCGATGACTGGCCCGCGGGCCGGTACCAGGCGGCATCGGTCGACGTGAGGGCCGAACCTTTCTGCCTGGCCTGCCATACCGAGGCGCAGGTCGGCGACGTGCTGGGCACGGTCACCGTGCGCACCTACCTGGCAGAGGATTTCGCCAAGTGGTTTCAGGACATCCGCCTGACCGCGATCCTGGCGGCGGGCAAGATCGTGCTGCATTCCTTCCTGCTGCTGCTGATCCTGCGCGCCCGGATGCAGCCGCTCTGGTCGCTGCGGTCCGTGGTGTCGAACCTCGCACGGGCCTACGGCCGGCTCGACCACCGGGCCGAGATCCGCACATCCGACGAATTCGGTGTTCTGGCGCGCGACCTGAATCTTTTCCTGGATCGGATTACCCAGATCGTCGCGGAACTGGACACGGTGTTGGCCAAGGTGGTGTCGGCCAATGACGCCATCATCGCGGTGCAGGGCGATCTGCGGCGCACCGTGGACGAGGTCGCGTCGGGCCTGCGCCAGCTGGAACGCGACGCGATGCTGGGGGCCAAGCGCGAACCGCGCCTGTCGCAGGCCTGGTTCACCGATATCCGCGCGACGATTGCCGATCTGGACGACGGGCTGGCGGATCGCGGCGGGGCCGAGGCGGCGACCGCGCTGCTGGGCAACCTGCGCGACGTGGTGGCCAATGCCGAGGCGCAGATCGCGGCATCAGAGGCGATGTTCACGCGGCTCGCCGATCTGGGCGACCGGAGCGAGGCGCTGAAGGGGTCGATGATCGAGATGACGCGGCTGGAGGAACGGCTTCAGGGCATCATCGAGACCTGCAGCACGCTGGTGCGCCGCCTGCGCACCGACCGCGATCGCCGCGACAGCTGAACGGTCAGCGCGCCGCCGCGACCGCGCGGGCCAGCGCGCAGAACGCCTCGAGCGGCACCTGTTCGGCGCGCTGTGTGGGCGGGATGCCGGCACTTTCCAGCAGCGCCTCGATGTCGGGATGCAGCCCGCGCAGCGCGGCGCGCAGCATCTTGCGGCGCTGGTTGAACGCCATGGCGACCACGCGTTCCAGCACCGCGGCATCCGCCTCGAACCGCGGCCGGGGCAGGGCGGTCAGATGCACCACGGCGGAACTGACCTTGGGCGGCGGGGTGAACGCCTCGGGCGGGAGCGACAGGACAATGCGCGCCTCGGCCCGCCATTGCACCAAGAGCGCCAGCCGCCCGTAGGCCTTGGAGCCGGGCTGCGCCACGATCCGTTCTGCCACCTCGCGCTGGAACATCAGGGTCAGCGAGGACCAGAACGGCGGCCAGGCATCGGGCGTGAGCCAGCGCACCAGCAGTTCGGTGCCGACGTTGTAGGGCAGGTTGGCGCAGACCGCGATGGGCGGGGTCAGATGCGCCAGCGGGTCGATCTCGAGCGCGTCGCCTTCGATCACCTGCAACCGGTCGGGCCAAGCGGCGGCGATCTCGGCGAGGGCGGGCAGGCAGCGGCGATCCTTTTCGATGGCCAGCACCTTGCGCGCGCCTTCGGCCAGTAATCCGCGCGTCAGCCCGCCGGGGCCCGGCCCGACCTCGAGCACATCCATGCCGGTCAGGTCCCCCGCCTGGCGCGCGATCTTGGCCGTCAGGTTGAGGTCGAGCAGGAAGTTCTGGCCCAGCGACTTGCGCGCGACCAGCCCGTGATCGGCGATCACCTGGCGCAGGGGGGGCAGGCTGTCGATGCGGCTCATGGCTTCTCTGGTTCCCAAATACCTCGGGGAGCGCGAGGGGCTGGCCCCTCGCCTTGGCACGGTCGGGCCGCGCCGACGCTCATGCGGTGCCCGACGCCAGCCGCCAGGCCATGCGCAGCGCGTGAATCGTCGATTCAGGGTTGGCCCGGCCGGTGCCGGCGATGTCGAAGGCGGTGCCGTGATCGGGCGAGGTGCGGATGAAGGGCAGACCTAGCGTGACGTTCACGCCGCGGTCGAAATCCAGCGTCTTGATCGGGATCAGCGCCTGATCGTGGTACATGCAGATCGCCGCATCGTAGTGCGCGCGGGCGGCGGCATGAAACATCGTGTCCGCCGACATCGGCCCGACAAGGGCCATGCCCTCGGCGCGCAGCGCGTCGAGCACCGGGACGATCACCTCGATCTCTTCGCGGCCGATCTTGCCGCCTTCGCCTGCATGGGGGTTGAGCCCGGCCACGGCAAGGCGCGGGGCGGTCAGCCCGAACTGCCGGACAAGCGCGTCATGGGTGATGCGGATGCGGTCGCGCAGCAGGTCGGGCGTCAGCGCGGCGGGAACCTGGGCCAGCGGGATGTGGATCGTGGCGGGCACGACCCTCAGCTGGTCCGAGGCCAGCATCATCACCACCTCGTCGGCATCCGCGAGATGGCAAAGGTATTCGGTATGCCCCGGAAAGGCGAAGCCCGCGCCATCCTGCAGCGCCTGCTTGTGGATCGGCAGGGTGCAGACGGCACCCGCCCGACCGGCCTGAGCAAGGTCGACGGCGCGGGCGATCACGTCGATCACCGCCTGCGCCTGTGCGGCCTGCGGCGTGCCGGGACTGCGCGGCCCGGCAAAGGCGTGGGGCAGCACGGGCAGGCCCTCTTTGGCCCTTGAACGGGCCGCATCGGGGATATTTATCACCACGTGCGGCACCTCGCCGGGCAGGTGCGCGGGATCACCGAGGTAGAAGAACGGCACCTCGGTGCCCAGCACGCGCCAGGCCGCTTCGGCCAGTTCGGGGCCGATGCCGGAGGGTTCGCCGCAGGTCAGCGCGACGGGGGCGGGGCTCATTTCTCGACGATGCGGGCGTCGGCGCGCAGCTGCGCAAGGTAGCCGTCGGCCAGCGACGCGACCCGCTGGTTGCGCAGCCCCGACACCAGATCCTCGCGCGAGGCATCTTCGGCAATCGCGTTGGTGCGACCGCAGAGCATCAGGAACACCAGTGTCTGGCCGTTCGACCGGGTCAGGGCAGTGGACACCTCGCCCGGGTCGAGCTTGGACAGCTCAAAGGCGATGTCGGTGGGGATTTCCGAGGGTGGCAGCGATCCGCGATCCAGCACCTCGGGCGGCTGGCCCTTGGCGACACCGTAAAGATCGTCGCAGCGGTCGACCTGGCTGGCCAGCACCCGGGCGCGGGCCAGGGTTTCGGCGCTGCGGCCGCCGGGCATGTAGTAGGCGGCGTATTCGATGGCGGCCACTTCGGGCGCGGTATAGCCGGTTTCCTCGATCCCGCGCAGCTGGAACAGCGCGATGGCATTGGGGATCGGGATCGGATCGGTGACTTCACCCGGCGACAGCGCCAGCACCAGCGGCTGCAGACGCGGCGGCAGTTCTGTCAGGTCCTGCCAGGGCAGGCGGCCCCCGGCGCCGCGCGTGGCGGTGGCGGAATAGCGGCGCGCCTCGGCGGAAAAGGCCGATTCCGAGGTCAGCTGCGAAATCCGCTCGGCCCGGGCGCGCACGGCCTCGGCCTGCTGCGGCGGGGCGGGCATGATGATTTCCGACAGCAGCACCCGCACGTTGCTGGACCCGCTGCCCGAGGACAGCGCGCGGTCGATCTCGGCATCCGAGATATTGGCCTGCCCGGCAAAGCGCCCCTGCACCACCCGGCGCCAGCCCAGACCGGCACGGACGAAGTCGCGGAAGGTCTGTTCGGCCACGCCCGCGCGTTCCAGCGCGGCGGTGAATTCCTCGCGGCTGAGGTTGGCGCGGCCTGCGAATTCCTCCATCCCCTCGAGGATATCCGTGTCCGAGAGCACGATGCCATTTTCGGCGGCGGCCTGCAGGCGGATGCGGTCGTCGATCAGCTGTTCACGGGCCAGCGTGTCGGGATTGCCCGGCGCGCTGAGCACCCGCAGCATCCGGGCGCGCTGTTCGACCTCGAAATTGGTGATCACCGAATCGTTCACGATGATCGCGGGGGCAAAGAGGTTCTGCGCCATGCCCTGCCCGGGCAGCGCTGTGGCGGCCAGAAGGGCACAAAGGGCAAGCGGGCGGAAAAGGCGGGCTATCAGTTGCTGCATGAGCGGCGGTACTCCTTGGCGCTGCCACCGGTGCTGAAGCCTTTCAGCGCCACTGTCAGGCCGAAATCTGTCGATGGTTCTAGGTTAGTGGAAGAGGCAAACCGGCGCGAGACCGAAAAATTCACCTGTGCGCATTCGTTCTGGTATTCGAGGCCAAGCGCCGCCTTCGCGAACCGGCGGTCGGCCAGATCGTATTGCCAGCTGGCTTCTCCGGCCCAGTGGTTGGTCATCTCGTAGCGGCCGTCAAAGCTCCATTCCGACACGGCGCCGCTGCGGTCCTCGGCCGGGTCGCTGACCAGCAGCAGGTAGGAGGCGCCAAGGTCCATGCGGTCGGTGACCCAGCCGGCGCGCGCCTCGGCCTTGGAGAATTGCAGGTTGCCCACGTCGAGAAGCCCGCGGGCGGAAAAGCTGAGGCCCGAGGCGGTCTGCAGGTGCCCGGCGATGAGCCAGTCCGAACCGCGGCTGTCCATGCCGGACGAGCGCGAGAAGGCCGGATCGTCGGTGTTGCGCCAGACCCGCCCAAGGGTGAGCCCCGAGCTCCACCCGGTAGGATCGTCGCGGACGAAGCGCAAGCCCACGGCAGTGAGCCGCCCGCGTTCGCGCCGGTCGGCGGCGGGAAAGCGCGACAGCGACAGCAGGTTGCCCTGGTCGAATTCGGCGCGGGTGCTTTCGTCGTTGGGCTGGCCCAGCCTTTCGCCGCCGACCCAGCCCACCTGCGTCACCGGCTCCAGCAGGTAGCGCGCGCCGCTGGGGCCGGTCATGGCGAAGGGCCAGCGCAGTTCGACCGAGGCGGCGGGGGTGACCTGCGTCACGTCGCGGGGGCTGGCGGCGTCCTGGTCGATCCAGAACCGGTCGATCCAGAGATGCCCCTCGGCCCCGGCGCGCAGGCCGCCGGGCAGGGTCCACCGGTTGCGCCAGCTGGCGGTGGCGTTGACGCGGGTCACGTCGCGGCCATCGACGATGGTGTCGTCGTCCGGCCCGTCGACGTCCAGATCGGAATAGCGGTAGTGGCTGTGGCCCACGGCGCCCAGCCGGAACTCGCCGCCCAGGCGTTGCGGAAAGAACCGCTTTTCGAACCGCACGTCGGTGATGATCGACGGCTGCGTGGCGTTGCTTTCATCGTCGCGCAGGGTTTCGGTATGGGTCAGCGTGGCCTGCATCAGCTCGTCCCGCCGCACGCGCCGCAGCTCGATCGTGGAATAAAGCCTGTCGGCGCCGGAATAGCCGTAATCCGACAGATACGCCTCGTCCGTGGTGGCCTGCAGATCGAATTCCAGCTTGAAGTCACGGCCCAGGTCGAACGCGCCTTCGGCAAAGAGGTAGCCGCGGGTTTCGTCGCGGATCAGCGTGTCCTTGGAGATCGCGCCGGTCAGGGTGATCCGGCCATTGCGGAAGGCCTGGCGGTAGCGCGCCTCGAGCGTGCGGGTCACGGGCGACAGGTACGGTGTCAGCGTGATGTCGCGGTGATCGCCGATGGGGATGAAATACGGCGTCTTGATCCCGAACCCCAAAAGCGTGGTCGACCGCACCGTGGGGATCAGAAAGCCGCGTGCGCGGTCCAGCGTCGGGTCGGGCAGGCGCATGTAGGGGATGTAGAAGATCGGCACATCCTTGATGCGCAGCGTGGCGTTTTCGAAATAAAGCTGCCGTTCCTCCTGGTCGTGGACCACGCGGCTGGCGCGGATCTGCCAGAGCGGCGATTGCGTGCCACAGACCTGGCACGAGGTCGCAGCGACCTTGGACAGCTGCGTAAAGCGCCCGCTCACCCGGCGCGCCTCGACCGAGGCAAGCTGCAACTGCTGGTCCAGCACCATGCGTGCGCCGCGCAGGATGCCGTTCTCGAGATCGGCCCCCAGGGTTCCGCCTTCGGCCACCAGCACGTTGCCCTGGGCATCGGTGACCCGCACCGGCCCTTCGAGGGTCAGGCTGTCGCTGGCCTGGTCGTAGATGATGCGCGTCGCGGTCAGGCGGGTGCCGTCATAAAGCGCCTCGACATTGCCCTGGGCGATCAGCCGGGTTTCGCCTTCGATCAGCACGCTGTCGGCGACCAGAAGGGCGGCATCGACGGTGTCGGCCTCCTGCGCGCGGGCCGGGCCCGTCGTCAGCAGCAGCGCACCAATCAGCAGGGCCGCAAGCCGCCGCATCAGCCATCCTCCATATGCAGGATCAGCCCCAGCGCCAGCAGCAGCGACGCGACGGGCGGCACCCAGGCGGCCAGCATCGGGTTGATCTGGCCGTTCTCGCCAAGGATTTGCGCGAAGTTGCGGATGTAGTAAAGGCCAAAGCCCAGCAGGATCGCCGACAGCACCGCCACGCCGGTGCGCCCAAGGCGGCTGTGGCGCATGGTAAAGCCAGCCCCGACCAGCACCAGCGCGACCAGAAACAGCGGCCGGGCCAGTTCCATCTGCAGCCAGACGATGTGACGGCGGGCGGAAAACCCGGCCTGTTCCAGATCCGAGATGAAGGTCGGCAGTTCCCAGATCGCCACCGCCGACGGGTTGCCGAAGCGGTCGCGGATGCTGTCCTGCGTCAGGGTCGACGACAGTCGCAGCGTCGGCAAGGTCTCGGCCCGGGTTTCAGGGTTGCCGCCGTTGGACAGATCCCAGGATTTTGCATCGCTCAGCACCCAGGCGCCTTCCTCGAGCGCCGCCTCTGCCGCCTCGATCCGGCGCACGGGGCCTCCCGAGGGGGCGTAGGCCACGAAGGTCACGTCGTAAAGCACGGTCGCCGACGGGTTGGCGCGGCTGGCGCGGATCACCGTCTGTCCGCTGGCATCGCCCTGGCGCAGCCAGAGCCCTTCGGCCCCGATCGACAGCGCATTGCTGCCGCCGTTCTGGTAGATTTCGGACAAGTCGCTGAACCGTTTCGACGTAGCCGCGACAACGGGGTTGAACATCGCCACCGCCAGCGCGCCGATGAGTGCCGCCACGGTCACCGGCGCCACAAGCACCGCCAGACCGGATCGGCCCGCGGCCCGGCTGACCACCAGTTCCGACGACCGCGCCAGCCCCAGAAACAGCGTGATGGTCGACAGGATCACCACCAGCGGCAGCATCTGATAAAGCGCCTGCGGGGTGTTGAGCATCGTGAGCTGCAGAACCTGCCCGAACCCCACCGAATCGTCGAACCGCCGCAGCTGTTCGACAAGGTCGAGCAGGGTCAGGAACAGAAAGAAGATCGCCAGCACGCTGAGAAAGATCCACAGGAACCGCTTGGCGAAATAGGCATGCAGGATCATGTCGCGGCCTCCGGCCCCGGGGCGGGCGTGGCCGTGGCCCCGCGCGGGCGGAAGGGGCGGCTTGCGTGGTGCAGCATCGCCGCCGACAGGCCCAGCCCCACGACCGACGGCAGGTAGACCAGCGGCCAAAGCGCCGCGTTCGACCGCACCGGGTCGGTCACGGCGCTTTCGGCAAGCTTGACCACCACCAGCAGGAAGATCGCGCCGATGATCTGACGCCAGACGCCGAAGCGGCTGAACGACCCCAGCATGAGCGTCGAAAAGCCGATGAGTGCTGCCACGACAGACAGCAGCGGTTGCTGGAACCGGCCATGCGCCTCTTCCAGCACCTCGCCGATGCTGTCGTTGGTTTCCTCGGCAATGGCGGCGGGATCGGACAGGAGCTCGAGCGTGGGGATGTTGCGGATCTTGCGGCGCTTGTTGCTGTCGGCCGCGATCAGTCCGCTCACGTCATAGGTGAGGTCGGTGAAATTGGTGGTCGACAGCCGGTCGCCCTCACGCTCGAAGGTCTGCGCGAGGCCGCTTTGCATCACCAGCTTCGGCCCTTCGGCATCGCGCAGCAGGTAGGCCCGCGCGGCGGTATAGGTGACGTCGCGGTTTTCCAGCCGCCGGTCGGACAGGAAGACGTCGCGCAGCTCGCCATCGACGGTGATGTCGCGGATGTAGAAGGTCACGCCCTTGGCGGGATGCAGGAACACGCCTTCCCGTAGCAGCCGCGCGCTGACCGAGCCCGAGATTTCCGTTTCGCGTTCGCGCAGCTGCGCGTTCGACGCAGGCACGAGGAAATGCGTCAGAACCGTCATCATCAGGGCCACGATCAGCCCGAAGATCAGCACCGGGCGCGCCAGGCGCCAGGGAGAATAGCCGGTCGCCTGCACCACCGTCAGCTCGGATTCCGAGCTTAGCCGGTTGGTGACGTAAACGGCCGCCGCGAACGCCGCCATCGGCAGCACCATGCGGATGACGTTGGGCAGCGACAGCGCGGTGAATTCCAGGAAGACGCCGGCCGAATGGCCGTCGGCGATCAGCCGGTCGAACAGGATCACCGCCCGGTTCACCCAGTAGACCGACACCAGCACCAGGGCGAAAAAACCGAACAGCACCATGAGTTGCGACAGCATGTATCTGTCGAATCTGGCCAAGGCGTTCCCCCCGAAACAACACGTCCTGGCGCAGACCCTAGCGGATTGGGGCAGGGGGGAAAAGGTGGCACTGGTCAACCGGCGCGGCGGGCTTTACCTCTGGGCCAAAGCAAAAGGAAAATCCGCCATGACCGATCTTCGCAGCATCACCTTCGTGCCCGTGTCGCTGGACGACCTGCCAGATGCAAAGGGCCGCGTCGCGGTCTTCGTCGGCGCCGACGGCAAGCTGTCGCGCGGGGCGCGGCGGCTCAACCGGCTGACCAAGGGCGCGGTGGAACGCGCGCTGGAGTCGGAGCGCTGGGAGAAGCTGAAAGACGGCGACGTGCTGTCGCTGGGCTTTCCGGCGGGGATGAAGGCGCAGGGCGTCGATCTCGTGCGGCTGTCGCGCCGTCCCTCGGTGGCGGAGGCGCGCAAGGCGGGTGCGGCTCTGGCGCGCATCGCAGGCAGCGCCGGGCTGCTGGTGCTCTGCGAAAGCCTCAAACGCGCCGAAGAGGTGGCGCTGGGGCTGGGCCTGCGCGGCTACCGCTTCACCGATCACAAGACCGACAAGGGCGATGCGCCGGAACCAGCGGTTTTTCACTGCAGCGATGCCGACGCCGTGGCCGCCGCGGCAGAGCCGCTGCTTGCGGTGGCCGAGGGGGTGGTCTTTACCCGCGATCTGGTCAACGAGCCTGCCAACGTGCTCAGCACCACGGAATTCGCCAGCCGACTGGAAGGGCTGCGCGATCTGGGCGTCGAGGTCGAGGTGCTGGACGAGGACGCGCTGGAAAAGCTCGGCATGCGGGCGTTTCTGGCGGTGGGCGTGGGATCGGTCACGCCGACCAAGCTGGTGGTCATGCGCTGGAACGGTGGCGCGGACGGGTCCGCACCGCTGGCGCTGGTGGGCAAGGGCGTGGTCTTCGACACCGGCGGCATCTCGCTCAAGCCGTCGCAGGGCATGGAATCCATGACCATGGACATGGGCGGCGCGGGTGTCGTCGCGGGCACCATGCGCGCCATCGCAAAGCGCAAGGCCAAGGCCAACGTCGTGGGGCTGGTGGGCCTGGTCGAGAACATGCCCGACGCCGCCGCGATGCGCCCGGGTGACGTGCTGCGCTCGATGAAGGGCGACACGATCGAGATCATTTCGACCGATGCCGAGGGGCGGTTGGTGCTGTGCGACGTGCTCTGGTACGCCCAGGAAACCTACAAACCCGCGGCGATGATCGACCTGGCGACCCTCACGGGGGCCTGCATCGTGGCGCTGGGGCATGACAACGCGGCGGTCTTTTCCAACGACGATGCGCTGTGTTCCGATTTCCTGGGCGCCGCCGGGGCCGAGGACGAAGGCGCCTGGCGCATGCCATTGGGCAAACCCTATGCCGACCTGATCAAATCCCCCATCGCGGATATCAAGAATTCCGGCGGGCGGCCCGCGGGGTCGATCACCGCGGCGGAATTCCTGCACCGGTTCGTCAAGGAGGAGACGCCCTGGATCCATCTGGACATCGCGGGCGTCGCACATGTGCCGCGCGACCTGACGCTGTCGCCCAAGGGGGCCACCGGCTGGGGGGTGCTGTCGCTCAACCGCCTGATCGCCGACCGTTTCGAGGGCTAGCGCGCATGGGCGCCGCGTATTTCTATCACCTGACGCAGCGGCCGCTGGAGGTGACGCTGCCCGTGCTGCTGGAGAAATCGCTGGGGGCCGGCTGGCGCGTGGCGGTGCGCGGGCGCGATCCGGCAAGGCTGGACTGGCTGGATCAGAAGCTGTGGCTGACGTCGGATGACAGCTTTCTGCCGCACGGGCAGGCGGGTGGCCCTCATGACGCGGCGCAGCCCATCCTGCTGACCCAGGCGCGTGAGGCGCCCAACGACCCGGCCTGCCTCATGGCCATCGATGGCGCTGAGGTCGCCCCCGAAGAGGTCACGGGGCTGGAGCGGGTGTGCATCCTGTTCGACGGCCAGGACCCCGAGGCGGTGCAGACGGCGCGCGGCCAGTGGAAAGCGCTGACCGGCGCCGGCTGCAAGGCGCAATACTGGTCCGAAGAGTCCGGCCGCTGGGAGAAGAAGGCGGAGGCTTGAGCGGGGCGGAGTTTGAGAGATGTTTGCGGCGGTTTTGCGACAGGCGGTTTGTCGAGAACGGCCCATACCAGCCGTTCATCGGGTCAAGCCACGCCGCAATGCAGCCTCACCGAACCGGCCATTTGCTGCGCCCGCGAGAACGATGCGTTGCCCGATGTCGGAAATGGCGGACCAAGCAGACATGTGTCTGACCAACTGCCGGAACCAGAGCCGGATATTGGCCGACTTTCGCAATCTAGATCGACGCCATGGCGCGACTTCAACTAACGGGACATTCGCAGCGATTGCGAGACCAAAATCGTCCCTGAAGCCGGACAGGTGCGACATGGTGTAGTCGCGGTAGCGGAACACCATTTGGCTTTCCAGTACCAACCAAGTTCTTATGTCTCCGCCCGTGAGGAGTCGAAATAGCCGCAAGACCACCGGTCGATCCGCCAATCCGGATGTGTGCTTTTCCATTTCGCGAGTTCGGCCTGGCCATGCAACATACAAGTCATCAAGGGAATGTTCGAAAACAGCAGGGACTCGCGTCGGCAGATTTCCGATTCCCCGAGAAGGCAAGCAACAAAGGCAAGTTCGATCATTTCATAGCTCCAGATATTTGCGACGCCGGACCAAGCAGAAAATGAGCGGGTGCGCGCGTTCCAGCCGCCGGCAGGGAGTCATGCCGGATCGACAAAAGAACCAAACCGCGATCAAGACTAACATCGGCGGTAGATGCTGAGCGCGCCTCTTTGCACCGCAGCGGAACGAGCCATTCGCACCCAAGAAAAGAGAGCGGGAAGGGACACTCCAAAGTCGCCGCTATTGCGAGAAGCGTCGCTGGGCGTTTGGGGAAAGCTCTCAGCTTTTCGCCCCGCCCCAACGACTCGGCGCTATGCAATCTCACAATCGGTCGCCTAGCCCGCGCGTCAGGACTGGGGCTCTGCGTTGGCGGCTTCTGCGCCCGTAAATCCCGCTTGCAGATCGTTGATCAGCGAATAGATGGGCAATGCGTTCGGTCGTGCGAAGTCGCAACGCTCCAGATGAGCATCCAAGGTGCTTGCATCTTGGATCGGTGCCCAAACCCAAGAATCCGCGGACGCAGCCGAGCCGAAGAGAGCCGACATCAGGGCGGCGGATACGAGCAGGGTTTTCATGTCATTCTCCAGTTTCTCTCTACCGGTTGTCGGGAGGACGCCCGGCGCAAATGTGCGAGGCAGTGCTATGGGAAGACATTGCCATCGCAGTCAGACGGAAGTCATGAATGGCCCGCTGAAATGATCTGAAGAAATCTGAAATTTGCCCGTGGGCCTGATAATAGGGAACCTGCTGCCGGAGCGCATTGCCCTATTCACAACGTGCAACCGTCGTGCAAATGTGACCGAAGAGGTGGCGAAATACTTAGAGTTGGACGATATGTTCTTGACGACAAGGTCGGGCTGATTACCGCCGACGGCGAACGCAAGAGCCTGCGGCCTCAGTCGCTTACTGTCCTGCGAACGTTGGCAGCCAACCCGGGCAAGGTTGTCTCTAGGGATGACCTGATCACGGCGGCGTGGGGCGACATCCACGTTTCGGATGACAGCCTGACGCAATGTATCGCGGATATTCGCAGGGCGATTGGGGCCAGCGCAAAAGAGATCGTCCAGACCGTACCCCGGCGCGGGTATCTCCTTGTTGTCGAAGCCCCGTTGGCACGAAGTCAGAGTCACAGCGCGCCGGTCATTCGGTATACCTCATCACGCGATCAGACGCGGATTGCTTGGACCGAAACCGGACAGGGTGTGCCACTGCTGAAGACACCAAGCTGGATCACCAACATCGAAACCGAACCAAGCAGCAAGCTGCACGGTCCATTCATCAGGCGCATTGCGGAGCGCGCGCGGACCGTAAGTTTTGACCAAAGGGGAAGCTCTTTGTCCGGCCCTCTGACTGGACCAATCACGCTCGACGCGATGTGCGAAGACATCCTTTCGGTGGCTGATGCCGCAGGTCTCGATCGGTTCGTCATGTTTGGGCCTTCGCAAGGGATGAGCTATGCGATCGACTTCGCCGCACGTTATCCGGAACGCGTACTAGGCATCATTGGTCGGGGCGGATTTGCACGGGGTTGGCTTGCAACCGGCGATCCGACTCAAGCTGTGAAGTACGAGACCAGCCGACGCATGATAGAGATCGGATGGCATGACGAGAACCCTGAATACCGACGTTTCTTTACCGCCCGCTTGTTCCCGGATGCCTACCCCGACCTTGCCCGGGAATACGATGAGTTGCAGCGACTGGCTGTCGATCCGAAATCGATGCTGGCGAACCTTGATTTCTGGTGCCGTGTTGATGTTACGGAACAAGCGCGACGGCTCAACTGCCCTGTGCTTTTGCTCCATTCCCGAGGAGATCGGGCGACACCTTTCGCATCAGCTACCGAACTAGCCGCTCTGATTTCGGAATGCGAATTGATTCCTTTGGAGGGCGACAACCATATGCCCATTCCGGGGACGCGGGCGTACGAGCAGTTCTTGTCGGCAATTGAAACTTTTCTCGACCGGTTCTCCATTCACAAAGGTGACTGTTGAGAGACAGGATGCACAAGGCGCCGAGAGCCAATCTGCGGAGGTACCCGCCGCTCGCGGCCCGTTGCTGCCGTTCACACAGGAGCTGATGCCACGGTTCAGTTTCGTCGAAGCGGACATGCGCAAAACAAGATTTAGTGCTTCTTAGCAGTGCTTGGATCTGCTCAAATGCGCCAATGGACAAAGAGCAAATTCTCAAGCGTATCCGGGCTATGTTTGATGTTCCGGTGATGCAAAACAACCTTAGGGGACTTTGGGTTGAGCTGATGGTCGCCGAGATCCTTGGCCCTGATTGGAAGCAAGTCGGGAATGATTGGGCCCCTTGGGATTTAGAACGCTCAGATGGGCTTAGGGTCGAAGTCAAGCAATCGGCATCTGCTCAGTCCTGGGGCAGTTCGACAACCTCGCCTCGGTTCAGTATCGCAGCCGCCAAAGCCCACTATCCCGATGGCAAGACCTACACCCCAAATCCTTCGGGCAGCAGGCTCGCCGATTTATACATCTTCGCATGGCATGAAGGAGGCGACCAGCGTATAGCGTCGGAATGGCGTTTCTTTGTCATCCGGGCCGAACAACTGCCGAGACAGCAAAAGTCTATCGGACTTAAGGCAATCAGAAACCTCACGGCAGAGGTGTGTGCGGAAAATCTTCGGGTAAAGATCACTCACATGGCAGCGTAAACGGCCCTGAGCCGACGTCCAGCCGTCGGTCCCAATGCCGCAGTGCGGCCCGCCATAGCGGTCGTTGGTGCGCAGCGCAGCATTTTGGGAAGGTGGATGACCGCTGCGCCGGACAGAGCAACATTTCGTTGAATTCATTCCAACGTCGGCCTTGGGAGGTTCAGCACCAAAATGTTTTGCAATTTTTCTCGAAAAAAGGGGAAATGGCACCCATGCCGTCATCGGATTATGGCAATCCATCAACTCGTTTTTTGAACATGGGGAAAATGCCCTGCGGCAATATAGGCTTCCTCTGCCGGGGAAGAAATCCGTCCAAAGTGGGCGTTGCGATGCGGGTGCCGCCCGAACCGCTCGATGATAGATCGCCCGCGAGCGTTTTGCCCCCGCATCAGATCGGCAGCGTACGCAAGGTGCGGGGGCAACTCGACGATAATCGCCTCAGCTAGTTTTTCTCCAAGCGTTAATCGCTCAAGATGATCGGGACCCTCGCAATGATAAAGCGCGATCATATAGAACAGCTTCTTCCATGGCTTCACAGCCGCGAAGTGACCATTTCCAACCCCCTCAATCGCAATTCGGTTAGCCTTTATGTCCTGCGCATAGGCCGCTGGCGTATCGCGCCACAAGGATCGCGGAAATTGATCCAGCGCGATCAGCAGGGCAATGCGTCCCTCTGCACTGTCCGCCCAGTGATCCAATTCATTTCGGGCAGCAGCAACGGTCAGGTCGGCAAAGTCTTGGAAAATTGTCTGGTCCATACCACCGTGCATGCGGTGCTGAAGCCAAGCCGAAAACCTTTCGGCGGTTTCCCAAAACCCATTTTCGGGAAACCATAGTTCAAGAACGTCTTTGACATCATGTTGCATGATTGTGTCCTTGGATAACGGCGTTCAAAAGTCTTTCGGAAACAGTCCCATCAACGCTGACATGCTGTATTCGCTGACGCAGCCGTCGGATGACAGCAACCTCTCGACATACTCGCGGCGCAGGTCTGCGTGATCCACGGTTTCGTCCGTGTCCTTTGGCCCCGTGCGCCGGGGGAGAGATGTGAAAAATGTCAGGCGGATCGCAGAAAATGTCATAGTCTTTGTCTCCATGAAGTGGGTGAAGACAGGCTATGCGGGTTAACAATCTGCTGGTATTCGCCACGACGCCGTGCTGTTCTGCGAAAATGCAGAGCAAGTTCAAAGACTGGGGCGACGTCCGCATTTTCCTCGCTGTCATGCGAGAGGGCTCGACGCTGGCGGCCTCTAGGGTTCTAGGCATCAATCAAACGACAGTTGCACGTCGCATCGACGTCTTGGAGCACGCGGTTGGCCTGACCCTGTTTGAGAAAACAACGCGGGGGGCAAAACCGACACCCAGCGCCATCGCTCTGCTTGCAAATGCAGAAAGCCTGGAAAGCAGCGCGAAGGCCTTCGCGAAGACGGCCGTGAAGCAGCGGGCAAGTCAGGCCAGCGTCATTCGCGTAACCGCCATCACAAGTGCCTTTACTGATGGGTTCACAGCAATCTTGAACGAATTCACAGAGCGGCACAAAAACGTCCGCTTCTCCTTGCTGCCAAGCAATGAAGAGGCGGATATTTCATCTGGCGATACCGATATCGCGATCCGCTTAGCAAACCCGAACCGCCATATCGACCCCTCATTGATCTGTCGCCGGATTTTTGAACTCAGAATGTCACTCTTTGCGTCCCGGAGTTACGTAGAAAAGCTTGGACGCCCCGCTTCTGCGGATGATCTGGCAGGCCACCGATTGATGGCCTTTGACGAGAACCTAGCCAACCATCCAGCCAATCAATGGCTTCTTGCGAGGGTGGCCGAAGACCAGGTAATCATGACTGTCAGGGATATTTTGGCCATGGCAAGCAACATCAAACTGGGCATTGGCGTCGGAGCGTTGCCGACAAGGTTTCAAAGCGGCAACCCGAATTTAGTAAAATGTTTTGAACTGCCTGAAGGTACAGGCTCCATCGTGTGGCTTCTAGTGAACCCGACTGCGTACAAGCGGCCAGAGGTCAAAGCATTCACCAAATTCTTTGCCCCCAAGTACACCGAGTATTATTGCAACTCCTAAAATCGTAAATCGTCTTTCATAGCGGACATTCATGCCTTCCGAAAAATCGGTGATTCTGGGCTCACTGCGGACTTGCGGCGGCGCGGCGACCAGGGGCTTCTTGGTCATGGCCTCCGTCACTTCCGGCCCAGACCCGAAATTGGCCCTACTTGCAGGATGCTGCGACCGCAGCCCGCATTCCGGACATTCGCTGCGTCTTGCAGTTATGTGGAAGACCTTACCGCGTTTCGGCAACCTGTCACTTTCGCAAGGCTTCTTTCAGGGATGTTGACCCCTCATCATATTCACGCAGGTCCAACTGCAAATAGATGTCCAAAAGGTGGCCCTTCATTAGGTCTTCCGCGCCGGTGCCATCGTGGTTGCGCAATGCATCGACAAGGGCGTGGTGGGCGTTGCTTTCGCACAGGGCATTCCGGCGTTGCCAGTAAAGGGCAATGACAAGCGATGAGCGGGATACCAATTGCTTCAAGAACTGCTCGATTGTCTGCTGATCCGCGATGCGGGCAATTTCCAGATGGAAATCCCCCGAAAGCTTCAAAGCCAGACCGGGCTGACCCTGATCAAGTGCTTCATGCTCTTTCTTGATGTGCTGCTCAAGCAGGGCGATATCGGCCGGTGTCGTGCGCTCGGCGGCAGCGCGTGCTGTGCTGGGTTCTAGAAGGGCGCGGGTCTGAAAGACCTCATGGGCCTCTTTCAATGTCGGCTTCGAGACGAAGGCACCACGGTTCCTTTCAATAGTCAGCAGGCCTTCGAAGGCCAAGGCATGCAAGGCTTGACGAACAACGGTCCGGCTGACGCCGAAGACTTCGCTGACCTCATCCTCGCGCAATTTCGCCCCCGGCTTGAGCCGATGCTCATGCACCGCCTGCGCAAGCTGCTCAGTGATATCTTCTGCGGTTGCGGCCTTGAGTTTGGTCATTTTTGTCATACGGGTCTCTCTTTCCCCAACTTGCAAGTCGCAGTTTTTACACACAACCGGAGACACAATCTTTTCTATAATTGTATACAACTTTTGCCTATTTTTTGTACAACATTAACCTAACCCGCATAAATTGGAGAAGCTTTCGCTCCCGTCATGGCGATTTCTTTGGAATCAATTTGGCTGAAACAAAAGATGTGCGCCAGCGTGACTGCATCACTGCGGGGGCAACATGACTCAAAAGATCGATCTCGAGCTGATCAGTCTCACGAAGCGCTACGGCACCACGGTCGCCGTTGACGCGATCAATTACCATTTCAGCGCGGGCACCTACGCATGTCTTTTGGGTCCGTCTGGATGCGGGAAGTCGTCCACTCTACGTATGATTGCCGGGCATGAAACCGTGTCTGATGGCTCGATCACACTTGCAGGTCGGGACATCTCTGCGCTGCCGCCTGCCAAGCGGGGCACAGCGATGATGTCTCAGAGCTACGCATTGTTCCCGCATCTGAGCGTGCTCGACAACGTGGCCTTCAGCCTAACCATGAAAGGGGTCGATAAAGCCACGCGCCATGCCCGTGCAAAAGAGCTGTTGGAGCTTGTGGACATGACGGCCATGGCGGACCGGCTGCCTGCACAACTGTCTGGTGGCCAACAGCAGCGCGCGGCCTTGGCGCGGGCGTTGATTACGAAACCGGACGTTTTGCTGCTGGATGAGCCGCTATCAGCGCTTGATCCCTTTTTGCGTATCCGGATGCGGGCCGAATTGAAAAAGCTGCAGCGGGAACTTGGCATCACCTTTGTCCACGTCACTCATGGTCAGGACGAGGCTTTGGCGCTTGCTGATGAGATCGTCGTAATGAACGACGCGAAAATTGAGCAAGCTGGCAAGACGCGCTCAGTCTTCGATGCGCCAAAGACGGCTTTTGTCGCCCGTTTTTTGGGCTCTCACAATGTGGTGGCGATGCCCGAAGGGATGGTCGCGATACGATCTGATGCGTTGACGGTGACAGCCGACAAGGCCGCCAAGCTGCCGGGCACCATTACAAACATCGAATATCAAGGCACGCATGTCGCGCTGACCGCTTCAGTTCCCGGCGAACAAGAGGTCACCGCGCTGCTGTCTGACAAGGATTTCTTCGGCAACCCGAAGGAGTTGGGCGAGGCGATCGGCCTCGACTGGGAGGCCGAGGCAGCACACGCCCTGGCTGGATAACAAGACGTTCAACAGAGAGGACGAACCATGACGATAATCTCAAAAGTACGCTATTCGCGTCGTTCCTTGCTGAAAGCCGGTGGCGCGGCGGTGGCGGCCGCCGCGCTTCCGGCTCCAATGGTCTGGGGGCAAGAGACGAAAGACATCACCTTGCGCCAGTTCGGCACCGGGGTGTCAAACCTGAATGACGTGGCCCTGAAGGTCAAGGAAGACCTTGGCTTCAATCTGGAAATGACCGCGCTGGATACCGACAGCGTGACGCAGCGCGCGGCGACACAGCCCAACAGCTTTGACATCGCGGATATCGAATACTTCATCTGCAAAAAGGTGTGGGCCGCGGGCAACCTGCAGGCGATGGATACCACCAAGATTGAACAATACGACAACATCGCGGGCACCTTCCGAAGTGGTCTTCTGACCCCTGACAGCACGATTGCCCAGGGCACAGCACCGCACACTGTCGGGTTCACCACCGGCGTCGACGGAACGGAGTTCGTTCAGGAAGAATCCGGCTGGATGACGCTGATCCCCACTATCTACAACGCCGACACGCTGGGCATCCGCCCCGATCTGATCGGTCGCCCGATCAACAACTGGTCCGAGCTGCTGAATCCGGAATTCAAAGGCAAGGCCTCAATCCTCGATATTTCGTCCATCGGGATCATGGACATGGCCTTGGTCGTGGAATCCATGGGTGAGTACACATACCCAGACAAGGGCAATATGACGAAGGAAGAGATCGACCTGACGCTCGGCATCTTTACCGAAGCCAAGAAAAACGGTCAGTTCCGCGCGTTCTGGAAGTCCTTCGATGAATCGGTGAACCTGATGGCATCTGGTGAGGTGGTCATCCAGTCCATGTGGTCGCCTGCAATTACAGCCGTACGGTCGCAAGGTATCCCATGCGTCTATCAGCCGTTGGAAGAGGGCTATCGGTCATGGGGCGGCGGCCTTGGCCTCTCGGCATCGCTTTCGGGCATGGAACTGGATGCGGCCTATGAATACATCAACTGGTACCTGTCCGGCTGGGTCGGCGGATACCTGATGCGTCAAGGCTACTACTCTGCTGTTCCAAGCACCTCCAAGGAATTCATGACCGCCGACGAATGGGGCTATTGGTACGAAGGCAAGCCCGCTGAGGGGGACATCCTGTCACCCACCGGTGACAAGCTGGCCGGTGCAGGTGATGTGCGCGATGGCGGATCTTTCGAGGACCGCATGGGCAACGTCGTCTGCTGGAATTCCGTCATGGACGAGAACCAGTACATGGTCCGCAAGTGGAACGAATTCATCGCGGCCTAAGCGATGCGCGCCGGGGGGCCTTGGTCCTCCGGCACACAAGAATCTTGAAAACAACTCCAGAGGCAGATTTGCGGAACAATTCAGTCATAGGATGGCTCCTCGCAGCCCCGTTATCGTTGGTGCTGCTGGTCTTCCTCGCCGCACCAATCGCGATGATCGTGGTTGTCAGCTTCTGGGGCGCGACGGAATGGTCAATTTACCCCGCGTTTCTGTTCGACAACTATGAATTTCTTCTGACTTCCGATGTGACCTATCGGGTCTTTTTCAACACCTTCAAATATGCCTTTATCACGTGGGTCTTTACCCTGCTGATCGGGTTTACCGTCGCCTATTATCTGGCGTTTCATATCCGCAGCCTGACCTGGCAGATCGCTTTGTTCCTGCTATGCACGATCCCCTTTCTGACCTCGAACATCATTCGGATGATCTCTTGGATTCCCTTTCTGGGGCGCAACGGGATCGCCAATTCAACGTTGATCTCAATGGGTGTTATCGATGAGCCGCTGGAATGGCTGCTGTTCAGCGATTTCAGCGTCATCCTTGCCTTTGTTCATCTCTACACGCTGTTCATGGTGGTTCCGATTTTCAACACGATGATGCGCATCGACAAATCCCTGATCGAAGCGGCGGTGGATGCAGGAGCCACGGGTTGGCAGACGCTTTGGCACGTCATCGTTCCGCTGACCAAACCCGGTATCATGATCGGCACGATCTTCGTGGTCGCGCTTGTCATGGGCGACTTTATCACCGTGCGGTTCATGTCGGGTAGCCAGTCCGCCAACATGGGACGTCTGATCCAGAACGACATCTCACTGCTGCAATATCCATCCGCTAGTGCGACCGCCGTCATCCTTCTGGTCACGGTCCTCATGCTGATCGGGACGCTTCTGCGGTTCGTCGATATCCGCAAGGAGCTTTGATCATGGAGCCGCGCCCCAAGTCTTTTTACTACCTCAGTGCCTTCTTCATCCTGTTCCTTGTGTTCCTTTACGGCCCGACAATAACCATCGGCATCCTGTCGTTCCAAGGTCCCGGGGGCGGCTTGACCTTCCCGATGCGGGGCGTGTCCCTGCACTGGTTCAGGGACCTGTTTGAACAACAAGCCGTGGGCGACATCTGGGGGTCTTTCAGGCGCTCGCTTGTTCTGGGACTCATGGTGATGGTCACGACTGTCGTTGTCTCGGTCATGGGTGGGTTGGCCTTTCGCAAACGCTTTGCCGGGTCCACCGCGTTGTTCTACCTGATCATCACATCGCTTGTGATCCCGTCGATCCTGATCTCATTGGGCGTCGGCCTTATCTGGTCGCAATCTGGCCTGCCGGTCCATTGGGCGAGCTCCGGCTTTGGCGCACAGCTGACCTGGACGCTGCCCTTTGGCCTCTTGATCATGTTCGCCGTGTTCAATCGCTTTGACCGGTCCTATGAAGAAGCCGCCCGCGATTTGGGTGCAAGCCCGTGGCAGGTCATCCGTCATGTGGTCCTTCCCATCATCGCGCCTTCGCTGATCGGCGTCGCTCTCTTCGGCTTCACGCTCAGCTACGATGAATTCGCCCGAACCCTGCTGACAGCCGGTAGCTACAACACGCTGCCGCTCGAGATCTTCGGCATGACGACCAACGTGACCACGCCAGTGTTGTTCGCCTTGGGCACACTGACGACTGTATTCTCGTTGCTTGTGATCGGCGTCTTCCTGGTTATCGTCTGGCTGATGAACCACCGCCGCGCACGGAAAGGCTCCGATGCTGGCAAAGGCATGATCTGATGGCCGTGATCATCATCAACCCCAACAGCACGCGCTCAATGACCGATGCCATGCTCGCCCAGGCACGCAGATCAGCCCCCGAGTTGGCGTTCGAGGGCTGGACCTCGCAGGATGGGCCTGCCGCTATTCAGGGCGAGGCCGATGGCGAAGCCGCGCGTGCGCCGTTGCTTGAGTTGGTCAAACGCGCGTCCTCGCAGGGGGCCGACGGTATCATCATCGGATGCTTTGACGACACCGCCCTGGAAGAGGCCGCTGCAATTGCGGATTGCCCGGTCATTGGCATCGGTCAGGCATCCTATCACTATGCAGCCCTCAGAAACTGGCGCTTCAGCGTCGTAACGTCCCTCTCCATCTCGAAGCCAATCATTCAATCAAACATAGAGCGGTATGGGTTCGGCCATTTTGTGTCAAAAGTCCGCGCCTCTGAAATTCCGGTTCTGGAATTGGAAACGAACACCCGTCTTGCCAGCAAGATGGTTGCGCAAGAAGCGTTGGTGGCTGAACAGGAAGACGGCATATCCGCAATCATCCTTGGCTGTGCCGGCATGGTCGAAGTTGTCGATGCGGTCAGAAGTAAACTCTCTGCTGCGGTTATCGATCCCGTTGAATGCGCGGCGCAATGCATGCTTTGGGTGCGCCAGATAGAGTAAGGACCGAAAGACCTTTTGAGACTTGCGATAAGGTCAAATAGGCAGCGTGGGGGTGTCGTTCTGGGAAGGTATGGCGGATCGGAGGATCAGTCATGGAACCTACACCAAACCTACCAGCCATTCGCGCACTTCGCCCAGCTTGGAACAAGGCGCGGATTGTCGGCAGAAGCGATCGCTGAAACCAAAGCACGTTCGGGCAATTCGCGACCGACTTGAACTCGCTGAAAACCATCGAGACCTAGCTGTGAACTCTCAGTAGGTTGTTCATCCGGTTCGGAGTTAGGCTGCAATCGCCAAACTCCAGCCGAGGACCCCGAAGGATGAACAACCCGCATCAAGGTGCACGTCTCACCGTTCACAGTCGAGAGCTTATCGTGTCGCGGCATGCCGCAGGCCGGTCTGCCCGACAGATTGCCGATGAATTCGGCGTGTCGATGCGCACGGATCGTCCGAGATTGGGTCACGTCGGTCGGCCTCGAGGCGAGCGCATATGCGACCCATTCCAAGCGGCGAACAAAGGTCACTCAGATCTACAAGAAAACCGGTAACCTGCGAGCCGTCCAACTCCTTCTCGGCCATACCAAGATGGACAGCACGGTCCGGTACCTTGGCGTTGAACTCGAAGATGCTCTGGCGATTGCAGCGGCTATTGAGATCTGAACACAAGAGCCGTCTCGCGAGGCGGCGCAAAACCAATGTCCGCTCCCGCGTTGTTTTATGAGTTTTCGCACCTGCAGAGCAGGGCTGCTTCCCGCCCTTTCCTCCGTGGCGTCTCATTGCGGCCAGACCTCGGCGATCTTTCAGCGTTCCAGGATCATCTTGCCGCCGGAGATTTCCAGCCGGGCGAAGCGTTGGAGGTAGGTCATGCCGAGCAGGCTTTGCTCCATCTCGCCGCTATTGACGAACGCGCGCACGTCGCGGTCGGAGAAGGGGCCGAGGGCGACCTCGTCCAGGGTCACGGCGGCGGTGTGCACGAGGCCGTTGGCCGTCATCGCTTCGGAGACATAGGCGAGGGTGTCGGTCGAGAGGCCTGCGCGCGCCGCGTCCTGCTCGGTCAGGACCATGCTGGTGGCGCCGGTGTCGACCACAAAGAAGGTGGGCGCGCCGTTGATGTCGAGCGTGGCGTAGTAATGCCCGTCGGGCGCGCGCGGCAGTTCGACCCGGCCCGCATCGGCAAAGACCGTCTGCTGCGGGCGCACGGTCTGGCGGATGTCGTCCCAAAGGCCGATGGCGGCGATGGTGCCCAGAAAGATCAGCCCCCAGGCGGCCAACTGCTGCACCTTTTTCGTGAGCGAGTCGCGGTTCTGGATGAAGACCCAGAACACCAGCACCGCGCCCAGAAGGCCTAGGTAGGCCAGGTTTCCGTATTCCATCGATGACATCTGTGCCCTCCTGCTGCCCCTTTATCTAGGGGCGCAGTGGGGCGGTGGGAAGGGTCAGCCCGCCAATCCGAAAGCGCGCAGCCCGTCGAGGACGAATTGCACCGAGAGCGCCGCCAGCAGCATGCCAAGCAGACGTGTGACCACGGTGATGCCGGTCTTGCCGAGCGCGCGTTCGATCAGCCCGGCCATCAGAAAGAACATCAGCACGATGAGCAACACCGCCACCATCACCCCCAGCACCGCGGCGATGCCGGTGGCATCGTCCGCCTGGCCCACCAGCAGAATGATCGTGGCGATGGCCCCTGGCCCGGCGATGAGCGGGATGGCGATGGGAAAGACCGAAGGATCGGGAAAATCCTCTTCGGCTTCGGCGGTGTCCTCGCGCCGCTTGGTGCGGCGTTCGAACAGCATGTCGAGGGCGGTGAGGAACAGCAGGATGCCGCCCGCAATGCGGAAGGCGGGCATGGAGATGCCGACGAAGCCCAGAAGCTGTTCGCCGAAGAAGGCGAAGAGGAAGAGCAGCACCGCGGCGATGCTGCAGGCGCGGTAGGCCACGGCGCGGCGGTGCCGGGCATCCGATCCGGTGGTGAGCGCGATGAAGATCGGGGTCAGGCCGACCGGGTCGATCACCACGAAGAGCGTTACGAAGGCGGAAATCAGAAAGGCGCTGTCCATGGCATCGCTTTATGCGCCGACGCGATTGGAGGCAAGCGTTGTGGTCCGGGAAGCCGCGCGGGCGCGCGGCTACGAGAGACGCTGTCTCTCGTGCTCTCTGAGGTTATTGGAACCGGAGAGTGGGGGGTGTGGCGCGCGAGGGGCGGCGCTGCATGGGGGTCAGACGGTTTCGGCGGCGTCGAGTTTTTCGAGCGCGGTCATCCACAGCGCCTCGGCACGTGTCAGCGCCTCCATCACCTCGGCGTACTTGCGGTTCCAGGTTTCCAGCTCGCCTTTGCGGGTGTCGTCGTAAAGCTCAGGGTTGGCGAGCTTCCTGGCCAGCTTGTCGCGCATGTCGTTGAGTTTGGTCACCCGCTCCTCGCTTTTGCGGGCCTCGGCGCGCAGGGCCAGCATCTGGTCGCGGCTGGGGCGCTTGGCCTGCCTGGGCTCGGTCTTTTCGGGTTTTGCCGCCTTGACGGGCTTGTCGGTGCTCAGCAGCATCTTGCGATAAGCTTCGAGGTCGTCGTCATAGGGCGCGACGCTGCCGCCTTTGACCAGCCACAGCCGGTCGGCGACCATGCCCAGCAGGTGCATGTCGTGGCTGACCAGGATCACCGCGCCGGAATAGGCGGTCAGCGCCTCGACCAGCGCCTCGCGGCTTTCGATGTCGAGGTGGTTGGTCGGTTCGTCGAGGATCAGCAGATGCGGCGCGTCGAGTGTGGCCAGCAGCAGCGACAGCCGCGCCTTTTGCCCGCCCGACAGGCGCCCGACCTCGGTATCGGCCTGATCGGCGCCGAGGCCGAAGCCTGCGAGCCTCGCGCGCAGCTTGCTGGGCGGCGTGTCCGGGCGCATGCGTTGCAGATGCGTGAGCGGCGATTCGTCGATATGCAGCTCGTCCACCTGGTGCTGGGCGAAATAGCCGATGCGCAGTTTGTTGGAACGGGTCATCTTGCCTGCCATCAGTGGCAGCCGGTCCGAGAGCAGTTTCGACAGGGTCGATTTGCCCTGGCCGTTCTTGCCCAAAAGCGCGATCCGGTCGTCCTGGTCGATGCGCAGGTTCAGGCGGCTCAGCACCACCGTGTCGCCATACCCTGTCTCGCCGCCTTCGATGTGGATGATCGGGGGCGACAACTCGTCGGGCTGCGGGAAAGAGAAGACGCGCTTGGCCGCCTCTTCTGGGGGCGTGATCGTGTCCATCTTTTCGATCATCTTGACCCGGGCCTGGGCCTGCTTGGCCTTGGACGCCTTGGCCTTGAAGCGGTCCACGAACTTTTGCAGGTGATCCTTGCGGGCCTGCTGTTTCTTGGCCATCGACGCCTGCACGGCGCGCTGTTCGGCGCGCTGGCGCGCGAACTGGTCATAGGGGCCGGTCCAGTAGGTCAGTTTCTTTTCGCTGAGATGCAGGATGCCGCCGACGGCGCGGTTCAGAAGCCCGCGGTCGTGGCTGATGATGATGACCGTGTGCGGATAGCGGGCGAGATACGCCTCGAGCCAGAGCGCCCCTTCGAGATCGAGATAGTTCGTCGGCTCGTCCAGCAGCAGCAGGTCGGGCTGCGAAAAGAGCACCCCCGCCAGCGCCACGCGCATGCGCCAGCCGCCCGAGAAGGCGGAACAGGGCTGCTGCTGTTCATGGTCGTCGAAGCCAAGCCCCTTGAGGATCGCGGCGGCGCGCGCCTCGGCCGACCAGGCGTCGATATCGGCCAGCCGGGTCTGGACCTCGGCGATGCGGTGGGCGTCGGTGGCGGTCTCAGCCTCGGCCATCAGGCGGGCGCGTTCGGTATCGGCGGCCAGCACCGTGTCCAGCAGCGATGTCTCGGACGCGGGCACCTCTTGCGCGACGCCGCCGATGCGGGCGCGGCTGGGCAGGGAGATACTGCCGGTGTCGAGCACAAGTTCGCCGCGGATGAGCTTGAAGAGCGTGGTCTTGCCCGCGCCGTTGGCGCCGACAAGGCCGACCTTGTGGCCATCGGGGATGGTCGCCGACGCGTCGACCAGAAGCGGGCGGCCCTCGACCGAATAGGAGATGTCCTTGATCTGCAGCATGGGCGGGGCAATGCCCCAGCCGTGAGGTGCTGTCAATGCGGCGGCCCATCGCGCCCGTTGGCCCACGCGGAGATGGCGCGATTTGCGGCGGTGACGGTTCTGCGCGCCCTTCCCAAGGCCCACGGCGCATGTTATCGGGGCGCCAATCGTAATTCCGGCCGGGCAGAGGCCCGGCTTTGACCATGGAGCAAGACATATGGCCACCGAACGCACCCTGAGCATCATCAAGCCGGATGCCACGAAGCGCAACCTGACCGGCAAGATCAATGCCAAGTTCGAAGAAGCGGGCCTGCGCATCATCGCGCAAAAGCGCATCCAGCTGACCAAGGCGCAGGCCGGTGAATTCTACAAGGTGCATGCAGAGCGTCCGTTCTACGACGAACTGTGCGAATTCATGGCATCCGAGCCGGTCGTGGTGCAGGTGCTGGAAGGTGACGGCGCGATTTCGAAGAACCGCGAAGTGATGGGCGCCACCAACCCCGCCGATGCCGCCGAAGGCACGATCCGCGCGGAATTCGCCGAGTCGGTCGGCGAAAACTCGGTCCATGGCTCTGACGCGCCGGAAACCGCGGCGGAAGAGATCGCGTATTTCTTTTCGGGTCTCGAATTGGTCGGCTGAGCCGGGGTCAGGACCTTTTCAAACGTCAGAAACGGGGGGCCTTGGCCCCCCGTTTTGCGTTCAGGGTCGGATTTGACGGGTGCGCCGTAGTCACGTCCCGGGCGAGGATGTGTCGGCGTGACGCTCTTCGATATGCTGGCGCAGGATCGCGGCGTTCTTTCGGTTGGCTTTGAAGCCGACGTCGAAAATGTCGCCGACCAGCGGGACAAGGCCAAGTAGCCAGTCGATAAAGACATTGCCGACCATTTGCGTCTTGCGGTGCAGCGGCACGCCCATGTCATGCGCGCTCCAGACGATATAGGCGGCGGGCATGAGCGCCAGCGTGTCGCCGACACCCGGGATGAGGCCCAGAATTGAGTCCCAGCCCAGGCGGATCCGGGTCAGAGGCAAGCGAAAGGCGCTGTCCATGCGATGGGCCAGCGCCTCTGCTCTTTCGACCCGCTTGAAGTCGGGATGCCTGGTCACGCGCGGGCGGGGCCGGTGCGGGCGATGATCCAGACGGCGTGTACGATGCCCGGGATATAGCCCAGAATCGTCAGCAGGATGTTGATCCAGAAATGTTTGCCGATGCCGACCTGCAGGAAGACGCCCAGAGGCGGCAGGATGACGGAAAGAATGATGCGGATA
Source organism: Thalassococcus sp. BH17M4-6 (assembly GCF_049323015.1). NCBI lineage: Bacteria > Pseudomonadati > Pseudomonadota > Alphaproteobacteria > Rhodobacterales > Roseobacteraceae > Thalassococcus > Thalassococcus sp. BH17M4-6. The sequence goes on from NZ_JBMPGU010000004.1 coordinate 319,720, forward strand.
AGGTCCATGGTTCAGTCCCTTTCTGTTTACGTGCTTGCCTGACAAACCCGTGAACGGACCGGATGGTTCCCGCCTATCTGGGATCCGGACGGCTCAGCCCGATCTCGGCCAGGAACTTTTCCAGCTCGGACGAGGGGCGCCCGGGGGCGTCCCGCCGTTCGGCCTTGAGCTGGTCGAAGGCGCGGCGCAGGGCCTTTTTCTCGTCGCCGGTGCAGTCGTTCCAGGGGCGGCCCTGCAGCGCCATGTGCAGCACGTAGTAGCCGATGAAATGCGGGCGGGTGCCGGTGGCGACCATCCGGCGATAGGCCTCATGCGCGCCCAGATCGCGCAGCGCCTCGGCGCTGTCGATGCCCGCGCGGGTGCAGGCGGCTTCGACGGCAGGGCCAAGGTTGCGCAGGGACGAGACGGGGGCCTTGGTCATGGCATCACTGTGTTCGGTGGGTCCGGGCTTGGTCAACCGCGGGTCAGGCGGCGGCGCGCAGGGTTTCGGCAAAACGGCAGAGGGTGGTCAGGGAGCGGGCGAAGGTGTCGTCATCCACTGTCATCGCGACGCGAATATGCCCTTTGGCCGACGTACCGAAGCTTTCGCCGGGCATGACGGCGATCTGGTGCTGATCCAGCAGCGCGTTGGCGAAGCCTTCGCCATCCAGTCCCGTGGCGCGGATATCGAGCATCAGGTACATCGCACCCTGGCTGGAGATATGGCCGACGGTGCTTTGCCGCGACAGGATGTCGGTGGCCAGCGCGCGGCGGCGGCGGAACGGTGCGGCGATGGCCTCTTCGAGAGATGGACCGGCGTTCAGCGCGAACAGGGCGGCGTCCTGGATATAGCCAGGCACGCCGTAGGTGGTGTTGGTCGCCAGATCGATAAGGCGCTCGATCACCGGGGCGGGGGCGACGATCCAGCCGATGCGGCTGCCGGTCATGGCATGGCTTTTCGACATGGACCCGATGACCAGCGTCCGCTCGGCCATGCCGGGCAGGGCGCGGGGGCTGAGATGCGTACCCTCCCACACCTGCGTGTCGTACACCTCGTCCGAGATCAGCCAGAGGTCATGGTCCCGCGCGGTCTGGCCAATGGCGGCCATGGTGTCGGCAGGATAGACCACGCCGGTGGGGTTGTTGGGGGTGTTGATCAGCAGCGACGCGGCCCCCTTTGCCGCCGCGTCGAGCGCATCGGGCTGCGGCAGGAAGGCGTCGGCGGCGCGGGTGGTGATGGCGCGCGGCACCGCACCGGCGCCGCGGATCGAGCCGGGATAGGTGGCATAATAGGGATCGACGTAAAGCGCGGTATCACCGGGATTGCAGCAGGCCATGTGCGCGGCGAAAAGCCCGGCCTGTCCGCCCGGGGTGATCAGCACGTTGTCGCGCGTGGTGGCAACACCCGTGCGGTCGCTGACCCGGCGCGCGATGGCGTCGCGCAGGCCGGGGGTGCCCGGCACGATGGCATAGCCTGTGTGCCCGGCCATCGCGGCCTCATGCATGGCATTCAGGATCGACGCATCGGTGCGGATGTCGTGTTCGCCGATGGTGAGTTCGGTGACGGCGATGCCGTCCGCGATCATCGCCCGCGCGCGGTAGAAAACATCCCAGCCGTCCGACCCGCCGCCGTTGATCCCGGTGATGCGGTCTGAAAGCGCGGGCATGGCGAAACTCCTGTCGGCAATGGCCCTGCCTCTCTGCCAGCCGGTGCGAACGGGTGCAAGAGCAGGCGGCTAAAGCGGCGCGAGCGTGGCCTGCAGCTTTTTCGGCAGGCTGGCGCGGATCAGGCTGTAGGAGATGGCGATGCGGTCCTGCAACTCGTCCGCGTCGGCGTTGAGCGGCACATGAACCCAGGAGCGGTGGAAATAGGGTGCGCGGGTGGCGCGGCCCATGTCGATGAGCAGCTGCGCATCCTCGACCGACGGGGTCTTGACCGACACGCCGGTGCCCTGGCTGCCGATGGCGGCGAAGATCTTGCCCCCAAGTTTCCAGACATCATGGCCCGGCCCGAAGGGTTCGGACCAGTCGGCCCCGGGCAGGGCGCGGCAGAGATCGTTGACGGTGTCGCGGCTCATGCCCGAAGGGTCGGCGCGAAAACGACGACGGTCAAGGGGAATGGGCTTGATCTCAAGCGCGCTTGAGGAATTACGGTCAGTGAATCGCAACTCAAAAGGAGAGAGACGATGGTGGCACGGCTGGAACATGTGAACATATGCGTGACGGACCCGAAGGCGACGGCAGAGGTCCTAGGGCGGCTGTTCGGCTGGCGGGTCCGCTGGGAAGGCGCGGCCATGGGGGACGGCTATTCGGTGCATGTGGGGGACGACCGGGGATATGTGGCGCTCTACCGGCCCGGGCACGAGATGAACGCGGCGGAGGGGAAGTACCGGCGCTGGGCATCGCTCAATCACATCGGGGTGGTGGTCGAGGATCTGGACGCGCTGGAAGCGGCTGTGCGGGCCGAGGGGCTGAGGACCCATTCGCATGCCGATTACGAGCCCGGGCGGCGGTTCTATTTCGACGGGCCGGACGAGGTGGAATACGAGGTTGTGAGCTACGGGGCGTAGCTCCTCCTGTCCTGAGCGGACAGTCCTCGCTTGTGGGGGCGGGTGCGGAGTGCTATGCAGTTCCCATGATGACCGCTGCATCCCTCATTTGCTGCATTATCCGCTAACCCATCTGGCGGGCCGGTCTTCTATTCCCAATCATAGACAGAGTTGATAAGCCCGCCGCGACCCCGCGCGAGGACGGCCCATGCATATCTCTCTCACCAACTCCGCCACACGGAAAAAAGAGCGGTTCAATCCGATCGATCCGCAGGATGTGCGGATGTATGTCTGCGGCCCGACGGTGTATAACCGGGCGCATCTGGGCAATGCGCGACCGGTGATCGTATTCGACGTGCTTTACCGGCTGCTGCGGCATGTCTACGGGGCGGAGCATGTGACTTATGTGCGCAATTTCACCGACGTGGACGACAAGATCAACGCCCGCGCGGCGGAGAGTGGCCGCCCCATCGGCGACATCACCGCCGAGACGACGCAGTGGTTCCTGGACGACATGGGCGCGGTGGGGGCGCTGGAGCCAGATCACATGCCCCGCGCCACGCAGTACATTCCGCAGATGGTTGGGATGATCGCGGGGCTGATCGAGAGAGGCCATGCCTATGAGGCCCAGGGGCATGTGCTGTTCGCGGTCGAGAGCTACAAGGACTACGGCAAGCTGTCGGGCCGGTCGGTTGACGACATGATCGCGGGGGCGCGGGTCGAGGTTGCGCCCTACAAGCGCAACCCGATGGATTTCGTGCTGTGGAAGCCGTCGCCGGACGATCTGCCGGGGTGGGACAGCCCCTGGGGCCGGGGGCGTCCGGGCTGGCATATCGAATGCTCGGCCATGGCGCAGGAGTTGCTGGGTGAGAGCTTCGACATTCACGGCGGCGGCAACGACCTGATGTTTCCGCATCACGAGAACGAGATCGCGCAAAGCTGCTGCGCGCATCCCGAAGGCGGGTTCGCCAGGGTCTGGCTGCACAACGAGATGCTGCAGGTCGAGGGCAAGAAGATGTCCAAGTCCCTGGGCAACTTCTTTACCGTGCGCGATCTCTTGAATCAGGGCGTGCCGGGTGAAGTGATCCGCTTTGTGATGCTGAGCACGCATTACCGCAAGCCGATGGACTGGACGGAGAAGAAGGCGAGGGAGGCGGAGGCGACGCTGCGCAAGTGGCGGCGATTGGTCGATGGTGTCGAGGCCACGGACGTTCCAGACGAAATCGTGCTTGCGTTGTCGGATGATTTGAACACGGCTGGCGCGATCGCGGAAATGCATAAGCTTGCAAACAGCGGTGATAGAGCCGGGCTCCGCAGCGCCGGTTCACTGCTTGGATTGTTCGGCGATGAACTCGCTGGATGGAAATGGCAGAAGGTCGAAAAAACCGATGGTGTCATTCAGTTCGTTGGCGACGGTGACGAGACCTATGGTTCATTGGCCAGAGCCGTTGCGCAGAAATGGCACGATCTACGTATCGCGAAGAACTATGATCATGCGGATGAGCTAAAGACGCGTGCAGCAGATGCCGGATTGGTTCTGAGCGCATTGAAGGGTGCAGTTCAGGCTGAAAAGGTTGCCGGTTTTGATCCGGTCAAGCTGGAGGCCTTGAAATGACTGGACATTTGAGGGAATTGGCCCGGCGGCACGCCGGGCAGCCCCCGACCGCCCCCACGGGCGGGGGCTTCACCCCCACCTGCGGTCGGGGGCTGCCCGGCTTGTCGGCTCTGGATGCAAGGAATGGTGGGGGCCAGCCCCCACACGCCCGGAGGATATTGACCAAGAAGAAGCAGGGGGTGTGGCATGGGTAAGGAGCGTTTGTACCTTTATGACACCACGTTGCGCGACGGGCAGCAGACGCAGGGCGTGCAGTTCTCGACCGCCGAGAAGCTCAAGATCGCCAGGGCGCTGGATGCGCTGGGCGTGGATTATATCGAAGGCGGCTGGCCGGGGGCGAACCCGACGGATTCGGCCTTCTTTGACGAGGTGCCCGCGACCCGGGCGCGGATGACGGCCTTTGGCATGACCAAGCGCGCCGGGCGGTCGGCGGAGAATGACGATGTGCTGGCGGCGGTGTTGAATGCGGGTACCGGGGCGGTTTGCATCGTGGGCAAGACGCATCCTTTCCATGTCGACACGGCACTGGGCATCACGCTGGAGGAAAACCTGGACAACATCCGCGCCAGCGTCGCGCATCTGGTGGCGCAGGGGCGCGAGGCTCTGTTCGATGCGGAGCATTTCTTTGACGGCTACCGCGCCGATCCGGGTTATGTGCTGTCGTGCCTGCGCGTAGCCCTGGACGCGGGTGCGCGTTGGGTGGTGCTGTGCGACACCAACGGCGGCACGTTGCCCGCCGAGGTGCGGCGCATCGTGACCGAGGTGATCGCGGCGGACCTGCCCGGCGACCGTATTGGCATCCACACCCACAACGACACCGAAACCGCCGTCGCGGCGTCGCTGGCTGCGGTCGAGGCAGGGGCGCGGCAGATCCAGGGCACGCTCAACGGCTTGGGCGAACGCTGCGGCAATGCCAACCTCGTGTCTCTCATCCCGACGCTGATGCTCAAGGCGCCCTATGCGGACCGGTTCGATATCGGGGTGAGCATGGAGGCGCTGGAGGATCTGACGCGGCTGAGCCGGATGCTCGACGATATCCTCAACCGCGTGCCGCTCAAGCAGTTGCCCTATGTCGGCACCTCGGCCTTTGCCCACAAGGCCGGGCTGCACGCCAGTGCGATCCTCAAGGACCCCAGCACCTATGAACACATAGACCCGGCGCTGGTCGGCAACCGGCGGTTCATTCCGATGTCGAACCAAGCCGGGCAGTCGAACCTGCGCCGCCGTCTCGCCGAGGCGGGGCTGGAGGTCGCGCCGGGAGATCCGGCCCTGGGCCGGATCCTCGAGGTGGTGAAGGCGCGCGAGGCGGAGGGGTATTCCTACGACACCGCCGAGGCCAGTTTCGAACTGCTGGCGCGGGGCGAGCTTGACCTCTTGCCCGCGTTTTTCGAAGTCAAGCGCTACCGTGTGACGGTCGAGCGGCGCAAGAACAAGTACGACCGCATGGTGTCGCTGTCCGAAGCGGTGGTGGTGGTGAAGGTTGACGGCGAAAAGAAGCTGTCGGTCAGCGAGTCGATGGACGAGACCGGCAGCGACCGCGGCCCGGTCAACGCGCTTGCCAAGGCGCTGGCCAAGGACCTGGGGCGCTATCAGGACATCATCGCGGACATGCGCCTCATTGACTTCAAGGTGCGCATCACCCAGGGCGGGACCGAGGCGGTGACCCGCGTCATCATCGACAGCGAAGACGGGCAGGGGCGGCGCTGGTCCACCGTCGGCGTGTCGGCCAACATAGTGGATGCGAGTTTCGAGGCGCTGCTGGACGCGGTGCGCTGGAAACTGATCCGCGATACAGGAGAGAGCATTTGACCCTACCCGACGGATTTCTGGAGCTTTATACCGACCTGCACCGGCAGGGGCCGGGCCTGCCCGCCGATGTGGTCTGGGCGCTGAACGAAAGCGGGCTGTCGGGCCCGTTGCGGGTGCTGGACGCAGGCGCGGGATCGGGGGCGGACAGCGAAACGCTGGCGCAAGCGCTGCCCGAGGCCCGGATCGACGCGGTGGAGGGCGTGGCGCAGTTCGTGTCCGAAGCGCAGGCGCGGCTGCACACCTTCGGGCCGCGTGTGACCGCGCGCGAAGGCGACATGGCGCAGGTTGAGGGGCCCTATGACCTGATCTGGTGCGCGGGGGCGCTCTATTTTCTGGGCGTCACCGAGGGATTGCAGGGGTGGGCCGATGCGCTGGCCCCCGGCGGCTGGGTGGCGTTTTCCGAACCGGTGTACCTGAGCGATCCGCCGTCCGAGGCGGCGCGTGCCTTTTGGGAGGGGGAAGGCGCTGTCGGCGATATCGACAGCATTCGCGCGCGGGTCGCGGCGGCAGGGTACGCTGTGCGGGCCGAACGGCTGATCACCGGAGAGGCCTGGGCCGCCTATTATGATCCGCTGGCGGCGCGGATCGCGGAGTTGAAGGCCGCAGGGCGCGCCGAGGCGCTGGCCGAGGTCATCGAGGCGTCGGAGGCCGAGATCGCCCGCTGGAAGGCCGCCCCGGATGAGATCGCCTATGTGCTGATGCTGGTGCAGCCCGAGTGACCACGGCGCCGGACTTCGATGCCGATGTTACCGCCTGCGCGCAGATCGTGGAGCGGGGGGATCCCGACCGCTTTGCCAGCGTCATGGCGGGACCGGTGTGGGCGCGGGCGCGGCTATTCCCGATCTATGCCTTCAACATCGAGGTGGCGCGCGCGCCCTGGGTCACGCAAGAGCCGATGATCGCCGAAATGCGCCTGCAATGGTGGCGCGACGCGTTGGAAGAAATCCGCACAGGCGGACCGGTGCGACGGCACGAGGTGGTCACGCCGCTGGCCCGGGTGCTGGATGCCGATGGCGCGACGTTGCTGGACCGGTTGGTGCAGGCGCGGCGCTGGGATGTCTACCGCGACGCGTTCGAGGATGAGGCGCATTTTGCCGTCTATCTGGAACAGACGGCGGGGCATCTGATGCTGGCGGCGGCGCGGGCCTTGACGTCGGTCGAGGCGCAGCCGCTGCTGGATCTGGGCTATGCCCAGGGTCTGGCTACGTTTCTGCAGGCGGTGCCGGAGCTTGAGGCCAAGGGGCGGGTGCCGATGGTCGACGGGCGGCCCGAAGCGGTCGCGGTGCTGGCGCAGGATGCGCTGATGCGGCTCGACCGGGGGCAGCAGGTCGGTGTGCCCAAGGCGGCGCGGCCCGCGGTGCTGGCGGCCTGGGCGGCACGGCCTCTCCTGCGGCAGGTCGTGCGCGATCCCGCCTGCGTCAAGGACGGGCGGCTGGGTCTGTCGGAGGTTGGCAAGAGGCTGCGGCTTTTGCGGGTGACGGCGCTGGGGCGGGTCTGACGCCCAGGCACGGTCGAGGCGATACAGCGTGATGCGATTGGCTTGAACCGGCCTGTAGCGGACCTTGGGCAACCGGGTGAGGCGCCGCGCCATTGCAGTCGCGCGCGGATGCGATCAGGTGTTTCAGCTCTGCGCTTTATGCCAGCCAAATTCGCACACCACGTCCACGATACACCAAGCTCAGCCAAATCGCAGCCGCGTGGGCGCGCGACTGCGATGGCGCGGCGGCCTTCGGCCTCGATTCCGCGCCGGGTACTTGGCTCGAACGTCCGCCTCAGCACGGTCGCGCGCGATCCAGACTGTCTGTATCTCGCTCTATTCTGCGGGGCGCGGATCGGGGCGCATCACCAGCCAGATCAGCGCCGCCCCCGCCAGCACCAGGAAGGGCACCATCGCGAGGTTCACCGCCGTCCAGCCTTGCTGTGCCGTGCCGCCCGAACAGTTCATCAGCCCGCCCGACGACAGCGAGGCCAGCGTCACGCCGCCAAAGACCAGCAGGTCGTTCATGCCCTGCATGCGGCCCCGTTCGTGTGGGGCATGCGCTTCGGCCAGCATGGTGGTGGCGCCGATGAAGCCGAAGTTCCAGCCCAGCCCGAGCAGGATCAGCGCGACGAAGAAATGCCCAAGCTCCACCCCCGACAGCGCCACCGCCCCGGCCCCGGCAAGGATCAGCAGCCCGGCGGCCACGACCCGTTCGGTGCCGAACCGCGCGATCAGGTGGCCGGTGAAGAAGGACGGCGCGAACATCGCCAGCACGTGGCCGGTGACCACGTCCGCCGCGTTGCTCTTGTCAAAGCCGCAGCCGACGACCGCCAGCGGGGTCGAGGTCATCACCAGGTTCATCAGCGCGTAGCTGACCATCGCGCAGATCACCGCAACGGCGATCCGCGGGGTGGTGATGAGTTCCCACCGCGACCGGCCGCGCGGGGCGTCCTCGGCTGGGACCGGCGGTTTGGGGATGTCGAGAAACAGGAAGACCAGCGCGCCCACGAGGTTGACCGCGATCACCGCGAAATAGGTGCCAAGGAAGGGGATCACATAGGCATCCGCCGTGACCTTCACCAGTTGCGGACCGATGATGGCCGAGGCGAGACCGCCCGCCATGACATAGGAAATCGCCTTGGGCCGGAAGCTTGCAGAAGCGGTGTCGGCGGCGGCGAAGCGGTAAAATCCCTGCGCCGACATGTAGATACCGGTCAGGAACGACCCGGCCAGGAAAACCGGGAAGGACGCGAGGTAAAGCCCGTATGCCCCGACAGCGCCCCCGAGCGCGCCCCCCACCGCCCCCACGAAAAACCCCGCGCGGCGGCCAAAGCGCTGCATGAACCATGAAATCGGCGTCGCGGTCAGCATCGAGCCCAGCACGATCAGCGAAATCGGTAGCGTCGCAAGGCAAACGTTCGAGGCCAGCGACTGCCCTGCCAGCCCGCCGATGATAAAGATCATCGGCATCTGCGCGCCCAGAAACGCCTGCGCCGTCACCAGCACAAGGACGTTTCGTTTCGCGGAAGGGTGGCCGTATTCCATGGGCTTGGCGTAGTCCGCCGCGCGAAGGGCCGCAAGCGCGATGTTGTCGCGGATTGGCATGGCGGGGCGGGACCACGTCGATTATCAACACGCCATGATGGATGACCGCGCCTTTCCCCTGCTGATCGTCGGCGGCTCTGCCGAGGCGCGGGCGCTGGCGCGGGCTTTGCCCGGGGCGCGGCTGCACCTGCCGGTGGCGGAGCGCGTGCCCGAGGCCGGACCGCCGCCCGACAGCATGGGGCGGGTCACGCCGGACTGGTTGGCGGCGCAGGGACTGCGGGCGGTGATCGAGGCGGCGCATCCCTGCGATGCCGGGACCGCCCATGACGTCGCCGCCGCCTGCCGCGCCTGCAGAGTGCCGCATCTTCAGTTGGTGCGCCCGGCGTGGCGCGCGGGCCGGGGCGACCGCTGGGTCGATGTGTGGGCCGCGCGGGATCTGGCGCGCGTGGTCCCGCCCGAAGCGCGGGTCTTTGCCACGCTGGGGCGCGGCGGGATGGCGGATATTCGGGCCTTGCGCGGGCCGGTCTTTGCCCGGCTTCTGGGGGCACCCGACGGGGCCTTTCCGCTGCGGCGCGGCCGCTTCGTGCCGGGGCAGGGGCCGTTCAGCGTTGCGGACGAGATGCGGCTTTTGCGCAGGCTTCGGATTGACTGGCTGGTGCTGCGCAATGCAGGGGGCCCGGGCGGCTGGCCGAAACTGGCGGCGGCGCGGGCGCTGGGGTTGCGGGTGGCGATGCTGCGCCGCCCCGTGCGACCCGGTGGGGCAAGGGTGAGGGATGTGAAAGGGGCGCTGGCATGGCTGAGGCGGATACAGATATCGGGCGGGTGATCCAGGGCGATGCCTGCGTCGCCGAAGGCGCGGCGTGGCTCGCGCGGCACGACCCGCGCTTTGCCCATGCGCTCGAGGTAACAGGCCCTTTGCCGCTGCGCCTGCGCCCCGACGGCTTTGCGCAGTTGCTGAGCGCGATCTGCAGCCAGCAGGTCAGCGTCGCCAGCGCCCGCGCGATCTGGGCCAAGCTCGAGGCGGCGGGCATGGTCACGCCCGAGGCGATCCTCGCGGTGGATGAGGCGCATCTGCGGGGCCTCGGCCTCAGCCGTCAGAAGGCGCGCTATGCGATGGCGCTGGCGGGGGCCGGCATCGACTATGACGCGTTGCGGCAAACGCCCACCGACGCGGTGGTCAAGGAGCTGACGGCGGTGACCGGCATCGGCGTCTGGACGGCGGAAATATATGCGATGTTCAGCCTGGGTCGGGCCGATGTCTTCGCCCCCGGCGATCTGGCCTTGCAGGAAGGTGCGCGGTTGTTGTTCGATCTTCCCGAGCGGCCCCGGGACCGGGCGTTGCGGCAGATGGCGCAGGACTGGCGCCCGTGGAGATCGGTTGCGGCGCGCACGCTCTGGGCCTACTACCACGTGAGAAAACAGAGAGAGGGCATCGCATGACACGGGTTTTGCAGGCGGAAAAGCGGGCGCCGGTATCGGGAGAGACGCGGTCCTGCGTGGTGTTCCTGCACGGCTATGGTGCCAATGGCGCGGACCTCTTGGGCCTTGCCGATCCGCTGGGCGAACATCTGCCCGATACGCTCTTCGTGGCCCCTGATGCGCCCGAGGCGTGTGCCGGGGCGCCCTTCGGATTTCAGTGGTTTCCAATCCCCTGGATCGACGGGTCGAGCGAGGAAGAGGCCGAAGCGGGTCTGGTGCAGGCGGCGCAGGATCTGGATGCCTTCCTCGATGCGCTGATGGTCGACGAGGATCTGCTGCCCGAACAGGTCGTGCTGTTCGGCTTCAGCCAGGGCACGATGATGAGCCTGCACGTCGCGCCGCGGCGCGAGGATCCGGTGGCGGGCATCGTCGCCTTTTCCGGGCGGCTGTTGCAGCCCGAACTGCTGGCCGACGCGGCGCTGAGCCGACCGCCGGTGCTTCTGGTGCACGGCGATCAGGACGATGTGGTGCCGCCGCAGTCGCTGCCTGCTGCCGCCGAGGCCCTGCAAGAGGCGGGCTGGACGGATGTCTTCGCACATATCATGAAGGGCACGGCGCATGGCATCGCGCCCGACGGGCTGTCGGTGGCGCTGGCCTTCATGCGGGACAAGTGCAACCTTTGAACAGGCGTCGCGCTGACTAACGATCAACGAGACCCGCGCGGCGGGACCGGATCACGCAGACCGCTGCGGTTCTAGCTTTCGTCCCAGAGCCAAGGCTCGGCGAATTCCAGCGAATTGCCGCAGGGATCGCGGAAATAGAGCGACCGGGCGCCGTTGGGCCAGGTGAAATCCGCCTCGATCTCCACCCCGGCGGCACGCAGGCGCGTCTCCCACGCGGTGATCCCCTCGGCCGGCATGGCAAGGCAGGCATGGCCTGGCCCGCGGGCGCCGTGCGGCGGCACCGGCATCGCCGGGTTGGTCGGCGGCTTCTCGGTTTCATCCGCGTTGAAGACGAGCAGCGTGCCGGTTCCGGCGCGGAAAAAGACATGCCGGTTCCCGACCCGCTGGATGCGCGGCAGACCCAATATCCCGGCATAGAACGCCTCGGCCCGGTCGAGGTCGTCACAATATAGCGCGGCTTCCAGCAGCGCGGGCGGCAAAGGGGCGGGCGGCAGGTCGGATTGCGACATGGCCGCACCCTAGCATGCGCCCGCGATATCGTCAGCCATGCCTGTCAAAAAGGCGTTACAACCGTGCCGTATCCGTAAGGACGACACCGCATATTGCGGGGCTTGCCAGATGCCTTCCGCGATATATAGTGATCGCAACTGGGGCGGGGTGTCCCGCTCTGGTGCCGGACGACGGGCAGACAGGGCAGGAGACGAGTCGCAGATGGATGCTGAGTTCAGAACCGCATTTGTGAGAGAGCCGGGGGCGCTGCGACATTATCCGGCGCTGGTGCTCAATGCGGACTACCGTCCGCTGTCCTACTACCCGCTCAGCCTCTGGCCCTGGCAGGATGCGGTCAAGGCGGCGTTTCTCGACAGGGTGGACATCGTCTCGGAATACGAAGAGGTGGTCCGAAGCCCCTCGATGACCCTGCGAATACCGAGCGTTGTGGTGCTCAAGGATTTCGTAAAACCTCAAAAGCGCGTGGCCTTCACGCGCTTTAATCTTTTTCTGAGGGATGAATTCCGCTGCCAGTACTGCGGCACACGCAGCGAACTGACCTTCGATCACGTGGTGCCGCGCGCCAGCGGGGGCATCACGTCGTGGGAAAACGTCGTTGCGGCCTGCGCGCCCTGCAACCTGCGCAAGGGGTCGAAAAGCCTGCGGCAGGTGGGGCTGAGCCTGCGCAAGCCGCCGCGCCAGCCGAACGCCCAAGAGCTTTTGAACATGGGGCGGAAGTTTCCGCCCAACCACCTGCACGAAAGCTGGATGGATTTCCTCTACTGGGACGCCGAGCTTCAGGCCTGACCGGGGCCGGGGCGCAAGATCACGCCAGCGCCCCGCGTCTGGCGGTGGCAAAGGTCACCAGCTTGCGATGCTCTTCGCACCACAGGTGCAGGCGGGCGCATTTCAGGCTGTCGCGCAGGGTCATGCGGCTGCAGTCGACCAGTTCGGAATGGTCGCGCAGCACCTGCGGCAGGCGGTAGAACGGGATGCGGCTGTAAAGGTGATGCACGTGGTGGATGCCGATATTGGCGGTGATCCAGCGCAGCACCAGCGGCAGGTCGTAATGCGAGCTGCCGTGCAGCGCCGCCTCGTGCACCTGCCAGTCCTCGGCCCCGTCCCAATGCGTATCCTCGAACTGATGCTGCACGTAGAACAGCCAAACGCCGATCGACGCCGCGGTCAGGGTCGAGGGCAGGAAGATGAGCACCAGCGGCTGCCAGCCGCCGAAATAGGCAAGCGCGCCCAGCACCAGCGCGATGGCCAGGTTGGTGCCCATGGCGCTGATCCAGTAGCGCCGCCCTTGGTTCATCAACCCGAACGGCAGGCGATTGCGCAGCATGAAAAGGTAGACCGGCCCGATGCCGAACATCACCAGCGGATTGCGATAGATGCGATATTGCAGCCGCCCCAGCGGCCCCTTTTCGCGGTACTCTGCCACGGTCAGCGTGGTCACATCCCCCAGACCCCGTTGCGACAGGTCGCCCGAGGTCGCGTGATGGATCGAATGCGCCCGCCGCCAGACGTCGTAAGGCGTCACCGTCACCACGCCCAGGATGCGCCCGATCCAGTCGCGCGCGCGGCGGCTGGCCAGGAACGACCCGTGCCCGCAGTCGTGCTGGATGCCGAAAAGCCGCACCAGAAAGCCGCCGTTGAGCATCGCCACCAGCACGGCCGCCACATAGCTGTGATCGAGGAGCCACCACGACAGCGCCCAAAGGCCCAGGAACGGCACCACGGTCACGGCCAGTTCGAACAGGCTGCGCGCTGTATTGGGCTCTCGGTATTTGGCCAGTACCTTGACCCACTCTCGCGCGGCCCCCTGGGGGCCGCCGTCTTTTGTCGCTGCCATCGCCTGCTTCGTTTGTTTTTAGGGAAAGTGCCGCACCCTAGCGAAGTTTTGCCGAAGTAAGAAGGGCAACTTGGGGCTTTGGGCCAGCTTTTTTGACGGGCCTTTTTCACGGGCGACCCCCGGGATGACAACCGTCTTGGCCGGGCGCGCGGTCGGGGGTATAGCCGCCGCATGACCGACGCGCGCCTTTCGCTCTTTGCCAGTCTCGTCACCGCTGCCGCAGGTGTGCTCTGGGGTTTTTACTGGCTGCCGGTGCGCAGGCTGGAGGAAGCCGGGCTTGCCGGTGCCTGGGGCACGCTCGCCATCGTGTTTCTGGCAGTGCTGATGCTGGCGCCCGTGGCGCTGGTGCGGCGGGCGCATCTGCGCGCCGCCGACCCCGGAGCGCTTGCGGCGGTGGCGTTGGGGGGCGGGGCCTTCGTGCTTTATTCCGTCGGGCTGGTCTATGGGCGGGTGGCCATCGTGGTGCTGCTGTTCTTTCTCACCCCGGTCTGGAGCGTGCTTCTGGCGCGCTTCGTGTTGGGCTGGCAGACGCCGCGGCTGCGCATGGTGGCGATCTGTCTGGGCCTGGCCGGGCTGGCGGTGATGCTGAGCGCGGGCGGCACTATGCCCTGGCCGCGCGGCATCGGCGAATGGTGCGGGCTGGTGTCCGGTCTGCTCTGGTCGCTGGCGACGACGGGCATCCGCATGCGGCCCGCCATGGCGCCGCCCGATGCGGCCTTCGTCTTTGCCTGCGGGGCCTGTGTCATGGCCGGGATCGCGGCGCCGCTTTTCGCCCCCTGGCCGCAGGACATGGCACCCCAAGGGCTGGCCGTGGCGCTGGGTTGGGCGCTGGCGGCGGCGGCGTTCTGGTGGGTACTGTCTATGGCGGGACTGATGTGGGCCACCGCGCGGCTGGACCCGGCCAGGGTCGGGATCCTGCTGATGTCCGAGGTGCTGGTCGGCGCGGCATCCGCCGCTTGGCTGGCCGGAGAGACGCTCAACGGGATCGAGATCGCGGGGGGCGCACTGGTGCTTTGCGCCGGGCTGCTCGAGGTTTGGCCGGTGCGCAGGCCGCGGGGGTAGGGAATGGCCCGTCCGACCCCGTATCGGACCAACGAAAAAGGCCGCCCCCCGGGGGGACGGCCTAATCAAACTTCGGACGCAGGGGCGATCAGCCGTTCTGCTGTGCCTTGGCCGGCTGCTGGCCACCGCCCTGCGGTGCGGGGGCTGCGGCCTTGCCCTTTTGCGACAGGGGATCGTCCTGACGCTGCACGGAGCCTTCGAAATGCGCGCCGCTTTCGATCGCGATGGTTTTGTGGATGATGTCGCCCTCGACCCGCGCGGTGGCAGTCAGGCGTACCTTGAGCCCGCGCACGCGGCCGACGATCCGGCCGTTGATCACCACGTCATCGGCGGTCACTTCGCCCTTGATGGTGGCGGATTCCCCGATGGTCAGCAGATGCGCGCGGATGTCACCCTCGACCGTTCCTTCGACCTGGATGTCGCCGGTGGTCTTGAGGTTGCCGGTGATGTGCAGATCGTTGGACAGCACAGATGCGGGCGGCTTGGCCTTGGGGGCAGAGGGTTTGAAATCCTGCGGGGCCGGGCGCGGCATCTCGGGCGAGGCGGGCTTGGCCGCCTCGTCAGCCTTCGGCCCGGGCTCGTTGATCTTGCTCTTAGAAAACATCGTTTGCAGCCTTGATATAGATCATGGGGTTTACGGCCTCACCACCCACGCGCACTTCGTAGTGCAGATGCGTGCCGGTCGACCGTCCTGTATTCCCCATATCACCGATGCGATCCCCGCGCGAGACCCTTTGGCCGACCTTCACGCGGATTTTCGACATGTGCGCGTAGCGCGTTTCGATGCCGAACTCGTGCTGGATCTTGACCAGACGGCCATAGCCCGACTGCCAGCCCGCGTGCACCACGACGCCATCGGCGGTGGAATAGATCGGGGTACCGTGCGGGGCGGCAAAGTCGGTGCCTGCGTGCAGTCGGCCCCAGCGATAACCGAACCCGCTGGTAAAGCGGAACGCGTCCTTGAGCGGCGAGGCGAAAGGCGCCTTCTGTGCCGCGATGCGGTACAGGTTCAGCCGGTCCATTTCGCCCAGGATGCGGTTGGCGCGCAGCGTGTCGGGCGACGGATCTTCGCCGCGGGTCGAGAAGGACAGCGGGGTCAGCGGACCGCCCTGGCCGGAATAGCCGCGGCGGACCTGGTTCAGGATCCGGTCGGGGTTCATGCCTGCGGCTTCGAACATCTTGTCCAGCGGCTTGACCGACACGGTCATCGCCTCTTCGAGCTGGCGGAAGATGGCGTCGTTCTTTTCCTCCATCAGGCGGATTTCGGTGGCCATCTCGTCCGCGCGGATCAGCGCGTCCTGCGCGTCGGCCACGACCCGATCACGCTCTGCCGCGGTCTGGGCCAGCGCCTTGTTGAGGAATTCGACCGTCGCATCGTCGCCGCCGCCCGAGGCGATGGCGGTGCCGTCGCCGTTGATCTGCGCCTGCAGGCTGGCGAGCTTGGCGCTGACCTCTTCGCGGCGCTTCATGGTGTCGCGCAGCGTGGCCTGGATCACTTCGATCCCGGTTTCGATCTCGCGGCGGCGGGTTTCGGAGTCGAGCAGTTGCGACTGCATGACCGACACCTGCTGCAGCGCGGTGTTGAACCGGTCCTGCGCGGCCTGCGCTTCGGCGGCGCGGGCGTCACGTTCCTGGCTCAGGTCGTTGAGCCGCTGCTGATAGGTTTGCTGATCGCGTTTGGCCTGTTCGCGGAAGTTGCCCGCGCCGATGCTGTCCATGAGCAGGATCGCGGTGGCCACGATCGTCCAGGAGACGACCAGCGCGCCGCCCGCAAAGGCCAGAAGCTGTGTTTCGGATTTAAGTCGGATGAAGCGGGTATCGTTGTCAGACCTGAGGAACAGTCGACGCTCGGGAAAATACCGTTCCATCAGCGCATGTGTCTTGATCGCGAAACGCGTTCTCAATGTTCCTGTCCCTCATTCCCGTCCCAATTACGACGCTCGGTTTCCCCCTCCGTGGCGCCTTGGGTACGGGGCTTACCCATCCATTCACTTTTTCGCAACAATTTTGGCGCAATGATTCGAAGGCAGCGGCGCAATTGTGCCCAATTGGCAAAAATCCGCCGACACCAAGGGCTTCGTCAGCGCTCTTGAGCTTCGGTCAGGGGCCAGTAGAAATCCGGCGGCAGCCCGGCCTCGGCGCGTTTTTCGTCGTTGAAGGGCGGCTTGAGGGGGCCGTGGAAATATTTCCGGACCAATTCGTGAAAGACCGGCTTGGGGTCGCGGTTGTGGCGCCCGCACAGAAAGTGGAACCATTTCGACCCGTAGGCCACGTGCCCGACCTCTTCGGCATAGATGGTTTCCAGCGCCGCGACAGCGCCGTCGGCCCCGGCCTTGCGAAAGAGCGCAATCATGCCCGGCGTCACGTCGAGGCCCCGCGCCTCGAGCACCATGGGCACCACCGCGAGCCGTCCCAGCAGGTCGTCGCCGGTGTCCTCAGCGGCGCGCCACATGCCCGCATGGGCGGGTAGGGCGCCATAATGGCTGCCCTCGGCCTCGAGGCAGTCGCACATCAGGTTGAAATGTTTTGATTCCTCATCCGCCGCGCGCACCCAGTCGTCGTAATAGCCCGGCGGCATCGCTGTGGCGGCGAAGCGGGCGATGATATCCCAGTGCAGATCCACCGCGTTCAGCTCGATATGCGCGACCGCGTGAAGCAATGCGATGCGGCCCTGCGGACTGCCGGGTTTGCGTTTGGGCACGTCGCGCGGGTCCAGCAACTCGGGCCGATCTGGTCGCGCCGGGCGAAGGGGGGGCTGCGCGCTGCCCACCGGAAGGGTCCGATCCGCCGCGCGGGCGGCGAACCAGGTGGCGGCATGGCGGCGTGACAAGGCGGTCTTGGCGCGCCCGTCGGCGGTGGTCAGAACCTCGACCGCCATGTCGGACAGGGTCTGCACGGCGGACACGTCTAAAGCGCCTTCACCGCCTCCAGCACCTCTTCGGCATGGCCGGGCACCTTGACCTTGGGCCAGCTGCGCGCAATCGCACCATGCCCGTCGATCAGGAAAGTCGACCGCTCGATGCCCATGAAGGTCTTGCCGTACATCTTCTTTTCCTTCCAGACGCCGTATTGCTCGCAGACGTCGGAATTTTCGTCCGACAGCAGCGGCACGGTCAGATCCTTCTTGGCCATGAACTTGTCATGGCTTTCGATGCTGTCCTTGGAGATGCCGAAAACCTTGACGCCAAGCTCCTCGAACGCGGGCAGAAGGGCGGTGAAGGCCTCGTTCTCCTTGGTGCAGCCCGACGTGTCGTCGCGCGGGTAGAAGAACAGGACAACCGGGCTGGGCCGCAGCTTTGACAGGGTCACATCGTCGCCGCCGGTGACCGGCAGGGTGAAATCGGGGGCCATATCCGCCATGGGTGATGCTCCGTAATGCTTTCTACGCTTCGGGGTTTCATACTAGAACGGGGGCAGCAAGGGTAAAGCCATGAGGCGCAAGGAACCGTGAGCGATCAGATCCCCCCCGGACATGTGCCGCCGCCCCGCAGGCGGCGCAAGGCCGGGCTGTGGGTGCTGATGGCCTTTAGCCTGCTGCTTGCGGGCCTGTCGGTGGCGGTCTGGGCAGCGGTGGGGCGGCCCGTGACGGCCCCCGACTGGCTGCAAACCCGGATCGAGGCGCGGCTGACCGAGGCGGCGCCGGGCGTCCGGCTGCGCTTTGGCCGCGTCGGGGTCGTGTTTCAGCCCGACGGGCTAGCGCGGGTGCGTCTGTCGGACGTCGATATCGCCACGCCCGAGGGAAGCCCTGTCGCCACCCTGTCCGAGGTCGAGGCGGCGCTGTCCTTCGGGGCGCTGCTGCGGGGGCAGCTGTCGCTGCGCGAGGCGCGGCTGTCGGGCGGTTTTGTCACCCTGCAGCGCGACGTGGACGGGCGGCTGGGCCTCGCGCTGGGGCAGGCCTTCAACCCCAGCAGCACCGGCCCCGACGTGCCGACGCTGATCGCACAGGTCGACCGGTTGCTGACCGACCCGCGGCTGGCCGCGCTGCGCGAGGTTTCCGCCGACGCGCTGACCCTGCGCTATGAAGATGCGCGCGCCCGCCGCAGCTGGACCGCTGATGGCGGGCGGCTGCGGATCGAGCGCAGCGGCGGCGTGCTGCGGCTGAGCGCCGATCTTGCGGTGCTGGGGGGCGGCGACAGCGTGGCGTCGCTTTCGGTCAATGCCGAAAGCGCCATCGGGCGGCGCGACGTGGACTTTGGCCTTGCGCTCAACGACCTTTATTCCGTCGATATCGCAACGCAAAGCCCGGCCTTGGCCTGGCTGCGGGCGCTGCGCGCGCCGATTTCGGGCGCGCTGCGCGGCGGGCTGGACGAGGCCGGCGGGCTGGGGCCGCTGAACGCCACCTTGCAGATCGGGCAGGGCGTGCTGCAGCCCAACGACCGCGCCCAGCCCGTGCCGTTCGACGGGGCGCGCACCTATTTCACCTACGATCCCGCGACCGACACGCTGGAATTCGCGGAAATCTCGGTCGATAGCGCGCTTGGGTCGGCCAGCGTCGAGGGGCGCGCCATCCTTGAAGGGCTGGATCAGGGCCTGCCGGAGGCGCTGCTGGGACAGTTCACCCTGACCGGGCTGCAGGCCGATCCGGGCCGGTTTCTGGACACCGATGTGACCCTGGCCCGGGCCGAGATGGATTTCCGGCTCGAGCTTGCGCCGTTCCGCCTGACGCTGGGGCGGATGCGGGTGGACGATCCCGACCTGCCGGTGTTTCTGAAGGGCGAGGTCACGGCGGACAGCGACGGCTGGCATGCGGCGCTTGACGGCACTGTGGCGCGGGCAACCCCGGCGCAGGTCGCGGCCTACTGGCCGCCCGCCGTCGCGGCAAAGACCCGCAACTGGTTCCTTGACAACGTGGGCGACGCCATGGTGCGCGACGCGACGCTCGCGGTGCGGGCAGAGCCGGACAGCCGCCCGGCGCTTTACATCGATTTCGCGTTCGAGGATGCCGATGTCCGCTTTGCCAGAACGCTGCCGCGCATCACCGGCGGGGCCGGACAGTTCACGCTGATCGACAACCGCCTGTCCGTGATGGCCGAGGCCGGAACCATCGTGCCACCCGAAGGCGGCGCAATCGACATCGCGGGATCGACCTTCGTCGTCCCCGACACCCGCCGGAAGCCCGCCGATGGCCAGGTGCAGCTGGCCGCCAGCGGCGCGGTCACGGCCTTTCTGTCGTTCCTGGATCAGGAGCCGCTTTCGGTCCTGCAAAGGGCCGGGCGCGATGTCGATCTGGCCGAGGGGCGCGCCGAGGTCACGGGCTGGCTGCATCTGCCGCTGCGCAAGGGGCTGCGGCTGCCGGACATGGATTTCGCCTTTGCCGGGACGCTGCGCGACCTCAGCAGCGACACGGTGGTGCCGAACCGGACGCTGGCGGCGCAGATCGCGGCGCTGACCGTGTCGCCCGAACAGTTGCGTATCACCGGGGCGGTGACCCTGTCGGGCGTGCCGTTTCAGGGCAGCTGGACGCAGCCGCTGGGCCAGCCGGGGCTGGGCAGCACGGTGAACGGCGACGTGACGATTACGCCCGAAAGCCTGGCCGCGCTTGGCGTGAGCCTGCCGCCGGGCATGGTGTCGGGGCAGGGCCGGGGCACGGTGCAGATCGACCTGGCCAAGGGGCAGGCCCCGGCGTTTTCCATGACCTCGACGCTGGCGGGGGTGGGGCTGTCGCTGCCTCAGGTGGGCTGGCGTCTGAGCCCGCGCGGCACCGGCCGGTTTGCCGTGCGCGGGTCGCTGGGCAGCACCCCGCGCATCGACGCGCTGTCGATCGTGGCGGCGGGGCTCAACACCTCGGGGCGCGTGGTGCTGGGGCCGGGCGCGCAGCTTGACCGGATCGTGCTGGACCGGGTGCGGCTGGGCGGCTGGCTGGATGCGCCGGTGACGCTGGTCGGACGGGGCCGGGGGGCGGCCCCGGCGATCACTGTGTCCGGCGGGCGGATGGACCTGCGACAGGCACCGTTTGGCGGCGGTGGGGGAAATGGCGCGGGCGGGGGCGGCGGGCCGATCACTCTCGCGCTCGACAGCCTGCAGATTTCGAGCGGGATCACACTGCAGGCGTTTCGCGGGCGGTTCGACACGCGCGGCGGGCTGCGCGGCGATTTCACCGCGCAGATGGGCCGCAAGGCGCCGATCCGCGGGCAGGTGCTGCCCCAGAACGGCCGCACCGCGGTGCGCATCGCCGCGGACGATGCAGGCCGGGTGCTGGCGGCGGCAGGGCTTTTGCAGAACGTGCAGGGCGGGGCGCTGACGCTGAACCTGACCCCGGTGCCGGGCACCGAGGGGCAGTACGACGGCGCGCTGGAAGTGCGCGAGCCGCGCCTGCGCGACGCGCCGGCCATCGCGTCGTTGCTGGATGCGATCAGCGTCGTGGGGTTGCTGGACCAGCTGGAAGGCCCGGGGATCTATTTCAGCGAGGTCGACGCCCGATTCCGCCTGACCCCCAGCCAGGTGATCCTGAGCCAGTCCAGCGCCACCGGCCCGTCGATGGGGATTTCGATGGACGGCTATTACAACCTAGGGACCAAGCAGCTGGACATGCAGGGCGTTGTGTCGCCGATCTACGTGCTTAATTCCATCGGCAGCTTCCTCACGCGCAAGGGCGAGGGGCTGATCGGGTTCAACTTTACCCTCAGCGGGCCGACGACCCAGCCAAGGGTTGCGGTCAATCCGCTTTCGGTGTTCACCCCCGGCATGTTCCGCGAGATTTTCCGGCGCGCGCCGCCCGACACCTCGCGCCCCTCGCAATAGGATCCATGCCGTGCGCCTCAGCGATTTCGACTTTGACCTGCCCGAGCGGCTGATCGCGACGCGGCCCGCCAGCCCGCGGTCGTCGGCGCGGCTGCTGGTGGCGCAGGGCGATGCGATCACAGATGCGGTCGTGCGCGATCTGGGCCAGTGGCTGCGCGCGGGCGACCGGATGGTGCTGAACGACACCCGTGTGATCCCCGCCCGGCTGAGCGGCCTGCGCCATCGCAGCGGCGACGCGGGCGACACCCAGGCGCGGATCGAGGTGACGCTGCTGGTGCCGCGCGCCGACGGCGCCTGGGGCGCCCTGGTCAAGCCGCTGAAAAAGGTGCGCGACGGTGAGGAGATCCGCTTTTCCAACGACCTGTCGGCGATCCTCGAGGCCCGGCACGACGGCCAGGCGGCGCTGCGCTTCAACCTCACGGGGGATGATTTCGACGCGGCGCTGGCCGAAGCCGGGGCGATGCCGCTGCCACCTTACATCGCCGCGAAACGTGCCGCCGACGCCCGCGACAAGGACGACTACCAGACCGTATGGGCGCGGCGTCCCGGGGCCGTCGCGGCCCCCACGGCATCGCTGCATTTCGACGATCCGCTGCTGGCAGTGTTGCAGGCGCAGGGTATCGCGATGACGCACGTGACCCTGCACGTGGGCGCGGGGACCTTTCTGCCGGTCAAGGTCGAGGATGTGACCACCCACCGGATGCACGCCGAATGGGGCGAGGTGTCGGCGCAGGCCGCGGCAGAGATCGCGGCCACCCGGGCCGCGGGCGGGCGGATCGTTCCGGTGGGCACAACCGCGCTGCGGCTCATTGAAACCGCCGCACGGGAGACGGGCCAGATCGCGCCCTGGGAGGGCGAGACCGACATCTTCATCTATCCCGGCTTCGACTTTGCCGTGACCGATGCGCTGATGACCAACTTTCACCTGCCGAAATCGACGTTGATGATGCTGGTCTCGGCCTTCATGGGGCAGGACCGCGTGCGCCGCATTTACGCCCATGCCATCGCGCAGGACTACCGCTTTTTCTCGTACGGTGACGCGTCCCTCCTGATCCCGTGACCGCGCGGTCAGCGCAGGACGATCGTGTCGGACTGCAGCATCGTGCGGGCGTTGAAGCAGATCGGCAGCAGATGCAGATTCGTGGTGATTTCGGAGATATCCTGCACCAGCGGGTTCACGATCCCGCCCAGAACCCCCAGCGTCTGGCTGAGCGCGCCGCCGGTTTCGGCCACGGTGTGATCCAGATACGCCCCGAGCGGCGAGTCGGTCGACATCAGCGCGGGGATGTTGGCCATCGCCGCGGCGTCGACGTAAAGCAGGATGCGCACCCCGTTGCCCGGCGCGCAGGCCGGAGAGCCGGTGAGGATCGCGTCGGGCCGCAGCGACACCTGGTGCAGATCGCGCAAAAGCGAAGTGAGGTTGGACACCACCAGCGACGCCTGAAGCTTCACCTCGCCGTCGAACCGCACCGGGCATTCGGAAAAGATCGCCGCGTTCTGCAGCACGAAGCCGTCGCCCAAGCGCAGCACCTCGTTGTCTTCGCAGTTCACGTAAAAGCTGCCGTCGCTCAGGACCTGGATGTCGTCCAGATCGTCCAGCTTGAGGTTCTGTGTCGCGGTCTCTGCCACGCGGCGCAGATCGGCCTTTCGAAGCGATGGAGGGCCGCCGAACAGGTTGACCCTGTCGAGGTTGAGGCCCTGCATCAGGATCTGGTTGATGAGCCGGTCGACAGAGCCGTTCTTCCACACCGGCTTTGCGCCGTAATCGACCTCGGCCTCGGCCATCAGGCAGATGCCCAGAAAGACGTTCTTGGATGACATATCCACCCGCGTCTGCAGCGACAGAAGCGGATCGGGGCAGGTCAGCTCGGCCCGGGTGCGGATCTGTGCCACTGCCCGGCCCTTGATGTTCCATGGATCGTAGCCGAACAGCTTGACGAAAAGCAGCGGTTCGGCCGTGTCGAACCGGTCTTCGCGGTTCAGGGTGACGCGGACGGCGGTCGCGCTGCGCGGATCGGCGTCGGGATCAAGCGGCGTGAACGCGCGGCTGTCTGGCGCCACATGGCCCAGTTCAAAGCTTTCGTCGTTCCAGGCGTTTTCGATTTTCGCCTCGCGCAGGCTGATCCGGGCGACGCGCTGTGCCACCGACCGGGGCGTTTCGCCGCGAACCGGTTCCGAAGCGCGGATCGCCGCACTGATGGCCGAGGCTTCGGCGGTGGATTGCAGCACTTCGGACACCCGCCAGGCATTGGCGACGTCGACCGCGCCGCCCCCCAGCAGCAGGCAGGTCACCAGCATGAAAAGGCTCGTGAGGGTGCCGCCCCCGTCGTCGTTGCGGGCGCGGCGCAAAAGGCTGGGGCACAGGAGCATCATTCCGGCTCCCTCAGCATGGTGACCCTCGCCTCCATCGTGCCGACGACATACCGACCCAGAACCGGGGTAAGCGCGGTTTTCGCCGTATCGACGCTCACGAAGGCCTCGACCTCGTCGCCCTGGGCGCGCACCGTCACGTCATACGGCGCGTCATCGAAGAACAGGTTTTCGCGCAGATAAACCTCGGCCTCGTTCGGCATGACCCGGTGAAGAGAGACCGCCCGCGCGGTATTGCGCGCCGCATTCCACATGCTGGCGTTCGACACCATCAGGTAAGAGAAATCGACGATCAGCAAAAGCGTGGCCGTCAGAAGCGGAGTCCATATAATGAACTCGACGGTCTGCGACCCTGATTCATCTTTTTTGAAACGTGCGAGTATCGTGTGCACGGATGATCCATACGGCATGGTGAAACCTTTAACGCAGTTAAGTTTATAGGCAGACACACTCGTAAAGTCTGGGTGATTGAATAGTCCTGAATTCAGGCAACTTTTGGAAAATATCGACACCATTTTGCCGCAATTCGTCATCCTTATGTTAAATGATTGGTTTTCTGAAAAAATAATACGAATGGTTTTCTGAGTGATCGGCATTTGATCTCATGATCATAGTTTGGGCATTTGCCCACGCGGATAACTCTATTTTACTGAGGTATCGGCGGTCGGTGTGGTCCTGCCGCGCGGCGTTCGTGGCCCTCGGGTCCGTGTCGATGGGAAAGGCTTCGCGCGATTTTTCCAAGGATGCCTGCGCAAGTAAATGGATTTCAAGGAAATTGTTCCGGAACCACAAAGCCGCCTCAATTGACCCGCCAGGGGCGCCATCCGCAGCAATTGGATCTCATTCAGAGAATGTTCCAGATCGTTTAATTGGGGGTTGGCTCGATTTTGGTGGCTCCTATTGATATATAAATTTGATTTATTAAACTTTCATATTTCCACCATGAATTGTAATTCTGGGGGATTCTGCAATCCCGGAATTCAGAAATGAATTGGCCGGAGATATCCGCACGATCACCGGTTTTTGCTATCGTGTGATCGGGCTGTTACGGATGGGTTGGCAATCTGCGCCAGAACGTCGCAGCGGCCCGTTTCGATCGCGGCTTGCCGCCGACCCGGGGGCGTGGGAGTGGGCGCAAAAAGATGGGCCGGGTGTCGCATTCGAACGCGAAGGCACCGGCGTCACCCGCTAGCCCGGGGCCAAACCAACCCGCCGGTGCGGGCAAAGAAGGATAGACCGATGTTCGAGGTTCTGAAGAGCTCTTGGGCGCTGCTGCTGGGCATGTTTTTGCTGATGCTGGGAAACGGCCTCCAATCGTCACTGCTGGGTGTGCGCGGCGGCGAGGCGGGGTTTTCGGCCTTCGAGATGTCGATCGTCATGTCGGCCTATTTCGCCGGCTTCCTGCTGGCGTCGCGCTTTACCCCCGAACTGATACGCAGGGTCGGGCACGTGCGGGTCTTCGCCGCGCTGGGGTCGTTCATCTCGGCTGTGCTGATCCTCTATCCGGCCTTTCCCGACCCCATCGTCTGGGCCGTGGGGCGGGTGATCATCGGCTTTTGCTTCTGCGGCGTCTACGTCACCGCCGAATCCTGGCTGAACAATTCGGCCAGCAACGATACGCGCGGCCAGGCGCTTTCGCTTTACATGATCGTGCAGATGGTCGGGATCATCGCGGCGCAGGGCATCCTGCTGGTGCCGGATGCGTCGGGCTTTCTGCTGTTCGTCATCGGATCGGTGGCGGTGTCGGTCGCCTTTGCACCGATCCTTCTGTCGATCAGCCCGACACCGGCCTTCGAGTCCACGAAGCGGATGAGCCTGATGCAGCTCTTCCGCACCTCGCCGCTGGGCTGTGTGGGCATGTTCCTGCTGGGCGGGGTCTTTGCGGCGCAGTTCGGCATGTCGGCGGTCTATGGCACCGCTGCGGGGCTGAGCCTGCAGCAGATCTCGCTTTTCGTGGCGGCCTTCTACGTGGGCGCGATGCTGCTGCAATATCCGCTGGGCTACATGTCGGACCGGATGGACCGGCGGCGGCTGGTGACGGCGGTGGCCTTTCTGGGCGGGCTCGCCGCGACCTTTGCGGTGCTCTTCAGCTCCAGCTTCACCATCCTGCTGGCGTCGGCCTTCCTGATCGGCGGCGCGGCCAATCCGCTTTATTCGCTGCTCATCGCCTATACCAACGACTTTCTGGGGCATGAGGATATGGCCAGTGCGTCGGCGGGGATGCTGTTCATCAATGGCCTGGGCGCGATCACCGGGCCGCTGATCATCGGCTGGGCGATGGACACCGTGGGGCCCGAGGGCTTCTTCATCCTGATTGCGGCGCTGCTTTTGACGCTGACGGCCTACGGCCTCTGGCGCATGACCCGGCGCGCGGCCCCGTCCGTGGACGAGACCGGCAAATTCGCGCCGATCAGCCAGGCCAGCTCGCCTGTCTTCATGGAAGTCGCGCAGGAATATGTCAGTGATGCCGCAGAGGCCGCCGAAGCGGCCCGAAGCGACGCCGCATGAGCGCAAAAAGCCACAAGGTGCGCCGTGTGTCGGTCTGACACCAAAAGTTACTGGAGAACCCCGGATGGGTGTCGTTAACCTGTTACAAAATAGAACATGCGGTGCAAAAGGAGAGGTCGAAATGGCCGGTCCCGAAGAAATACTGAGTTACTGGCTTGACGAGATCGGACCGGACGGCTGGTACAAGTCCGACCCCGCGCTTGACGCGGACATTCGCGACCGGTTCGAACAGACCTGGGACGATGCGATGGAAGGGCGGTTCGCCCTCTGGCTGACCTATCCCAGCGGGTCGCTGGCCTATATCATCCTGCTGGACCAGTTTTCGCGCAACATGTTCCGCGGCACCGGTAAAAGCTTTGCCTCGGATGCGGTGGCGCTCGCTGCGGCGAAACAGGCGATCCATCGCGGCTGGGACCTGAAGATTGACATCCCGGCGCGGCAGTTCTTCTACATGCCGCTGATGCATTCGGAAAATCTGTGCGATCAGGACCGCTGCGTGCGGCTGATGAACGAACGCATGGGCGGGGGCAGCAACCTGTTGCACGCCAAGGCGCACCGCGAGGTGATCCGCCAGTTCGGACGTTTCCCCACCCGCAACGAGGCGCTGAGCCGCAAGAGCACCAGCCCCGAGATCAGCTATGTCAGCGAAGGCGGCTATGGCCGCACCTTGCGCGAGTTCGAGCAGCCCGCCTGATATTGCCGCCTGCGGGGCGATGGGCTAGCCTTTGCGCAAAGGCGGAGGGGCGGGGCGCATGGCAGCGACGGAATTCGACATGATCGTGATCGGCGCGGGTCCCGGCGGCTATGTCGCCGCGATCCGCGGCGCGCAGCTGGGTCTGCGGGTGGCTGTCGTCGAGCGCGAGCATATGGGCGGCATCTGCCTCAACTGGGGCTGCATCCCCACCAAGGCAATGCTGCGCTCGGCCGAGGTGTTTCACCTGATGCACCGCGCGGCGGATTTCGGGCTTGGGGCGACCGGCGTCAGCTATGATCTTGACGCGGTGGTCAAACGGTCGCGCGCCATCGCCGGGCAGCTCAATGCGGGCGTCGGGCATCTGCTGAAAAAGAACAAGGTCACGGCGATCATGGGCACGGCGCGGCTGGACGCGGCGGACCGGGTGACGGTCAAGGCCGAGGGCAAGACGCAGACCCTGTCGGCCCCCAACATCGTCGTCGCGACCGGAGCCCGGGCGCGCGATCTGCCAGGGCTGGAGGGGGACGGCGCGCGGGTCTGGAGCTACAAGCACGCGCTCAAGCCCCCGCACATGCCGAAGGACCTGCTGGTCATCGGATCGGGCGCCATCGGGATCGAATTCGCGAGCTTCTACAATACGCTTGGGGCCAAGACGACGGTGGTCGAGGTGATGGACCGTATCCTGCCGGTCGAGGATGCCGAGATCAGCGCGATGGCGCGCAAGGCGTTTGAGAAGCAGGGCATGACGATCCTCGAAAAGGCGGTCGTGACCGGGCTGGACCGGCAGAAGGATCACGTTGTCGCCGAGATCGAAAAAGATGGGACACCATCGAGAAAGACCTTCGATACCGTGATATCGGCGGTCGGAATTGTCGGGAATGTGGAGGACATCGGGCTGGAAGGCCTTGGGGTCAGGGTCGAAAAGACCCATATCGTGACCGACCGGATGTGCCACACCGGGGTTGGGGGCATCTATGCCATCGGCGACGTGGCAGGGGCGCCCTGGCTTGCCCACAAGGCCAGCCACGAAGGTGTCATGGTGGCCGAACGCATCGCGGGCGGTAACCCTCACGGCGTCGATCCCGACAGCATCGCGGGCTGCACCTATTGCCAGCCGCAGATCGCCAGCGTCGGCCTGACCGAGGCGCAGGCGAAAGAGCGCGGCCATGACATCCGCGTCGGCCGCTTTCCGTTCATCGGCAATGGCAAGGCCATCGCTCTGGGCGAGCCGGAGGGGATGATCAAAACCGTCTTCGACGCCAAGACCGGCGCGCTGTTGGGAGCGCATATGATCGGGGCCGAGGTCACGGAACTTATCCAGGGCTATGTGGTGGGGCGGCAGCTGGAAACCACCGAGGCCGAGCTGATGAACACGGTCTTCCCGCATCCGACGCTGAGCGAGATGATGCACGAATCCGTGCTCGACGCCTGGGACCGCGCCATCCATTTCTGAGGCCCTGAAACGGCGGGCCGCGTCAGGGCCGAGGCGTCAGCCGTCCTGATCCTTGGCCTGCCCGGCCAGGCGCCGTTCGATGAAAACGCGGGCCCGGCGTTCGGCCATGCGGACGCGCACGGAGGTAAGGAACGCCTCCTCCAAAGTGGTCGAGGAGGCCGCCAATTCCTTGGCCACCTCCATATAGAACCGGTCATCCCCCAATTCCTTCATCGCCTTGAACGTGTCCTCGGCGAGCTTGTCCGCAAGTTCGTTGACGAACGACATCGGGGTCTTCCTTTCCAGTCAGCGGCTGTTTTCGGTCAAGCGGCGTTTTACATAGTCGGTGACGGTGCCGATCATCGGCTCCATATACGGGTCTTCGAAGAAATGGCCCGACCCTTCGACCTGTTCGTGGGTGATGGTGATGCCCTTCTGTTCCTTGAGCTTGCCGACCAGCGACTTGGTGTCGGCGGGCGGGGCGACGCGGTCGTGCGTGCCGTTCAGGATCAGGCCCGACGCGGGGCAGGGGGCGAGGAAGGAAAAATCATACATGTTTGCGGGCGGGCTGACCGAGACGAAGCCGGTGATCTCGGGCCGCCGCATCAGAAGCTGCATGCCGATCCAGGCGCCGAAGGAAAAGCCCGCGACCCAGCAATGCTTGGAATTGTTGTTCATCGACTGCAGGTAGTCGAGCGCCGAGGCGGCGTCGCTGAGTTCGCCCACGCCCTGGTCATATTCGCCCTGCGACCGACCGACGCCCCGGAAATTGAACCGCAGCACCGTGAAGCCCATGTTGTAGAAGGCGTAATGCAGGTTGTAGACCACCTTGTTGTTCATCGTCCCGCCGAATTGCGGATGCGGGTGCAGCACGATGGCGATCGGCGCGTCACGGTCTTTCTGGGGGTGGTAGCGGCCTTCGAGGCGGCCTTCGGGTCCGGGAAAAATCACCTCGGGCATGAGACGGGCAAGCTCCTTGTCGGTGCGGTCCGGGTCGCGAATTCTTGACGCATTCGCTCGGGCACCTTAGAACGGTTCTAAATCCGGATCGCTCCGGCTGCGCATCTCTGGCAGATAAGCGCAGATGTGGACAAGGTCAATCGGTCGCGCGGCGGGGCACGAGGGGGTATTGCGGTGAAATTGAGTACCAAGGGCCGCTATGCCATGGCCGCACTGGTGGACATTGCCCTGCAGCCGGAGGGCGCGCTTGTGACCCTGGGCGACATCGCCAAGCGTCAGGACATCTCTTTGCCGTATCTGGAGCAGCTGTTCGTCAAGCTGCGGCGGGCCGATCTGGTGACCTCGGTCCGCGGACCGGGGGGCGGCTACCGCCTGTCGCGCCCGTCCACCGATATCAAGGTGGTGGATATCCTGGCGGCGGTGGATGAAACGGTCGATGCCATGCACAAGGGGGCCGGCGCGTCGGGCGGTCTTTCGGGCAGCCGGGCGCAATCGCTGTCGAACCGGCTGTGGGAGGGGCTGAGCGCGCATGTCTATGTCTTCCTGCACCAGACGCGGCTGTCGGATGTGGTGGGCAACGACCTTGCCCCCTGTCCGGCGGTGCCGAACCTTTTCGCCGTGGTGGACGAGCCATGATCGCTGACGCGATACGCGAGGCCGGCCTCTCGTGCTCTCGGGAGTATTTTGCCAAGAAGAAGGGAGCCTGGGGGTGAGCCGGGTCTATCTGGATCACAATGCGACCATGCCTCTGCGGGCCGAGGTGCGCGCCGCCATGATCGCCGCGATGGATGTGGCGGGCAATCCGTCGTCGGTCCATGCCGAGGGGCGCGCGGCCAAGGCGCTGGTGGAGCGGGCGCGGGCGCAGGTGGCGACGGCCTTTGGCGCCGACGGCGCGGATGTGGTCTTTGTCTCGGGCGCGACCGAGGCGGCGGCGCTGGCCTGCGCGGGCCAGGGGCTGTCGGGGGCGGACATCGAACATGATGCCGTGGCGGCCTGGATCACCCCGGACCTGGCGGTCTCGCGCGATGGGCTGGTGACGGTGGCCGATCCCGCACGGTCGGTTCTGCAGGCGGCCAATTCCGAAACCGGGGTGGTGCAGGATCTGCCGGAGGGCCTTTGGGCGGTGGATGCGACGCAAGCGCTTGGGCGGTTGCCGCTGGCCTTCAACTGGATGGGCTGCCGGATGGCCTTTGTGTCGGCGCACAAGCTGGGCGGGCCCAAGGGCGTGGGCGCGCTGGTGATGCGGCGCGGCACCGATCTGTCCGCGCAGATCAAAGGTGGCGGGCAGGAGATGGGCCGCCGGTCCGGCACCGAGAACGTCATTGGCATCGCCGGTTTCGGCGCCGCGGCCGAGGCGGCGGTGCGTGATCTGGACAGCGGCGTCTGGGCGCGGATCGAAAAACTTAGAAACATTCTAGAATCCGCTATTGAGGCTGACGCGAAAGAGACTATTTTTGTCGGGAAATCAGCGCGCCGTCTGCCCAACACCAGTTGCCTTGCCACGCCCGGGTGGAAGGGGGAAACGCAGGTGATGCAGATGGACCTGGCCGGGTTCGCGATCAGCGCCGGATCGGCCTGTTCCAGCGGCAAGGTCCGCGCCAGCCGGGTGCTGCGCGCCATGGGATATAACGATACGACCGCCGCCAGCGCCATCCGCGTCAGTCTGGGGCCGGAGACGACAGAAAACGACGTGATGCGCTTTGCCGAGACCTGGCTGCGCCACTATGCGAAATTCCGCGCGCGTGCCGCGTGACAGACATAAAGAGGGGGCTGACATGGCTGCTTTGGACAACCCGGAACTGAAGGACGGGCCGACCGTCAAGGAAGGTGTCGATCAGGACACCGTGGACAAGGTCCAGCAGGTCGGCGGCAAGTACAAGTATGGTTGGAACACCGAGATCGAGATGGACTATGCCCCCAAGGGGCTGACGCCGGAAATCGTGCGCCTGATCTCGGAAAAGAACGAAGAGCCGCAGTGGATGACCGACTGGCGGCTGGCGGCCTACGAGCGCTGGTTGCAGATGAAAGAGCCCGACTGGGCGATGGTCGACTACCCCGAGATCGACTTTCAGGATCAGTATTACTACGCCCGCCCCAAGAGCATGGCGGAAAAGCCCAAATCGCTGGACGATGTGGATCCCAAGCTGCTGGAGACCTACAAGAAGCTGGGCATCCCGCTGAAAGAGCAGATGGTGCTGGCCGGGGTCGAAGGTGCGGGCGAGACGCCCGCCGAAGGCAAGGAAGAGCGGAAAGTGGCCGTTGATGCGGTGTTCGATTCCGTCTCGGTCGGCACGACCTTCCAGAAAGAGCTGCAAAAGGCCGGGGTGATCTTCTGCTCGATCTCCGAGGCGATCCGCGAGCATCCGGAACTGGTCAAGAAATACCTCGGCTCGGTCGTGCCGGTGCAGGACAATTTCTATGCGACGCTCAATTCGGCGGTCTTTTCCGACGGGTCTTTCGTCTACATTCCGCCGGGGGTGCGCTGCCCGATGGAGCTGTCGACCTATTTCCGCATCAATGCCGAAAACACCGGCCAGTTCGAGCGCACTCTGATCATCGCTGACAAGGGGTCGTACGTCAGCTACCTCGAGGGCTGCACCGCGCCGCAGCGCGACACCAGCCAGCTTCACGCCGCAGTGGTCGAGATCGTTGTCGAGGAAGATGCCGAGGTGAAATATTCAACGGTGCAGAACTGGTATCCGGGCGACGAGGATGGCAAGGGTGGCATCTACAACTTCGTTACCAAGCGCGCGGATTGCCGGGGCGACCGGGCCAAGGTGATGTGGACGCAGGTGGAAACCGGCTCTGCCGTGACCTGGAAATACCCAAGCTGCATCCTGCGCGGCGACGACAGCCAAGGCGAGTTTTACTCGATCGCCATCACCAACAACCACCAGCAGGCCGACACCGGCACCAAGATGATCCACCTGGGCAAGCGCACCAAGTCGCGCATCGTGTCCAAGGGGATCAGCGCAGGCGTGGCGCAGAACACCTATCGGGGCCTCGTGTCGATGCACCCCAAGGCCAAGGACAGCCGCAACTATACCCAGTGCGACAGCCTGCTGATCGGGGACAAATGCGGGGCGCATACGGTGCCGTATATCGAGGTCAAGAACAATTCCTCGCGCGTTGAGCATGAGGCGACGACGTCCAAGGTGGACGACGACCAGATGTTCTATTGCCGCCAGCGCGGCATGGACGAGGAAGAGGCGGTGGCGCTGATCGTCAACGGTTTCGCCAAGGAAGTGCTGCAGGCGTTGCCGATGGAGTTCGCCATGGAAGCGCAGGCGCTGGTCGCGATCAGCCTTGAAGGATCGGTGGGCTAGCGCGCCACGCGACGGGGGATGTCATGGGCAAACTGCTGCTTCTTCCGGCCCTGCTGACAGGGGTTTTCTGCGCTGGTTTCGCACTGGCCGTGGATTTCATTGTGGGGATGAAGGGGCTGGCAACGGTCATCGGCATCTCTTTCATCTCGGGGTTTCTGGGCAATTGCTTTGCCCAGATCGTCACCGGAAGGCGCAAGTGATGTTGTCTTATCTGCTGGTCAAATCCGCCGGAGCCGGCATCGGGGTTTTTCTGGGCTCGCTCATCGGGCTCAGCATCCGCAAGCGCGGCGGCAAGACCGAAGGACTGCTGAAAGGATCGGTTTTCCTGACCTCGCTTCTGGCCGGTCTGCTGGGACTTTCTGTCATGATGCTCGTCACTTACATGGGGATGTGAAGATGATCCTGACCACCACCAACACCGTCGAAGGCCACCGGATCACCGCCTACAAAGGCATCGTCGTGGGCGAGGCGATCATGGGCGCCAATGTCGTGCGCGATTTCTTTGCCGGGATCACCGATATCATCGGCGGCCGGTCGGGCGCCTACGAATCCAAGCTGCAGGATGCCCGCGACACCGCGATGCGCGAGTTGGAAGACCGGGCCGCGGCCATTGGCGCCAACGCGGTTGTCGGCGTCGACATCGATTACGAGGTTGTCGGGGATTCGATGCTGATGGTGTCGTGTTCGGGCACGGCGGTGGTGCTGAGCTGATGACGCAGACGACCCTCCAGCGGCCGGAGCTGACGATGCCCGCGCCCGAGGCCGCGCTGTTGCGCGACCACTATGCGCGGGCGGACGTCATTCTGGAATACGGCACCGGCGGGTCGACGGTTCTGGCATCCGAAATGCCGGGCAAGACCGTTTTTGCGGTCGAATCCGATAAGGACTGGGCGCAGATGATGCGCGCCTGGCTGGCAGCGCATCCCCCCGTGGACGGGACCGAGGTTGACGTGATCTGGTCCGATGTGGGCGAGACAGGGGAATGGGGTCGCCCCGTGAACGACCGCGAATGGCGCCGCTATCCACGCTATCCGCTGCAGGTCTGGGGCCTGCCCGAGTTTCGCCATCCCGACGTCGTGCTGGTCGACGGCCGGTTTCGCGAAGGTTGCGCACTGGCGGCGTGTTTTCTGGCCGAACGGCCCATGACGCTGCTGTTCGACGACTATGCTAACCGGCAGCACTATCACCATGTCGAGGAGTTCCTCGGCACCCCCGAATTGACCGGCCGGATGGCGCGGTTCGACATCACCCCGCAGCCCATTCCACCCGCGCGGCTGCTGCGGATCATGCAATTGACGGTGCGGCCCTGAGGCCCCCGGACGACAGGACAAAGGAAGAAAACATGCTTGAGATCAAGAACCTGCACGTGAAACTTGAAGAAGAGGACAAGCAGATCCTCAAGGGCGTGGACCTCACGGTCGAGGCTGGCAAGGTGCACGCGATCATGGGGCCCAACGGGTCCGGCAAATCGACGCTGTCCTACGTGCTCTCGGGCCGCGATGGCTATGAGGTCACCGAAGGCGAGGCGACGCTGCTGGGCGAGGATATCCTGGACATGGACCCCGAAGAGCGTGCGGCTGCGGGCCTGTTTCTGGCGTTCCAGTACCCGGTGGAAATCCCCGGCGTCGGCAACATGACCTTTCTCCGCACGGCGGTGAACGCGCAGCGCAAGGCGCGCGGCGAAGAGGAAATGTCCTCGACCGAATTCCTCAAGGTGATCCGCGAGCGCGCCAAGGAGCTCAAGATCGATGCCGATATGCTCAAGCGTCCGGTCAACGTCGGTTTCTCGGGCGGTGAGAAAAAGCGCAACGAAATCCTGCAGATGGCCATGCTCGAGCCGAAGATGTGTATCCTGGACGAGACCGACTCGGGCCTGGATGTGGACGCGATGAAGCTGGTGGCCGATGGCGTCAACGCGCTGCGCAGCGAAGGGCGCGGGTTCCTGGTGATCACGCACTATCAGCGTCTGCTCGATCACATCAAACCCGATGTCGTGCACATCATGTCGGACGGTCGCATCGTTAAGACTGGCGGGCCGGAACTGGCGCTCGAGGTCGAACACAACGGTTACGGCGATATCCTGGGGGAGGTCGCGTAATGGCATTGCCGCAGGCGAAACAGACCGAAACCGAAGCGCGGCTGGCCGCGCTCGACCTGCCGACCGGCGGCTGGGCCGAGGCCGCGCGCCGCGACGCGCTGGCCAGGGTCCAAAGCATGGGCTTGCCGGGGCGGCGGGATGAATACTGGAAATTCACCAACCCGTCGGGCCTGACCCAGGCCGACGCGCCGCAGGCGGCGGTGTTCGACGCCGACGAATCCCCGATCTTCGGCGAAATAGACCGGCTCAAGATCGTTTTCGTCGACGGTGTGTTCGACCCAGAGGCATCCGATGATCTGGCGCTTGAGGGTGTCAGCATCGAACGTCTGGCCGAAAGCGCATCGGACATCCACTGGGCCAAGGATCTCTACGGCGCGTTGGAAACCAACGGCCAGTCCCCGGTGCAACGCCCGCTGGCGGCGCTCAACACCGCCTTTGCGACGGACGGTATCCTGCTGCATGTCTCGGGCACGCCGTCGAAGCCGATCAACCTGATTTATCATCATAAATCAGAGGTTTCTGACGCGATCCTGCATCACGTGATCAAGGTCGACGCGGGTGCTGAGGTGACGATCCTGGAAAACGGACCGGCCGCCGCACGCTTCAACAAGGTGATGGAAGTCGACGTGGCAGACACCGCCCGGTTCCATCACGTCCGGGCGCAAGGCCGCGACCACGAACGCCGCGCCGCCACGCATATCTTTGCCCGGCTTGGCGCAGAGTCGGCGTTCAAAAGCTTCACGCTCACCGCGAACGGCGTCTTGACCCGCAATGAATGCATCATCGAACTGACCGGCGACGACGCCATAGCCCACGTGGCGGGCGCCTGCGTCGGGGACGGTGATTTTCACCACGACGACACGGTGTTCATCACCCATGACGCGGTGAATTGTGAAAGCCGCCAAGTGTTCAAGAAGGTGCTGCGCAACGGCGCCACCGGCGTCTTCCAGGGCAAGATCCTGGTGAAGGCCGGGGCCCAGAAGACCGACGGTTACCAGATCAGCCAGAGCCTGCTGCTGGACGGCGACAGCCAGTTCCTCGCCAAGCCCGAACTTGAGATCTACGCCGACGATGTGGCCTGTTCGCATGGCTCGACCTCGGGCGCGATCGACGAAGAGGCGCTGTTCTACCTCCGGTCGCGCGGGGTGGCGCATCGCGATGCGACCAATCTGCTGACGCTGGCGTTCCTCGCCGAAGCGGTCGGGGAGATCGAGGACGAAACCCTGGCTGAGGAAATCGTCGGCCGGATCGAGGCCTGGCTCTTGCGGCGGAGCGCCTGAGCCCTTGCCGGTCACGCGCGATATCGCGGCCACCTACCGGGGGCCGGGGGCGGTCATGCGCCGCCTTCTGTCAGCGGGCAGGCGCGAGGACCGCGCGCTTGCGGTGCTGATGGGCGCGTGCCTGCTGGTCTTTATCGCGCAATGGCCGGTGTTGTCGCGCCGCGCGCATCTGGAAGAGATCGAGCTGAACGCGCTGCTGGCCGGGGCGCTTTTCGGCTGGCTCTTCATCGCGCCGCTGGGCCTTTACCTGCTGGCCGCGCTCTCGCATCTGCTGGCGCGACTGGTCGGCGGGCAGGGCGATTGGTACGGCGCACGCCTGGCACTGTTCTGGAGCCTTCTGGCCTCGGCGCCGCTCATCCTGCTCAACGGGCTGGTGGCGGGCTTTGTCGGGCCCGGCCCGGCGCTGACGCTGGTGGGCGCGGTGTGGTTCGGCGTGTTCATGTGGTTCTGGCTGGCCAGCCTGCGGGTCGCGGAAAGCGCGGTGACAGCGTGACACTGGGGGGATTTCTGCGCCTGGCCTGGCAGACGCTCGTGGCCCCGCGCGAGGTTGCGCGCCTCTTGCTGTCGCTTCGGCTGGGGCACGAGGCGCTACTGCTGGCCTTTGCCCTGGTCGTTGTGCTCAACACCATGATCTTTCTGGCGACGGCGCAAATCTCGCCGCCGTCCGACGCGCTGGTGCCACTGCTGAGCAATCCGGTGATCTTCATGCTCACGCTGGGCGGCACGCTGGGGGTGACAGCCATCGCGCTGACTTGGACCGGGCGGTCACTGGGCGGGGTCGGCCGCATCGAAGGGGTCGGCCTTTTGCTGATCTGGTTGCAGGCCGTGCGCATGCTGGTGCAACTGGCGGTGATGGTGCTGATGACCATCGACCCGGGGCTGGCCGGTCTTGTGGTCGTCGCGGCATCGGTGCTGGGGGTCTGGATCCTCACGAATTTTCTTGACGAGGCGCACGGCTTTGACAGCCTTTTCAAGGCGGCGCTGGTGCTGCTCTTGGGGGTGACCGGCATGGCGCTGGGGCTTTCTTTCTTTCTGACCCTCATCGGGGCCACGACCATGGGACTGACGACCAATGTTTGACGTGCACGACATCCGCCGCGACTTTCCGATCCTCGGGCGAGAGGTGAACGGCAAACCGCTGGTCTATCTCGACAACGGCGCCTCGGCGCAGAAACCGCAGGTGGTGATCGATGCCGTGACCCGCGGCTATGCCGAGGAATACGCCAACGTCCATCGCGGCCTGCACTACCTGTCGAACCTCGCAACCGAGAAATACGAAGGCGTGCGCGGCACTGTCGCGCGATTCCTCGGCGCGCCGGACGAGGAAGAGATCGTGCTCAACACCGGTACGACGCTGGGCATCAACCTGGTGGCTTACGGCTGGGCGATGCCGCGGATGCAGGCGGGGGACGAGATCATCCTGTCGGTGATGGAGCATCACGCCAACATCGTGCCCTGGCATTTCCTGCGCGAACGGCTGGGGGTGAAACTGGTCTGGGTCGATGTGGACAGCACCGGATACCTTGATCCGCAAAAGGTCGTCGACGCGATCAGGCCAAAGACGCGCCTGATCGCGATCACCCATCTTTCCAATGTCCTGGGCACCGTCGTTGACGTCAAGACGATCTGCGCCGCCGCCCGCGACCGCGGCGTGCCCGTGCTGGTCGACGGCAGCCAGGCGGCTGTGCATATGCCTGTGGATGTGGCCGATATCGGCTGCGACTTCTACGCCATCACCGGACACAAGCTATATGGGCCGTCGGGGTCGGGGGCGATCTACATCCGCCGCGACCGGATGGACGAGATGATGCCCTTCATCGGTGGCGGCGACATGATCAAGGAGGTCCACAAGGACGAGGTGATCTGGAACGATCCGCCGATGAAGTTCGAGGCCGGCACGCCCGGCATCGTCCAGACCATCGGTCTGGGCGTGGCGCTGGACTATATGATGGACCTGGGGATGGAGAATATCGCCGCCCATGAAAAGGACCTCACCGCCTATGCCCGTCAGCGGCTTGACGGGTTGAACTGGCTGCAGGTGCAGGGCACGACACCCGACAAGGCGGCGATCTTTTCCTTCACGCTGGATGGTGCCGCCCATGCGCATGACATCTCGACAATCCTCGACAAGAAGGGCGTCGCGGTGCGGGCGGGCCAGCACTGCACCGGGCCGCTGATGGATCACCTTGGCCTCACCGCCACCTGCCGCGCGTCTTTCGGGGTCTACAACACCCGCGAAGAGGTCGATGTGCTGATCGAGGCGCTGGAACTCGCGCATGAGCTCTTTGGCTGAGGCGCTGATCCGGCATTTGCCATTGCAGCGCCCCGCCGGGCCGTCTATATCGCCCTCAGGCACCTGTAGCTCAGCTGGATAGAGCGCTGCCCTCCGAAGGCGGATGTCAAGTCTGGCGATGGCGAAAGGTGCTGGAATAAAGAAGTGACTAAACAACGGCTTGAGCGGATATCGGGTTCGCTCTTCAAGAGGCCGAAAATCTCGCGTAAGCATGGCGTAAGCATCTCGCGAACGGTATGCACCCGTAGCTCAGCTGGATAGAGCGTCGCCCTCCGAAGGCGAAGGCCACAGGTTCGAATCCTGTCGGGTGCGCCATTTTCTTAAATAAAATCAGCACCTTAGAATTTTTCGTCTATCGTGCAAGTGTGCTTACTTGGTGCTTACGCGAGAATGCTGCACTCAGACTTTGGCATGAAACAGCCCGGTTTCCACCGAAAGATCCAAGCAAGTTGCCGCGACAAGCTCGCGAAACCAGACGTGAAAAGGGTCTTCGTCCGAGCGGGCGTGCCATATGATCGAGACGGGGAATGTCTCGATACGGATGGGTAGCGCACTCGCTTCGAGCTCGAAGGCTTCGGCGAAGTAACGAGCGGCGACAGCCGGCATATTGATGAGGCACGGACTCGATTTGAGCAGGAATGGGCTTGCGGAAAAGTTCGATAGCGCCATCGACACGCGCCGCGTCTCGCCGATCTTCGCCAACGCATCGTCGATCTGACCGTGAAAGTCGCCGCTCAAGGATCGGAACAGATGCGGGATCGCCACGAAGGTCTGTAGGTTAAGATCGCCGGTGACGCCAAGTTGCTTCGGACAGTAGAGCGCGGCGAACGGTTCCTCATAAAGATGTCGATGGCAATGCCGTTTATCAAGCGCATTGGGTGTAGCCGATAGAGCCAGATCGGCGTCGCCCTCATCAAGCCGTGCAGGAAGTGTTCGATAATCAGCGGCGCGAACGATCATGCGAACGCCCGGCGCCTCCTTTTGAAGGCGTTCCATCAGGCGCGGCAGAAGGGCGATATCGAGGTCGTCCGGCGCGGCAAACCTGACTGATCGCTCTGCGGTGGTCGGGTCGAAGGCCCGGACCGCGCGAATGGATGTCTCGATCGACGCCAGCGCCGGCGCCAGCCCTTCCCACAGCGCTAGTGCACGGCTTGTCGGCTCCATACCCTCAGCGGTTTTGACGAACAGCTGATCGCCTACTGCGGTTCGTAAGCGCGAAAGGGCCATGGACGCCGCCGACGGCCCGAGAAACAGACGATCCGCCGCCTTACCGACCGAACGCTCCCGCATGATGGCCGAGAAGACGAGCAACAAGTTCAAGTCCAGCTTGCGTAACTCAATCTCACTGAATTCACCGTTCATGTATATCAATTTGAATGATGAGCTCTGAGGCGTCAAGTTTTGGTCAGAAAGGACGATCCCATGACACATCGCACAAAATTGGCATCACTGACCTCTGCCCTTGCCTTGGCGCTCGCGCTCGGCGGCGCGCCTTTCGGCGCTTCGCCGTCCATCGCGCAAACGGCCGAGCCGGTCGTCGAGGAAATACAGACTATCTCCGTCGGTCGTTACACTTATGAGGGTCACGGCTCGGTCAACACGCATTGTATTGAGACCCCGAATGGCGTCATCGTCATCGATACCCAGCGAGACACCCAGCACGCCGCCGAAGCGCTGGCGTCTGTGAAAACGCTTGGTAAACCGGTCATCGCGATCTTCGTGACCCACGGACATCCCGATCACTACACGGGGCTGGAGCAGTTCCGTGCTGAGTGGCCGGACGCCAACATCTACGCTTCTGCCGAGACCGCCCGTGTCATCGAAGTGGACCACTACGGCTACCATCAGGTGGTGCGCGACCTCGCGCCGGAAGCCGCGCCTGACGAGTTTATCGTTCCCAACCGGATCATCGAACCAAACGAGACGCTGAGTATTGACGGCGTGACGATCATCACGCGCGAACTCGGCGCAAGTGAGGCCACGAGCGCAACCGCCTTCTATCTGCCTTCGACCGGCGATCTCTATACGGGTGACACCGTTCTGAATCGGATGCACGGCCTCTTCTACGAGGAGCGCTCCGACGCGATCCTCACGACGGTCGATACGCTGCGCGTGTTGTTTCCCGACGCAGTGACAATTCACCCTGGTCATGGCGATCCGGGGCCTGCGCAACGCTTGCTCGCGGACCACGAAGCTTACACGCTTGACGCCCGCGCGCGGGTCGCTGCTGCCATCGCTGCAGGGCTCGATGAGGAGACGATTGTCGAGCAGGTCCGCGCTGCGCTTTTCGCGGCCTATCCCGACCACACAGTTCCGGGCGGCCAACCGAACATGGTCGAGTTGAGCGTGCGCGGCTTGCTCGCGGAGCTGAGCAACAAGCCGATCGTCGAAAAAGATACTCTGTTAGGAGAAGACCAATGAGTGCCAACGCCACCAACCCGTTCACTCTTGAAGGAAAGACGGTGCTCGTCGTTGGCGCGTCTTCCGGAATAGGCGCCGCCACAAGCCGCCTGGCTAGTGAGCTTGGCGCAAAGGTTCTTCTCGCGAGCCGGACGCGCGAGAGCCTTGAGAAGGTCCGCGATGAGCTGACCGATCCCTCGCGCGCTGCCGTCCTGCCGATTGATTACCTCGATCCGCAATCGGTGCGGGACGCCTTCAAGAACGTCCGGAATGTCGATCACGTGCTTGTCTCGGCCGTCGCCGATGAGAACAAGAAGCGCGGCGCATTCCTCGAACTGGAGGAGGACAAGATGCGCGCGTCTTTCGACAAGTTCTGGGGTCACGTCCATGTCGCGCAAGCGATCGCGCCGCGCATGACAAAGAATGGATCGCTGACCATGCTCTCATCGGTTGCAGGGATTTCTCCGACGGGTCCGGAGGCCGGTCTATCGGTCATGAA
Source organism: Thalassococcus sp. BH17M4-6 (assembly GCF_049323015.1). Lineage (NCBI taxonomy): Bacteria > Pseudomonadati > Pseudomonadota > Alphaproteobacteria > Rhodobacterales > Roseobacteraceae > Thalassococcus > Thalassococcus sp. BH17M4-6. The sequence goes on from NZ_JBMPGU010000004.1 coordinate 360,806, forward strand.
CGGCGTGCAGGCGGCGATCATGCAAACGGGTCGAACGCTCGCGCGAGAGCTGGCGCCCAAACGGGTGAACATCATCGCGCCGGGCGTCGTGCTCACCAATGTCTGGAAAGACGAAGAGCGCAAGAACCTCGCGGCGTGGATGGAGAAGGACCTGCCCGTGGCGCGCACTGGCGAGCCCGAGCACATCGCAGCGGCCGCCGTCAGTCTGATGACGAACCCATACATCACCGGCGTCGTCCTGCCGGTCGATGGTGGCCTCCTCCTCAACTGAAGCCCGTTGGGCCGAGGATGGACACGCGCTCACCAGATCCAGGACTTGAAAGGACAAGAAACATGAAGATCGGAATCATTGGAGCAGGAAACATGGGGCGCGCTATCGGCGTGCGTCTCTACCACGCCGGACATGAAGTTACGTTTGGATCGCGACGGGCAGCGCAGGCTGCGGAAGCCGCCAGTCTTGGACGTGAGGGGGCCTGGACTTGCCCGGAAAAAGTGGAGAGCACCAACTGAGGAACCAGGAGGTGTTCTATGGGAAACGGAAACAGACCGACGCCGGAGTTTCGGCGGGAAGCGGTTAGACTTGCGCTGACAAGCGGCCGGACACGGCGCGAGATCGCAGAAGATTGGACCTGTCACGGAATTGTTCCGCTCCTTTGACTTGGTATTTTGCCACAAAGGAGAGACATCATGGTATCGAACCCCACCCCGGAATTTCGCGCAGAAGCAGTGCGGGTAGCGTTAACCAGCGGGCTGCCGCGCAAGCAGGTCGCTGCAGATTTTGGCGTTGGCTTCTCGACACTGAGCCGTTGGATCCAGCAGGATCGGCGCAATCCAGAGAAGCCTTCTGCCCAATCTGATCTCGAGCGCGAGGTTGCGGAGCTGCGCAAAGAGAACCGCATGCTTCGGGAGGAGAGAGAGGTGTTAAAAAAGGCCACCCAGTTCTTTGCGGAGCGAAGCAAATGAGGTTTGCTTTCATTGCAAAGAACGCGGAAATGCTCCCTGTCGAGCGGCTGTGCCAGATCATGGATGTCAGCCCACGGGGATATCGCGCCTACCGCAATCGTCCGCTCAGCCAGAGCCAACGGAAAGACATGGTGGTCCTCGCGCACATTCGCGAGCAGTTCGCCCTGTCTTTGGGTAGCTATGGTCGACCACGCATGACTGAACCGCGCCGGGTTTGCCGGAGACCAATAGCTTCACTTTATGCGACCATATCGAGCGCGGCACGCTGCGCATAGTAGTTGGCTTCTGCCTCTACAGGCGGGATGTTCCCGATGGGTTCAAGCAGCCGGCGGTTGTTGAACCAATCGACCCATTCGAGGGTCGCCATCTCAACGGCCTCGAGGTTTTTCCACGGACCGCGACGGCGAATGACCTCAGTCTTGTAGAGACCATTGATCGTCTCGGCCAAGGCGTTGTCGTAGCTGTCGCCAACGCTGCCGACTGAGGGCTCGATGCCAGCGTCGGCCAAGCGTTCAGTGTAGCGGATGGAGACGTATTGGGACCCGCGATCGCTGTGATGCACCAGGCTGCCGTCACCATCGGGGCGTCGTTTGTAGAGCGCCTGCTCCAGCGCATCCAGAACGAAGTCCGTCTTGGCTGACCCTGATACCCGCCAGCCAACGATGTGATTGGCGAATGTGTCGATCACGAAGGCCACGTAAACGAAGCCGGTCCAGGTCGAGACGTAGGTGAAGTCGCTCACCCACAGCATGTTCGGTGCCGGTGCCCGGAACTGGCGGTTCACCTTGTCTTGTGGACATGGTGCCGCTGTATCGCTTTGCGTGGTCTTGATGACCTTGCCACGCACGGCCCCACGTAGCCCGATCTGGGTCATCAGCCGCGCTACCGTGCAACGGGCGACATCGAAGCCTTCCCGTCTGAGCTGGTGCCAGGCTTTGCGCACGCCGTAGACTTTGAAGTTAGCGTCCCAGACCCGCTGAATCTCGGGACGCAACGCTGCATCCCTTTGTTGTCGCGCCGACGCCTTGGACGGATCGGCACGGATGGCCAGGTGCGCATAATACGTCGATGGGGCGATCGGCAGAACCCGGCAGATCGGCTCGACCCCATAAACGGCACGATGATCGTCAATAAACCCGATCATCGCTTCAACGGGCGGTCGAGCTCCGCCTGAGCGAAATAAGCTGATGCTTTGCGGAGGATCTCATTCGCCTGACGCAACTCACGGTTCTCGCGTTCAAGCAGCTTGATCCGATCGCGCTCGTCGCTGGTCGTGCCACCCGCAGCACCGGCGTCCTTCGCGGCCTTCCTCAGCCAGACTGCAAGCGTCTGCGGAATACAGCCGATCTTCGGTGCAATCGCCGCTATCGCGGCGCCCTGCGTTTCATAGGAACTCTGGTGTTCCAGCACCATCCGCACCGCACGGGCGCGGACCTCCGGTGAATAGCGGTTGGCCATCTTGCTCTTTTCCATGACTCTCATCCTTCTCAGGTTTCAAGTCTCCGGCAAACCCGGCGCGGTTCAGACAGAGGAACTGAAGGAATTGGGCCTTGAAGTCGGGCACCGCCGTATCGGCAGGCTAATGAGCGAGAATGGCATTGAGGTGAAGCGGAACAGGAAGTTCAAGGCGACGACGGACAGCAACGATGCCTTCAACATCGCGCCCAATCTGTTGAACCGGGACTTCCACGCAGATGCGCCCAATCAGAAATGGGCGGGCGACATCAGCTATGTGTGGACCCGCGAAGGCTGGCTCTATCTGGCTGTCATCCTTGACCTGCATTCCCGGCGCGTCATTGGCTGGGCTGTCAGCAATCGAATGAAACGCGATCTGGCGATCCGGGCACTGAACATGGCGATTGCGCTGCGACGGCCACCGAAGGGCTGCATTCACCATACCGATCGCGGCAGCCAATACTGCTCTCACGACTACCAGAAAATCCTGCGCCAGCATGGGTTCCAGGCATCAATGAGTGGCACTGGAAATTGCTACGACAACGCAGCGGTGGAAACCTTCTTCAAAACGATCAAGGCT